>NZ_JBQKCL010000020.1:0-45589 GCF_052122375.1 Blautia sp. HCP3S3_H10_2
CCTATACCTGAATAATCATCCATGCACTGATGACCGGAAAGCGTGCACTGTATCGGCGGAAGCCATGCACTGAAACGCCGTGCAGTGTGCTCTATCTGGTCGGTATATACAGTTATCTCCAAAGTCATAGTAGAATAAATCCCCACGACAAATCATTTTTTCTTTCATATACATAACCTCACAAGAATCAAATTTTTAAAGTGTCATTCGTATCCGGAATGAAATAACCCCTTCACTCATTTGGACAAAGGGTGCTGAAATGCACACCCAAAATCAGAGATTTTCATAAAATTTGATAAAGTTTTTCTTTGCCGCTGCAATAGACTTATCTACGGAGCTGTAATATACACCCTCCTGCTTTGCAATCGCTCTGGAACTCAGACCGCAACACACATTCTTCATAAGGCGTTCCCTTTGAAGTGGCTGCAACATTGAAAGTGCTATTCTTGCTTTTCTAATTTCACACTGACACAATTCTTCTCTTTCCAGTTCAAGCCTTTCTTCTTCTGCTCTTTCAAACGGGTCGTCAAACATAATGGCAAGTTCTTTATGGAACTGTGATGACATTTCATCGTCATATCCATAGCAGTCAAGTGTGCGACTGCTTCTCTTTGCATACTTGTCCTCATTTCGGTTTGCATCATCAATTACCTCTCCCTGTGCAATGGAAAGATGAACAAACGGAGAATATCTTTCTATAACAAGTGGATACTTCTCCCAAAGCTCTTTTACCGATAATTCCGTAATAATCGCCCATCTCTCATCTCCGGTATAACCGTTATATTCGTATTTAAGATTTATCAGTTTACAATCCTTTGCAAATAATTCTTCTTGTTCTGTTAATGTAAGTTTGTTTGTCATTTTCGTAATCTCCTTTGAATTTTCTAAAATTGCTTTTTTATATAGAAAATTCGGAGATTACGGGTACTCAGCTATCTGGCACTGCCATGCGTTATAAAACATAAAAGTCCTTTCCCAAGTAAGGGAAAAGACCTAATACTGCACGAAGCATAATCGAATAAAACAGCAACAAAAAAAGCACCGTCGAATCTGGACAGCAAAGAATACTTCTATTCTTCACTTATCCGGCTTCGTACGGTGCTTGGTAGTTTAGCAAATAAATTGCTTATCTCCGCTTACTCGATTAGAAATCGTTTCGATATTTACTTGTAATATTCATCGCCTGCAATTCCTACTATATCCGTTCCTGCGGATTCTGCGGAAGTAAGCGAGATTTAAGATATGGACATTCTTGCATTTCTGACACTTCACACTCAAATGTCCGGTTGCATCTGAAAAAACTCTTTGTATCCTGAACCCGCAAGTCGGGCAGAGAATATCACGCTCCTTCAGACTTTCTGCTTCCACTCTTGACAGAAGCAATCTCTTTTGTATTTCAGGTGCTACCTGAGTCTGTAACCTCATTGTGAAACACCTCCCAAATTTAACTCATTGGAAATGTACTCAAGGATATTGTGATACTCAAATAGCCCCATATCTCTCAATCTGATAACCAAGGCTGTATAAGATACTCCGATATAAGCTGCCATTCTGCGGATAACTGCTTTATCCTTTGAAGTAATGGTATTATCGCCATAAACTCTTATCGGATTTGACTGATTATATTTCGCCAAGGCATTTTCAATAATTCTTCTCGGCATAAGAAGCGAAGCTCCCATTGTATCTGCCTGCCACTCAACAGACGCAAACATCTGAGCCAGTTCCTCTTTGGAATAACTACGCTCACTGTCATACTCTGCATGAAAGCGTCCTTCACTCGGCATTGCATACATCTTACTCAAAATATGATGTGACGCTTCGTGTGCCATTGTAAACCTGCGACGTCCCTGCTCCTTTTCAGCAAGAAGAAATTTATCAAGTACGATGGTATCTTTCGGGAAAACAAAGGGAATAATTTTTCCGTCCTGATGTACCAGCAGTGGTGTTGCTCCATCTGCCAGAAAACCAATCCTGCCTGCATCATCTTCTGCGAAAGAAGCGTATTCAATTCGTAACATAAGAAATTCTGTAATGAAATGTTCTATGTCGATGGATTGAATCACTCGATTGCTAAACTTATTAGCATAAGCTGTTATCAAGCCTTCGCTGATTTCTTCCAACTCGGCTCTTGACATATAAATACTCAAGTTGTGTCCACCTCCGACTCCACCTTGTCCGGTGGTGCAACTCCTCCGGCAAAGTTCTGTTGTATTTCCGCACTATCCAAATTGATTAGATAGCGAATTCCTTCAAGTGTTCTCATTCGTCTGTCCTCTGTTATAGTTCTTTGATGATGTGACAAGCCACACCCTGAATGCAGCACTCATCTACAATGATGTCTTTCATCCTCTTATTTTCCGGGTGGAGAATGATTTTCTGATTCTCATCATCTCGGAAGTAACGTTTCAATGTATTCTGATTATCCACAAGAGCAACTACTATATCGCCCTCATTGGCTTCTACCTGCTTTTTGACAACCACAAGGTCGCCGTCATCAATCCCTGCTTCAATCATAGACTGACCGCTTGCTCTTAATATAAAGAAATCTCCTTTGCCGAAAATAGCAGTAGGAAGTGATACATATTCTTCAATATTTTCTTCCTCATACTGAGGACTACCACAAGGAATAGAACCTACAATCGGTGTCTGTGTCTGTTCGCCACTGTACTTACGGGTCACATTGGTACTAATCTCTTGCCCGTCGTACTCAATCATATTCTTCTCAGCCATCTCTACCAAATATTTATATGCTGTACCTCTGGCAATGCCAACAGCTTCAGCAATCTTTGTAGTCGATGGGGATTGTCTGTTTTGCAGGTAATAATTCTCGATATATTTTTTTATCTCACTCATAAGTTCAGGACTCTTGCTTCTCATACCTGCACCTCGCTTTCTTTTCTATCAGAAGCACTCTGCTTTCGATAGTTTTATTATACCTGATACGAAAATTTTTTCAAGTAGGTTTTTCGCAAAAGAAAAGAGGTGTCGCAATTTGCTAACACCTCTGCACCTTTTAACTCAACAATGTTAAAAGTAAAGTTTTTGTTTTCATTGAAAATTACAGCCTATAAAGTTTTTTTGTTCAATGAACTTTTATCCTGCAATTTGTGCAGACCGTCTGCACAATTAGATTGTTGCCACACTGGGACAACAATCTAAGAAATATATAAATCTTTAGTAATAGCCGCATTTATTTTGGATTCACTGAGTCCAAAATCTTTAAGAACTCTTTTACTATGTATTATCCTTCACTCCATAACACTGATACAACATATCTGTCATTTTTATTCCATTGAAAAGTTCCGCCCATAAAGGCTTTTTGTTCAATGCAATTTAAATTTGCAATTTGTGCAGACCGTCTGCACAAATTACTTTTTCATATCAATTCTACTTCTAATATCTTCTACGGCAGGTAATGCATTTCTCAAATTTAACGGTAAATCCGTGCATAAGTGATATTCACTGACACCAATCGGTTTTGACATATCTCTCAATGCATACTCTGCAATTGTTCTATTTTCATCTCTGCACAAAATAAGTCCCACTGATGGATTATCCTCTGGAGCTTTCACTAAATCGTCTAAAGCAGATAAATAAAAATTCATCTTTCCTGCCTGTTCTGGCTTAAACTCGCCAGTTTTAAGGTCTATTGCTACATAACATCTAAGCTTTGTGTTATAAAACAGAAGGTCTATATAAAAATCTTTTCCTCCAACTTCAAGATGATACTGCTGTCCCATAAAAGCAAAACCAGTGCCTAATTCCATCAGTAGAGAAGTAACATTTTTTACAAGTTCATTTTCTATATCTGTTTCCAACATTTCTTCCGTATAATTGATGAAATCAAACATATATGGGTCTTTCATTGTGCTTACTACCATATCCTTTTGTTCAGCCGGTAATCGTCTTTCAAAATTTGATATTTTGTTAGCAACCACCTGTCGCTCATATAATTGACTCTTAACTTGGGAAGTCAAATCATCAACTGACCACTTATATTCCAAAGTTTTTTCCAGATACCATATATATTCTTCTCGATTTGACACTTTACTCATCAATATCTGATGATGACTCCAAGTAATTCTTCCCAATCCGTACTCATCTACATCATCTTCCGTAAAAATCTGTGCAAATTTCTTCATATATTTTAAATTTCTGACAGAATAACCTTTTGCACTTGGAAATCTCATCTTCATATCCTTAGACAGATTTTCCACAAATTTATTTCCCCACTCAGAATTGCGGATAATAACATTTCCAATAAATATATTTGTTTTCATTATCTCACTATTTACACTGACAGAAGCTCTGCATTTAGCCTGATTGACATAATCATTTATTTCTTCTACTGCCTGCAAATATTGATTTGACGGTGTAAGCATATTGACTCCTTCCTAATTGTGCAGACCGTCTGCACAATTTAAAAACATATCATTTTCATATTCATAATAATTGATTTTTCACACAAATTCTAAATCATTTACGAATCACTACTCACTCTCTTGCATATCCTCATCGGCTTTTGCAATCATCTGTCTGTACTGTTCTTTCACACTTTCCGGTGCAAGTATCTGTACTTTTCCATTAAAGCCAAACACCCAACCGAAAAAGGTAGGACTGGCTGATACTTCGGTCTGTACTCTGAAAGAAGTCATATCATACGCAAGGGTTGTCACATCTTCTCCGAAACGGTCAACCACTGTTTTCATCAGGCTGTTATCACACCGCAAATCCACAAGAACTTTCTCTCCTGAGAACATAAAGAACACTTCTTTTGTAAAATTCTCAATATCAAAATCATCGGGCATAGGAATAATATCCTTAGCAAGTATATCTGGTCTCAATGCAATGCGGTCTACTCTAAAATTTATAACTTTTCTCTGCTTTTCAGAATATCCGAGAACATAATAATAGTCCCCACACCAGATAAGTTTATACGGACTGAGCTTATACACCTCGCCTTTATTCTTAAGAACTTTCTTCTTTAGTCCTGTATAGTCATAATACTGAAATGAAATCTGCTTGCCGCTATTTATGGCTTCATTTATCGTGTCAATAATATAATAAATCTGCTCGTTGTCCGGCTTTATTCGATTAACAACATAGTTGTTTCTCCTGAGTTTTGCCACCTGCCCTGCACTTGTCATTGTATGTATCTTCTCAATCAGTGCGTCGCTTTTCTTACTCGTAATAAATTTGGATGATTCTACTGCGTCAATCAACAGTTTCAGCTCAGGTAGCTCAAACTTACGGCTTGCCACAAAGTATTTACTTTGAGTGGAATGAATAACAACAATATCCATTCCAAACTCCTGAAGAGCCGCAATATCCTTTGTTATGGTAGTCCTATGAGCAGATATCCCATATTCATCATTTAATATATTGATTAACTGCGTTGTGGAAAGCATATTTTCCTCATCTGTTCTCTCAAGCAGTATCTTTTGTAAATATAAAATCCTTGGTTTTGATTCCATTGATTTCCTTTCTGAACTACTCCTACATATCTCCAAACACTTCTCCCTAACTCTCTCATTCGTCATATAGGGATAACCGTTCCATCTGTCATTGTCAAATTCTCTTATCATTCAAACCCAGAACTCATCTAGTCAGTCATTTTCTTTACAATCAATCTTACTTTATCATAATCATAAGGGCAGTAAAGCACCTGTCCGAAGCTTGCACTGTTCTTTTCCGCCTTATATGTTTTGACCAGTTTCATTGTGTCAGACTTATATTCCAAAATGTGGTTAATTAAAGTAAATGATATGTCCGTGTAATTTACCAATTACTTTCCTTATGAATCCATCTTATCCTTTAATGACTTTAACTAGAGCCTTTGCAATCATAATTGCGTCTTCTTCTGTATTGTCTCTACCAAACGAAATACGAATAGTGCCTTCTGAATACTCAGATGGTACTCCGATTGCCTTAATAACATGCGAGACTTCTGTATTTACAGAATCACAAGCCGAACCCGTTGATATACAAATTCCCATCAAATCCAAACGATGCAGTAACATTTCCCCACTCGTTCTGCGGATAGACAAATTTATATTCCCCGGAACATGATTATTAGAACCATTTCTAATAAAATCTATCTTAGACTTCAAAAGAACATCGTTAAATGCTTCATCTAAAGCAAGTAGTTTTTTATTCACTTTTTCCATTTCATCGCAACTTTTTTTCAATGCAATGGACATTCCTACAATCGAAGCAATATTTTCAGTTCCTGCACGCTTATGGAATTCCTGAGCACCACCATCTGCAAATGAAGATATTTTTGTACCTCTCTTAATGTACAAAAAACCAATTCCCTTTGGTCCGTTAAATTTGTGTGCCGAGGCAGAAAGCATATCCACACATAAGTCACTGACATCAATTGGAATATGCCCAACTGCCTGAACTGCATCTGTATGAAATAAAATACCGTTATCATGAGCTACGGTTGCTAACTCTTTTATTGGTTCAATCGTTCCAATTTCATTATTAACCATCATTACAGAAATCAGCTCAGTATTACCTTTTATAAATTTCACTAAATCTTCGCATGATACAACACCTTGTTTGTCAACTGGAAGATAATCCACTTGAAATCCAAAGTGTTCTAATCTTCTACAGGCATTCAGGATTGCATGATGTTCAATCTGCGTTGCAATTGTATGATGTTTTTTCCCCTTCTCAGCAATCCCCTTTATTGCCCAGTTATCACTTTCCGTGCCTCCTGATGTAAAATAAATTTCATCTGGTTGAGCACCGATGCATTCTGCAATTAAAGTTCTAGCTTCCATCAAGGCTTTTTTCGGTTTACGTGCAAATGAATATGGTTGCGACGCATTGCCATATTCTTCTTGAAGCCATGGAAGCATTGCATTAAATGCATCTTTATCCAATTTTGTTGTTGCTGCATTATCAGCGTATATAAAATGCTTCATAGCTATTCCTCACTTAAAAAGTGTACACCCTTCATCCTTAAATTCTTCTATTTTGTCCAGCAAATCATCAACAGTACATCCTAAAAAATCAGCCAAACAGTCCATACAATAAAAATTGGCAATGTCTTTTCCAAGAAGCTTTTTGTTTATGCCTACAGTATCTTTATCCAATTGCTTTTTTCCACAAGCAATACACTCTTTACTCATTATTCTCTCACCATTAAACATGGAACATCTTTATTTTTATATTCACTGTCAATCATGCCTTGCTGAAGTTTGATAATTCTTCGCATTTTCATAGCTGGCGTTAAACAGTAGTCTCTAAATTCCATCTTGTCAACATCAAACTCATTTCTAACATTTGGAAACAGCAGCTTTAAATATGCAGTTGCCAACCTTTTAATTGCCTCTGTATCACGAGTATCCGCATGCTCGGGAACTTCTACAATCTTTTCCACAATGGCACGATAACTCATATCATTTCTGAGTTCATGAAGAATAGAGCAGAAATATTCAGAGTTAAGTGCCCATCCGGTTAGTTTAAGACCATCATTCATTCTAGGTATATCCCACCCTTTAACGAATCCGTGAATACGGTCAAGAAGTGCCGTTTCCTGAAACAACGTAGGTAATTCTCCTAACATATAACCATACTCATCCATGTTTTCTTCTTTTATATTACCAAGGAATACTACACCAGCATCCGATTCTCCATTATAGCCATTGGAATTAAATGTACCGTACTCAAGATATCCTTGAAGTATGGAACGCATTTCATTTTCGTCGCCGAAATTTACAAGCTTTACTTCATCAATCGCTACATAGTCCGGACCACAAATATAACCCGGTTTTCTTCTGTTAGCATCATAAAACATTTTTGAACGGGTAACTTTTCCACCGTCTGTCAGCAAGCCGTTTTTACTGATATGACCAAAAACATAACTTTTTCCAGTTCCCTTAGGAGCTAGTTCAATAAGGTTTATTCTTTTCTCTACAAACGGCAATAGTCTAGTAAGCATTGTCAGCTTTTGAAGTTTCGTTTCATATCCGTCAGCATTATAGTCGATAGCTCCTAATAAGATATCTATCCATTCATCCGTTTCAAAGTTTGACCTCATTTCTTTAAAATACTCAACATCTACCGTATAAGGGCGAAAATTCTTGAAACCAGTCAACTTTATTTTTCCCGGAATCTTTGGCTTTACTGTATCGTCAGGTTGACGATATCCTAATTTTATAATTCCCCAAGTTTCTCCTGTATTTATCAAATCTTCTTTATAGACATCCCAAATAGCCGGTTCAATCAAAGTTTCCTTTTCAGTAACTCCAAAATCAGGAATAGCAAATGATATTTCTCCGGTCTTTATATTGATATCTACGGAAATTTTTGTCAGGATTTGAACACTTTCATTCTCATAGATGATTTTATTTTTTATACTCATCCAATCCTCTTTTTTGGGTATGAACTTCTTAACAAATGCAGATACTTCATCCACATCAAAATTCCCAAAATCATCGCTGAACATTTTCAAAAGATAATCTCTTAAAAATGCAGGAAGTCCAAGAGAAGAAAAGAAATTATTATTTTTTAAATCTTTATAAACAACCATTTCATCAAAATAGTCTCTAAGTTTATCAGTCATTTATTTTTACCTCTAAAAATCGAACATATTATTCTGTGACATTCCCTTTTTCTCAATTTCAAACTGCTGTCCAGATGCGAGAACACTGCCACCATCAAGGATATCAATAGAAAACTTGCCTTTTTTGCTGTAATTTTTCAATTCTATGCTGTATATATAAGGTTCAGCAGTTTCTTCAGCATTGTAATAATTACCATCCAATTTAATGGAAATATTATTACTTCTAATTCCAACATAAATTTTAATGATTGCGTATTCCTTTGCACCTAATGTTAAAACTCTTGATTCATCGACGATAAAGGCTTCTATATTAGATGCTTTTTGTGTAATTTCAATAATTGGAACCGCAACTTCCTCCATAGAAGCTCCACCGTGTACTTCTACATTTGCACGTCGGCTTCCCCTAAATCTGTCATAATTCGCCAGAATCCAGTATCCAGACTCTTCAATTGCAAAATCTGGTTTATCGTCAATTTCACTTATCTTGCAACATCTTCCTGAATGCTCGCCTTTTGTCTCCATATTCCATATATTTTCAGTTTCATGAAGGACAGCAAGTCGGCTAGCACCATGGTCAGAAATAATAATTGCTTTATTATATGACCCAGCAAGTATGCTTGCTTTAATTTTCGTCAATAAATCATCTATTATTTCGAGCTCTTTTATGAGGTAAATTGGTGTTTTTTCTTTCTCATAGTCGAAGCTATCTTTGCCATGATGCTTAATATCATCTAAATCCTTTATATCTGATATTAGACATCCTTTATCTTTTAACACATCTACAAATTCCTTGTTAAATACAGTTAATGATGGCAACTCGCATCTTGCACAAGATATATTTGCCGAAAGTCCGTATTCGCTACACTTCTGTTGAATAAAGCTTAAGTATTCAACTCCCATTGCATCAACAAAAAATACTTGTGCATTTTGTGTATCAAGTTTATCTACATAGGCTGTACGTGGTTTTAAGATTGTAACAAAATCCATTTTTATTGCCTGCTCTTCAACAACTTTATCAAAAGATGGCAGAATACGATTTGTTATCTTTTGATATTTGTAATTCTCAAAATAGGTATTCAAAAATTCATTTCTATATCTATAACTTGACAAATAATACGCTAAATCGGGATAGACATTCATCAAAATAGAAACCAACTCATCCTTTGAATACTTCACACCATAATTGCTAAGCCATTTGATGATTTTTTCTTTTTCCGGTTGTGTTAAATCTGTCAGATAGTAAATTTCATCTTCTCCTTTGGTTGATAAAATTTTACAAAAATCTATCGTCTCAGGCAATGGCTTTTTCAGCTCACTAATTAAACTTTTTCTTTGCCTATACAATTTCTGATAGTTTTCACTCTTCCAATCAATATCAAGTACAGACCGAAAAATATTCTTTATCAATTCACTGGATTTTGACGTCTTATTTAACGCAAGTTTAAGGTAATCATTATTCTTAACACCGCAAATCAGAAGTGCAATATAGTAAAGCCATCTCTTTTCAACGTCAAATTTCGGATATTCTCTTATTACATGTAAAAGATTATTTTCTGACCCAAAATTGTCTACAATAACCGTAGTCCACGTTCCTGATTTTCCCATTTGATGGAGCACATAATCCCATTGTTCCGGCAATCCACATGCTTGAGGAACAATTCCTGTTCTTGAATCTTTATTTCGGAGAATATCATAACTATTATTTACTTGTGAAATATGAAAGACTGATTCAGCAAAAGAGCTTTTATCTATTGCTGTTGCAATATATGCATCTCTATTGAAGCAACTATCTATGGCTGTTCCAATGTTCTGTATCCCACTATATGAATCCGTAAAAATATCGGAGAGCGTCGGAGAAATGAAATTTATATTGCAAATATTGTCAGGATTTCCATCAACGATAACCAATCTTCCGCTCTCAGATATTCTAGGATCTGTAAATCTGAGATATTTCTCACATTGATATGTAATAATTACAACATGACCAGAAATGCTTGTTGTAATCAGTGTTTTTAAAGCCTGCTTTGCCACATTTTCTCCAAATAGCATAAGGAATCCAGACAATCCGGTTATAAATGTATTACCACTGTTACTTGATACAGATGCGTATAACTCATCCAGTTTTATTGCCTCATCTTGGTTGCAAAACTCCTCTATAGCCGGGAACTTGTTACTACCCACCTTAAAATATTCTGCTATATTTGCTAAATCTTCCCTTGTTTGAACATCAACAATCAAAGGATATCTTTTATTAGAGTTCAGATATTTTTGAACTCTCTTTTTTGTGTCATCCAGATTCATATGTTTTATCCTCCGAATCACTTTTGTTTCTTTATGATTTCCAACCCAACAACAAAATTATCTTCTATCATTTTCTTCAGATATTCTTTTACCTGTTCAGCTGGCATTTCGTCTATTACTTTTTTTGCTTTTCCATACCCTGACTCATTATATTTTGCATTAGCCATCGTCTTAATCTTTGCTGTAACCGCTTTATTTCCAAGCCAATGATACGGCGAATCTGAGATATGGTTCTGAAGGTAAGTTCTAACTTCATCAACATCATCAAACAGTTCAGAGAACTCTTCAAGGAAAACATCTCTAAATGCTTTATCTCTATCTTCTTTATTATTCAATTTCTGCACATAGGTCATTTTATCAAGATAGTCTAGTGCTGTTGTAATGGTATTCTCATCTTTAGTTTTAGAATTTATAGCTCCAAATACCTTTCTTGCTGTTGCGACTTCATCATCGGGAACCATGGCAAGGATAGGCATATGATACTTATTCGACCACATATATGGTGAATCAGTATCGGTCAAATCGTTCCATTTCTTTTTGAGTTGAGTATACAACTGAGCATTCTTATATAAATCGACTGCTTTTTGAACCTTGCCGGTATACTTATCTCGCTCAAGTAAATAAGAACCTCCAAATCCATATGTATCATCATCAAGAATGGACTTAACATCTTCCTCTGAAAGGTCGTCTAAATAGAAACTACACGCTTTAATAAATAAACTGCTCTGTGAGCCCATAAAATACTTAAAGTTTTCTATATTCTCACGAAGTAAATCAAGAAATGGCTTCTTTTGTGAATCAAGAAGATTTCTTTGCTTATACAGGTTGTAAAGCATCTCATAAAATGCTTTGCTATCGCCAAGCTCATTTTTAATCATTGAATAAGCTAATCGAATCTGACCAATCTTATCAACCCATGCACGAATCGCTTCCATATAGGTTGCATTTTTAGATAAAACACCATTGCTTATTTCAATAATTTCATATTCACAAATAAGCTCATCTATTTTTGCATTGACTGTATCTGTATTCCATACCCAATTGGCAGCATCTGAGCTGAATTTATATTGCAACTGATTGATATACTGACCGCCGTCATTGATTTTTTCAGCAACAGCAGGAAGTTTCCCTCCATCGTATAATTTTAAATACTCAAGCATACCAGATTTGCAATTGTCCTTTGTGAGTATACTCTTCAAGTCATCTACAACGCCCTCATTATCTAAGCATAATTTCCCAATAGTAAGAGCAATGTCATTATCAGACTTCTCGCCTTCCATGTTCTTGTTATTCGCAATGCCACAATAGTTATCAATAAGTTTTGAAACGACATCTTTATCTGTCTTAAAAGTCTTATCGTCAAGCACATACTTGATTACCCAAATAGGGAAGGAAAAACCTTTCATCTGTTCTCGGATTCGTGACCTTGTTTCCGTAACAGAAACACAATACATTTCTGGAATATCGAAAGCAACTGATGTAGCCTTGTTAAAGGCACGTTCTTCTTCCGTCAATGTTACGATAAACTTATCTTTATAACGTTTTTCCGGCGTGTTGTCCTGCTTAATAATTTCAGAAATCATACTGGCAAGCTTTTCCGCATCTAACGGTACTGTTGTTAAATTGTCACTGTAAGAATAAACGCCTTTCGTGTATTCCTTTAAAATAAATCCAAGAATAAAAGCCGTCAGGTTACAAGGCATAAATCCGTATGGTTCTGCTTTCAGCATCTCATATATTGAAGCAATAGAAATACGGTCACTTTTATTAAAAGTTTCGTTAATAAACTCATCTACCGTTTTCTTCAAATCTGCAATATAAGAATGAGAGTTATTCCAATATTCTGGAACTTTCCATGCGCCCTTCAGAGCATTTTCAAGTTTAGTTGCTTCATTACCGGAACGGAATGTCCCTTTTGTTTCTTCGTTAATACCACATGTTGCACCATTTCCCAACGAATTGGCATCATACATTGTATTCAAAACACTTGTATAAGCACCCTCAAGACATTGTGGGTAATGGAATTTATCTATATCAAGCAGATAGATAAACAAATCCTGAATATTCGCCACTCGTTCTCCATTTGTTGCATAGCGAGAGTATACATAGAAATCGCCGCATTTAATTCTCTTCGCCCAATTTGAAAGCACCTCGATAGCATATCCCTCGTATGTCTTTCTCTGGTCTAAATCGCTGTTTCCGATTGCAAGAGACATGGCATAGTTTTCAACAAACTCATTATACTCGCCTTCACCGAGAACACATGTTGAACTATCGATTACAATTGCATTTGATTCAGGATTATTCACAAAGAAATTCTCTATCTTTTTCTTCAATGCACCGCTTTCAGCCGAATCTCTGCCAATAGTTGCAACGGCATAAAGTTTGTTATTAGTTGCACTTGGATTGTTTGCCTTTTTTATTTCACTATCAAAATCTGAGAGCGTAGCATATGCCAATGAATAACGAAGCTTTAATGCACCCGTAAATTCAATAGTAGTACGCAAATTACTACCTGCCATAAATGACATATCTTTTGTAGATTTACCTTTAGCCTGAGCAATGAACGGACCCGGGTCTACACTTGGTCCCATGTTTTTGCAGCAATACGAGAATACATCGCCAGTCAAAGGCGTTCTGGTTACTACATGGTCGTTCAAAAGTTTTTTTGCAATATTCTGTGCCGTAAATTCAAGGTCAGTGCCCTCGAAAGCAAGTGTCAAATTTTTGTTGTTTGGAAGAAAAATATCACGGTTTCCACTCATTCTTTCAGATATAGCCTGAAGCAACAAGATAACCTTGAGTACACGCTTTTCATCTTCCATAAGCTCCTTATCCATTTTCTGAGTATAACAGCTTAAAACCTCTCTTATGCCATCAGCCAATTTCTGGCTGCCTGTTTCATAAAAGAAATTCCATAACATATCAATCGTGACAAATGGATTTTGAGAACTAAAATCATATCTGTCAATAAACCACTGAAATGCTTTAACATCCTCGCCTTCATCATTCTTAATAAAATTGAACATGCTACGGGCTGTAGATGTGTAGTAAATCGAAATATGCTGCAATATAAGGGCTGCATAAGGATGAATCGGTAAAACATTACTTAAATCTTTGTCTGTTAAACCAATTTTTTTGCTTACAGCAGAACGGCTCTGCATAGTACGGTCTTCTAAACTTTTCCTGTGCTTCTCCCATTTCGCAGCTTTATCAACATCATCTGTTACCTTCAATGCCTCATGCATCAATTCAAAAGCTATATTTTCAGGCAATGAAATGTGAATTGGCGAAACAAATCTGTCGAGGATTTTTCGCTTATCTGGGTCTCCATCAGAAAAATAGCCTTCAGCTTTATGTGTAACAATCAAAAGACAGAACGGTGCCGTAGCAGCAAGCTCTGCAACTTGCTGAAAACCAGTAAGATGATGCATGTTATTCTCAAAATACTCTGAAAATTCATCCCAAATGAATACAAGTTCCTTAAGGTTATTCTTTTCGATAATTTCACGTATCCAATCGCAAAGTTCCCCTGTAGTCATGGAAAAGCTTCCCTTTACAACCGGAACTTTAAACACTTTTTTAACCAAAGTATTCAAAGCTTCTTCCTTGAAATTTCTTAATTTTTCAAGAATACTATCCGCAGTATCTCCGTTCAACACTGTCTGATATTTACCCTTAGCATAAATGTCAAAACTCTGCTTATTTTCTTCATCTTCAAAATATCTGATAAGCGAATTCTTCAAAGAAGTACTGGCTACATTTTCAATTCCCGCATCAGCCAATGCTTTCTCTACACCTTCCTGAATAGCAACAACCAAATCCGTATCACTTTGAATATCAGATGAGCCATAACGATGACAAACAAGAATTTTACCTTCGTTTTTCTGTGCAATCAGTTTTTGACAAAGAAAATTATCAAGATTATAACGCTCAAAGTATGCGTTTGTTTCCTCGTCTGAAGCCTCAATGAGTTTCTTTAATGTCAGAACAGCATGAGATTTACCTGTGCCATATGCACCGTCAACCCATACCGATAATTTCTGCTTGCGTGATAGAACATCTACCATTGACTTCAATAGCTTAATGAATGTAGGATGTGGGTAGAATTTTTTCCACAAATCCGGCTGTTCCTCTATTATTTTCTTATCTACCTGTGGAAAATACTCCGGGTCGATATCAAAATACTCTCTGTAACTCATTCTCTTTTCCTCCTCAGAACAGCTCGTTTAAAATTTCATTAGCCGTCTTATCACTTTTGAGTGTAATATTATCCAGACCAAGCGTAAATCTTGCTTCAATCAAATCAGGATAATTAAATGTAAGACCATTCAGGATTTTCTCCATTGTTTCTCGGTTCAATCCAAAAATCTGTGTTGGACTAATTCCAGCACTTTCAACAGATGTATCAAGTAATCTGGTTAATGTGAACTGTCTGTAATTTCCGCATGCCTCAGCAAATTTATAAAGTGCATATAGTATCACTTTTTCGTCTGGATTTTTCCATGAACCTCTAACAAAATAATTCAATGTAATAGTTTCTCTTCCGTTTGATGATACTTTCTCTTCATAATCTATAACACTACCAAGACCAAGTTGCTTTCCAAACGGTGTCTTAATCAAAAACGATTTAAGTGCATCACAAATATTTCTCTTTCCTAAACCAGATTTATCATTTTCCATGACTTCGTCTAATCTAAGTTTTATAGACTCTGGTGTTGATGTCTCACTGAAAGGTATATTCTTTATAAACCATCTAAACTCTTCTGAATCCTCTGCATATACTAAGTTACACATTAGATAAGCCCACATACTCTCATCATCTACTCCAAGAGAAAACATTTTTTCTGCGAACTTGTTCGGTTTATATTTTATATACTTATACTCTTTTCCTTTCAAGGATTTATCTTCGTCTACCAATCCCGCATCTTTAACAAAATTTAAAAATGCATCCTTTTTCTTATTTGGTACTTCGCCATCTCCATCTGATTTCCAAAACGATGACGTTCCCTCATAGTCAAAGTACACTCTCAACCAATTTTCTTTAATACCAAAGCTATAATATCTATCAAGTCCAGTCATGACCTTTGCTCCTATTCTATTTTTTATAGAGTTATATCTCAAACAATGAGAATATATATCGTGGCAGCTAAAGCAATGCTTACACTGATTTGAAATATGCACTCCATTTGCCATATCAATACAACCACTTTTACATTCGGCTGCACAATACCCACAATTAACACAATAAACGCTCTTTATAATCACACTCTTAAAAAGCGACAAAAATTTTATATCTGATTTACTATTTTCAATATTAGGAAACGTAAATTGCTCTCCACCTTCTTGAGTACTTATAGTACGAATTGCATAAGATTTTCCTTCATATGCTATGCTAAATTCACCATCCCCCAAACTAGTAACCTGACCAATAGTCTTTGCCCATTCTTTCCAGTATTCATTCTTTTTCTGTACAGTTATAACATTTTGTCCCTTGACTATTTCAAACACATGCTTATCATGACCGAAACTTAATTCTCTGCCACTTTTTCTAGTACGCCAGTATCCTTGTTCGACAAACCTATCATAATTTTCCTTTGAGAAGTTTTTTCCACTAGTAGTTATTATTTTATTGATAAACAAGTCTGTATCATCGGGATAATTTTTATACTTCATGTAATCATGTTTCCCTTGAGACATAGGACAAACAAGGCAGCCAGCTCTTGTATTACCTTTTTTATATGCATTATTAAAGGTCAAGCCATTTTCATATATGTATAGAAAAAGTTCTGCCGTGTTCCATTCCAGAATAGGATGGCAGCTATATTGCCCAGAATGCTTACCTCCATAACTGATTGCATCATACTCACTTCTAGATAAGCTTTCATCTCCACGAACACCAGTGAATGCCATACCAGTAAAATCAGGTTTTTGTAAAACTTCTCTAAGTTGCATTATCTGCGGCGTAGTTTTATGCACACTACAACACCAACGTATTGTTACAGCTGGCGGTCCAAAGATTTGCCATGTATTCTCAGGTTTTAATTTTGATTTTGCCTGCAAAAACTCAATTTTTTCTTCAGCACAAATTTGTTTTATTTTTTCAACAGTCTCATATGTATCGGGGAATTCCATTCCAGTATCCCCAAATAACACCTTAAAGCAGTTATGAGGAAGTGCTCTTTGAACCAAATCCAAGGCAACGACACTGTCCTTACCACCAGAAAAAGCTACATAAAAAACATCCACCTTGTCTTGATACTCAATAAAAGTATTATATATTTTCTTTATAGTTTCCTGTACAAGCTGCTCCATTAACTGTCGATTCTTATCGACCATAGCAGGTATATCAACAAATCGAAGAGGATAACCTTCCGGCTCCGGGTCTTCAATAAGAACTAATTCCGGAGGTGTATAAAGAGATCCTCCCTTGGTTTTTGCAACGAGTCTTCCTCGATAATAATAATTATTGGCTTCTGCCCACATATATGGGAAACTGTCATTTTTATCATAATCCCAATATTTATCAAACCCTAAAATATCAAGTTCTTTATAATAAACGGGTCTGGGTTCCTTTGAAAATGCCAGTGGCATTGGGGTTAATATATAACCACCGGTAGAACTATCCCATTCGTATGCATACATCCTGTTTATTCCTTCCTGTTCCGAATTTGTGTTGCTTTCCGCATAGCAGTATCTAAGTCCTTATAACTACGCCTTGTAATCATATTAACATCTGCAAGATAATTCAGTGCTTCGCTTTTCTTTAATTCAATTCGGCTTTCAGAAAGCACTGCTGCACAAGCATCCTCAAATTCTTTAATTTTTCCATCTTTTTTAACAATAGCTCCTGCCACATTGTGCAGGGATTGTCCATTATTCAAAAGTACAAACTTTTTGCTATATGAAATCAAAAAGCTCTCTAACATATACTCATTCCATTCATATCCAACAGATGGGAATGCAAGGAAAGAGTCTATCTCACGAATTCTGATGTAATCCTTTGACATAAAGCTCTCAATAACTTTATCGACTGAATCCACATCAAAATTTATCCGTTTTTTTGAGACAAATAAATCGTGACTGACTCGCACTGAAACTTCTGATAAAGCGTCGAAATAAATTACAGTATCTAATTCTTTTGAAAGTATATATATTTCGTCTGCTGTAAACTCTGCATGATGTTTAGCATACAACTGATATACATCTCTCATAGAAAAACTGTCTTTTGGCAGGCTGATAACAGCACCTTCAAAACGAAACCTTCCGCTAAATCGTTGTTCGATTGCATTTCTAATTCCAAGACCTGAAAGGTACAGATTATTTTCAACAAATAATGGAAATTTATCTTGAATCATATTCCAGACATTCGTCCAAATTGCATATTCGTCCTCACTGATAAAACCCTCAATAATCTCTGCAATATTCTCCAGTTCATCATCAGTGATTTCAAAAATATCTGTATGAAAATACTCGCCCTTAGAATTTCGTAAAAATCGAGAATCCGTTTTAATGATTCTGTCAACTCGTTCTTGTGGGATATGTGATAATGTGCTAAAAACATCATCAAGTCTCATTGGTTTACCGGCGGAAAGAAAATATTCTTCAATTTCCTCTGTGTGGTCAATTTTTACATTTCTATCAACCGACATATAATCTGAAAAATAATAATATTTATCTTTCTCAGCCGAATACTCAATATAAGCTTTCAACATTTTTTCGTCTGCCAGTGTAAAACAACTTGCAAAAGCATCTGATAAATCCTGATAAATCGCCTTATAATAAAGCACCGACTTTCCAGTAGAGAAGCAGTTATCAATGTATGCAAACAAAGTTTCCTTTGTGTTGTTATCAATTATTCCCTCAGCAGGAAAAAGTCTGTCTTTATATAGCACTCCACAATAACGCAATCTTTCTTCCAAGGCTTCATCATCAAAAGTGAGAGTTTCATCAAAAAGTGCATCATACATTTCTCTGAAATTTTCAAAATCAATAGAATCAAATTGCATTCCGTTGCGGTATCGTCTTAAAAGAGTGATTTCAAATTTTGACTTATCAAAATCTTTCGGCTGTACTTTTTCAATCTCATTAGCAACCGGAAGTGATGTTTTTTTCACTGATAAAGATTTTCTTTCTTTTGCAGGAAGTTGACCTCCCATTTTTAAGTATTTCTTAAATGCTGCTCTAAATCGGTTATGCTGCTTAGCATTAAACTCCAGAAACTCATTATCTCCCATGAGCTCTCGAATCAGCGTTGATGCGTCTTCAAAACCACAATCATAAATCATGTGCGAGGCATAATTATGATTTTTTGCATATTCCTCGGCTGTTCTTATTGCTGAAACATAACTTCGGCACGAAGCTTCTGCCATTTTCTCATAATTATACAAAAAGTCGAAAAATTGACCATCTGTAACTATGTCCTTTTCTTCTATCTTATATGGTTGTACCTGTTCCCGTAAAACTGAATTGGCATTTTTCCCAAACGAATAAATATCATCCGCCAATTTTGTTGCCCAAGATACATCATTTAGAATACTTATTACCAATTCCTCATCAGTACCATTGCCTAACATGGACATTATTTTTTCTAAAGTCATTCCATTGGGGTCATCGTATACCTTGGAAATATAATAAAGTTTCTGATAGATTTGAGAATATTTACTGTCCGAACTTTGGTTATCTTTAGCTTCAACATTGTCGCCTGAACCCTCTGTTGAGATTTCTACATCAGGAATCTTTATGCCAGACCTCTTTTCGCTTTGCTGCAAAAATTTCTTATATAAAGGTACTGCTTTATCAAGAACAATTGCTGTCTTTTTATGCATCAACCTATATATTTTCATTCCAAGGAGCTTTGATGCAACGGTTATAAATTCATTTTTATTATTCATATCCCAAAAGCTCACTTTACTCAAGCTACGAGAGCAGCAATACTCCGAACCTTCATCAAGTGCATTAACTATTGTATTAGAACTATATTTGCTTATTGGATTAGATGAAAGCCATTGAATAAATTTTTCTCTTGTATTCATATTATTCATAGCCTCCTTGTATCCTATTTGTTCTTTTGCAAGTATGAGTATTTTCTCAAATTCATCTGAATTTAATTTGCTCATTTTTGCCATTTCAATATATAACTTACTAGCTCCCGGTAATCCTTTTTTCCCATCTGTCAAGAGATACTCCATTTTTGTCATCTGAAGTGCAATTCCGTTTTCATTGCGAAACACTTCATCTATGTTAATCCCATTTGCCTTTGCACGTTGTCTAAGCAAATTTGATAATTTATGTACGCACTCTGCTTTATCAATTTTATTGTCACGAATTCTGTTACAAGCATCTATCAACAATGCTACTTCATACTCGTCCCATCCTATCCGAACTGTCATATCAATCCTCTATAATTTGACAAATATCCCCGATATCACAATGGAACACCTTACAAATCCTCATCAGCACTTCCATAGATACCGTTTCATCTTTATTAAACTTTGTTGCAACAGATGATGAAATATCTGCTGCACGCATTAAATCCTGTCTATTCATCTGATTATCAATCATAAGTTTACGAAGCTTATTATAGCTTATTTTCATCTGTAACGCTCCTTTGCTGTACACTTCATTCTTAGTTACAGTTACACGGATACTATTTTATCACATCATGTTCATTTTTTCAAGATGTGTGTGTTGCAACGCCTCATTTCAAGCTATAGTTGTCACTTTTTACAAACACCTATTATTCAATCCCTATGTACCCGATGGCTACTCAACTGAGCAGCCATCTTTTCAATTTTCCAGACACCGTCTGGAATTTTTAATATGCCGGAATACCGTATCCATAGATATTGCTGCTTCCGACTGTGTACTGTCTTTGCTTGCAGGCGTCGCCTGAGTTGCCCTCTACGGTATAAACTGTGCCATTCTCACATTTCTCTACAATACCAACGTGGTCTGTTGTACCGTCGCCTTCCCAATCAAAGAAGATAATATCTCCTACCTTTGGTTCATAAGTGCGGTCTTGCCATTTCCCATTTGACTTAAACCAGTTTGCACCATCCACGCAACCTGCAAATTTCGGAACAAGTCCGCTTTCAATATACCCGCATTGGTCAGCACACCAAGATACGAAGCAGGCACACCATTCCACTCGACTGTTAAAGCCGTACCAACTCCAGTAAGGTTGTCCGCCCTGATTGCCTAGCTGTGTCAAGGCAACCTCAACAATCGCCTGATTACCTCCGGCAGTAAAGGCTCGCCCATACGGATAGTACCTCAGAACGTGAGCCGGATATTGGGTATCTCCATAACTGTCCCAACCAAGCCTTTGTGCCTGCTGAGTGGAAAACTCCACTGCATTGGCATAAGAATAACCGCCGTAATTCGTTTTTGCCCAAGAAATATACCCATTACCGAAGTTGTAGCCTTGCAAGGCAAGTTTGATATGCTCCATATCTATCGGACTTTCCACTTCTGCCGAAGTAAGAGCCGCTTTCAATTCCTGAACTCCACACTGGATAGAATATTCAGGGTCTTTAATTCCATTAGGTTCGTGCGGATACCTTGTATTGAAACTTCCCTCTGCTGCCTGCATAGGGTCAAGTCCTCTGCCGCCGCTTTCCTGCATCATAACCGCCTTGATAAGTTCTACATACTCAGGAATGCCGTACTCTTTGGCATACTTCTGTATGATGGGTTCATAGGCTTCTACCTCTGCACTTACCGGAGTATAGGAATTACTGTCACTCCCTCCTCCGAACATTGCTACGGCAGCACCAAACAACACAACAATCATAATAATCAGCACCGCTATCCAACCGCCTGCGGCGATTGCTGCTACAAGTGCTTTTGTCCCTGCAATAATCGCTTTGACTGTCGCAACAGTAGCTTTCGCTGTGGCTTTGACGGTATCTGCTGTGGCTTTCGCCGCTTTCTTTGCCGTCTGAGCCGCTTTCTGTGTTGCTTTGGCTGTTGTTTTTGCTGTTTTCTGTGCTATAATGGCAGCTTCTTTTGTGGTCTTAATAGAAGTCTTTGCCGTTTGTTCTGCGGTCTTGACCGACCTCTGAACAGTATTGGTTGCACCTTTCGATACGGTCTTGACTGTCGTATTTCCTGCCGACCTTGCAGACTGTTTAATTGTTTTCTCCGTACTCTCCAGAGTTCGGATGCTCTGTTTTCCGACAGGATTGACCGATTGTTTTTGAAGCTGCTTCTCTGCACGCTTGGTCTTAAAATTCTCAATCCCCGTTTTGGCTTTCTGATAATTCTGCCTTGTTTCACGCACACCCCATCTGCCAACTTTATCCGCACGGTATGCAGTTTCGTGAACAGCCCTATCCGTTGCCACTTCGATTTTATCGGAAGCATATTCCTCTGCGGAATTTTCCGAAGCATTCGTGGAATGTTCTGCCTTATCTTTCGTCATCACATAGGCTTTCTTCATTCGCTCCGTTGCAACTGCTGCCTTATTTATGGTCTTGATTGCACCTTTGCTTGTATCTCTTGTTTTTATATCAGCCATCGGTTTCCTCCTTTCTCGAAAAATAATAGAGAGTGGGGTTTAATCCACTCTCTTAGCGACAACAACAAGCCTGCCATTGTTTCTTGAATATTCACAAGTAGAAAGAGAAATAAGCTTGTCGCCATACTCTGCCGATACTCCGGTATCATACAGAGAAAGTTCCTTGCACTTGGCAACATACGCATCAAACTCTGCCGCATTTTCTGCGTCCGTAAACTCATAATACTTAAAGCTGTCAGAGCTGTTTGTATAAACAACCGTCTTAAAGACTGCAATCACTTCATACTGGTGTCTGTCCGTCAGTGTATCAAAGGTAATCATCTTATGACCTTCCCAAAAGCTCTTGTTTCTGTACTTCATCAGTCCCGTAAACATCGAGCCGTCATTCATATGGTGTCCGTATATAATGATGTTATCTGAAGGTTTCTGCACATCACAATTTTCCTGCACATATGGACAGCCATAAGCGGAATCGGTCTTATCAAACTTGTGCTTCAGGTAAAAGTTCGGCTCATTTACAGACTGCACGACCGGATAGTTGATATTGGTATCCTCAACCTTTATCCACCCCACCATATCCTCATTCTGCCGATAGAGTTCAAGATATTCCGCAAGATAGTCCTTATCTTCCGAAAACGTCACTCCCTCATTTTCCTTTGGCGGCTCGTCCTCCACAATCTCCGCAAGGTTATCATAGACTTCATTCTGCTTGGCAGAGTCAATGTGATTACGGATAATAAAGAAGGTGCTTACAGACAACACTACCGTAAACACCATCGCAATAATAATATAGATTTTTCTGCTCATTTTCTCTTACCTTTCCATATCGTTTCTCTTAGGTGGAGTCAAATCTCTGCAATACTCCGGATACCTCAACTTGATACCCTCCATGAAATACGGAGCATATCCACAACAGAACAGTTCCTCCGGTGTATAGAGATTTTCCCTGCCTTCTTCCGTAAATCCATTCCAGAGATTAAAGGCAAGGTGGCAGACCTTGACTGTGCCACTGGTCTGCCAACCGCCATGCATACCTTCCGGTATGATACAGTCCCTCTTGAAATCAAACATCTTTCCGATATTCATTCTCGTTTCTTCTGAAATACCCATCACATAGAAAAATGCTCTGTGATAGCAGTCGTTGACTTTGCACTTATCCAAATTTTCTAATACAAAATCTCTGTGTGCAGCATTGCGAAATTGAATTTTAGACATTGTAAATCCCTCCTTACGCTTCGCCCGGCTTGGTCGTCATCAGTTTATAAAGTTTCGTGTTCTTAGGGAATTTGTTTGCAAACGGTACAAGCGAGCTTCCCACCTTGATAAGTCCGTGTCCTGCTTCCACATTCGTGATATAAGACATCTGAAGGTCGGAAATATTCAGAAGTTTTGCAAGCTCAAGCCTGTCTGTGGAAGCCTGATTCAGCATAATGATAAACTCTGAGTTTGCAAGCATTGTTCTCGCTGTGTGGCTCTGCAAAAGGTCATCGACGTTCTGGGTAATTCCGCTTGCGTATGCACCGTATTTTCTCACACGCTTCCACAAGGTAAAGAGAAAGTTTGCAGAGTATTCGTGCTGGAACAGAAGATAAATCTCATCAATGAAGATAAAGGTATTCTTACCCTTTGCACGGTTCTGTGTGATACGGTTCAGGATAGAGTCAAGGACAACAAGCATACCAATCGGCATAAGCTGTTTACCCAAGTCAAGAATGTCATAGCAGATAAGGCGGTTATTGGTATCCACATTCGTCTGCTTTGCAAAAGTGTTCAGAGAACCATGCGTAAAAAGCTCAATAGCAAGTGCCAGTTCCTTTGCTTCCGGTTCGTCCTGCTGCAAAAGTTCTGCCCTGAAATCCTGCAAGGTCGGTATATGTCCCTGATAATCATTCTGCTGATAACTGCGGTACACGCTTGCCGTGCAACGGTCAATGATAGACTTCTGCTTTGCTCCGAGATTTGTTCCGCCGATAAGCTGTTCACAAAGGGACATAATAAACTCGGATTTCAAAATGACAGGGTTTGCACCGTCGCCGTAATCCTTATTCATATCCATTGCATTGATGTGATTGTCGGAAGTAGCAGAAATATTGATTACTTCTCCGCCCATCGCATTGACAAGCTGTGAATACTCTCGTTCAGGGTCGATGATGATAATATCCGCATCTGAAGAAAGCACCTGATTGATGATTTCTCCCTTTGCCGCAAATGACTTACCGCCACCAGATACACCGAGAATAAAGGAGTTACCATTCAAAAGCTGCTTACGGTCTGCGATAATCATATTTTTGCTGATAACATTCTGACCGTAATAGATACCGTTCTCGTGGAAAATATCCTGCACCCTGAATGGGATAAATACCGAAAGGCTCTCTGTTGTAAGTGTTCTGAACGCATCAATCTTTCTTGTTCCAAACGGCATTACCGTGTTGAGTCCATCTACCTGCTGAAATCTCAGTGTTGCAAACTGGCAAAGATGTTTTCTTGCTGTGGTAAGCAATGCTTCCGTATCATTCTCAAGCTGTTCCTTACTGTCTGCTGTAATAACCATTGTGATAACAGCGAACATCATTCTCTGGTCACGGGTCGTAAGGTCATCGAGGAACTCTTTCATTTCTTTCTTCTGCTGCTCCATATCATACGGAACAGTTGCAGAGAAGTTGTTATTGGCATTCTGCCTACGCTGCCAGTTTGTGATATTGGTTTCCACACCAAGCAGACGGTTCTCTGCTTCCTTTACTGCTTCATCAGTTGGAACGGGAACAATATCAATGGACATCATCAGATTTCTGTTCATATCCGTAAGTTCCGCTACCATACTGTCTTTGATATAGGACGCATATTCACGAAGAAAAAGGACTCTTCCATAACGGTTTCCCATCTTGAAATAGTCCTTTTCAAATTCCATTGTGTCAGGACAGATATAATCCTTAAAATCGTGTCCTTTTTTTCTTGTTTCCTTAATATCAAAATGGAAAGAGCTTTCCTCTCCCACACGATAGAAGTCGTGGAAAATACGAAGTCTTTCGTCTGTTTCCAGCTCCACACACTTACTTCCGAGCCTGCCGAAGTGAGCAATCAAATCTGCACCGACACGGGCGAAATAAGTTCTTGCGTCCTCCACACTCTTTTTGTTGATGGAAATGGTAATATACTTATCCTGAACAATGGAGTTTGCACCCGTTGCCTTATCAAGAAGCATTTTGTTGTATTCTTCTCGATACTCATCCAGATTATCTCCGGTTGTCGGAATAAGAATTGTCTGCTCAAAATCCAGTCTGTTGAGCCGACGATTATTGATTGTGATTTTTGTCGTTGCACCACTATCAAGAGAGTTCAGAAGTTCAGAATATTCAAGGAACATCGCTTCCTTATCCTCACGGCTTGCCACTGCATAGTTAATATCCGTAAAGCGGTAGGTCTTTGAATATTTATCCTTTCCCACTTTGAAAATGCCATCATCAAAGATAGCTGCCACGGGAATAACGTCCTGCACACCTTTCGGTACAACAAATTTTTCTTTATCCTGTTTAAACAGGTTCGTAAGAGTCTTAATCATAAAAACTCATAACCTCCTTTATGGTAAAAAATATCGCCACTAATTTTAGTGACGATACATCAAATTGGTTTTATTTAGTTCCAGTGCTTTCTTGAATTATATACATTATTGACTGCTTCAATATAGCAAATGAAAGAGGAATGGTTGTAATCGTTGGAAGTCAAATACTGATTTTTTATTCTCAGATACTGCTCTCTAACTGATATCCATTTTCCTTTTTCTTTGATACACTTCGCTTTCTCTCTAATGTTTCTTGAATTGGGTGCTTGATTCCAGAAATATCTGTTTGGAAAATATCGCTTATCGTGAATAAGACGATGATAGTTTCCGTCTGTATCCTCGCAGACAATACAAATATCCATTGAAAATTCTGTACTATTTCCCTGATTAAAGTGTCGCTTTTCCGTTGTCAAAGATGAGGTAGAATCTTGGCAGTCGCTCCACCCATATTCTCTAAGAACAATATTGAAAGCCTTTCTGACACATTCTTTGATTTCTTTGCAATCTTCCCAATCATCTATTTTTGTAATTTCAAGATTATAATCCAAATCAATCGGTCGATTAGCATTTTGTAATATCAGGTTTCTTGCACCACTACCCACGAGATAGAATGAAGCACCAATATCATATTCTTCTTTAAGCGTATGACAAAGGTCTTGCATTATTTCTCCACATAACGAACGCATACGGCTCAGAAACTGTTTGTCTTCCACATACTTATACATATTAACATTTCTCCTTTCTTCCCAAGCCGCCCATCTAGTCAAATGCTAAATCATTATAGTATATTCAGAAAGCACTTGTCTGTCAATAGCTTAAATCTCATTTTATGTTTTAGATTCTCGGAAATGGTCTTTCTGCTTCTGTTCAATGCTTGGCTTCATCAGTTCGTAATAAACATTGGTGGAGTGAAATACCAACTTCTTCGGCATTAAAAACTCCGACTTTATCCACGCATAAATTGCTTTCTCTGCGGTCATACCGTTATACTTCACAAATCCAAGTGCCGCAAACGGGGCAGCACCCAAAATGCACACCCACGATACGGTTTCCGTGCCAACATACGGTCTGAGCAAGAAATACAGTCCTACCGCAACGCCACAAGCGAGAACAGAAAAAATGAACTGTCTGAGCGACAGTCCAAAAAACATTGACTCTGTATAATTTCTGATTTCTCGGTTAATTTTTACTTCCATATCTGTTTCCTTTCCTGCGGTTTCGGTCTTTCTCCCTCACGCATTTATCATTCAGGCAAAAGACTTTGCCTTTCCGTTTACCGCCATAGTAAACACATTTCTTACAATCTCTTTGGTTCATCTCAAAATCTCTCCTTAAAGTCCCATCATCTCTCGGATAATACGGTCAGACATTTTCACTGCACCGACAAGAACGAGCATATTAAATACCAGTTCCCCGATATATGCCCACACCTGCGTAACTGCTGCTGCATCAGGATTCACTACTGGCGGCGATGAAGCAAATACAGAGAAAATAATACAAGCAAGTACAATGACTGCCCCTTCAAGCAGAACTGCACAATAGCTCTTGATAAAACTCTTGCCGACATTCTGTGTAGGTTCTCCTGCAAATGTGGAAAGCGGTATCGGTGCAAGTGCTGTGTACATATACAGTTTGAAAAATCTTCCGTACACCGTCATTATCAGAATAAACGACAGCACCGTGATAAATAATCCTCCGATAAGCGTTACCGCCCACAAGGGGATACTTTCGAAAAATCCGCAATCCTCTATGGTCGTTACCATCTCTGCGGGCAAGGTCGTCTGTTCCGGAGTTCCAAATCCGGCAGCATTCATAATGGTTGAAATCGTACCCTGCACGATATTAAATAGTGCAAGCATAAGTTCCATTCCGTATGTGATAACACCTTTCGCCAGTGCAAAACGGACAAAGAGTTTTAAAGCGTGTTCCGGTTTCTTCACATCTGTAAAACTTCCGCAGGTCTTTACCATACCTATCACGAAGAATAATACAAGCAAGGCAAGCCCGATAGCCTGAACTGCACCGTTGATGTCAACGATAACCTTCCAGATGTTCCCGCCCTTAAAGTTCTGCGGTGTAGTTGTGATGAGCGTCCATATTTCCGACAGTTTTTCATTCCAAGTTTCAAGGGCATTTTCAAGATTTTGAACTACCCAGTTATCACTCATTCAAAGCACCTCCTTACAATTAAGGGGTGTACCTTAACTTGGCACACCCCTCGATAACTGTGTAACTCTTATCTTAGCCTGTGATAAGAGTAAGGATTTCTTTCGCAAAAGTGATAATGACACCACCCGCAAGAGTCAGGAAGCCATTGGCTCTCTGAGAAGGGTCGTGAGATTTGAGTGAAAGACCGACCTGCACGATACCAAAGCCAAGCAAAATCATACCGATGGCACGGATAAGTCCGAAGATAAAATCGGACAGATTATTGACTACGGTAAGCGGGTCATTCGCTGCAAATGCAGTCGTTGTCATTCCAAGTGCCAACGCACCGACAATGACCATTGTGCAGTAAGCACGGAAGCCTTTCTTAACCTTTCCGGTCATAGGCAGTTTCTTTGTTTCCTGAATGTCAGTTGCTTTTTTCTTAAAAATAATCATAGTTGAATACCTCCAAAATTTAATTTGTTTGATTTTTTATGAACAGAGCTTCCATCTCCTCATCGGAAAGAAGTTCCCAGTTCGTTTCTTCCATTTCCTTTTCAGGAAGTGTTGCAGGGTCAATGTCCCAAATAGCAATCGAAGCAATATCTTTTGTGACTTCTCCGTGTTTATAAGGACTTGCCTTTCCGTCTGTGGTAAGTGCCACATTCGGGTGTTTCATAATGTCATATTTGAAATCCATAATGGGTCTTTCCCCACGGATAAATAAAATAGCGTACTGATTATCGAGCATACGCACCTCATCAGGGGTAAGTAACTCTCTGCCGCTAATCTGATAGTTGGTGGAATAATTACCGCTTCTTCCGGTACTCTTTCCGAACGTGTTGGTATCAATGGTTTCCTTGCCCAACAGCTCCGACACATATTTATGGGTTGACTGCTCATTTCCACCAAGGTAAAGAAATTCATCGCAGTTACTCACAATGCTCTCCCACTGTTTTTCAAACAAGGCTTTAAGCTGTGCCAAGTTCTGTAAGATGATGCTTACCGATACCCCACGGGAACGCATAACCGACAGTATCTTGTCGAAGTCGTCCGGCAGTGAAACATTGGCAAATTCGTCCATCATAAAATGAACAGGCATCGGCAGACAACCGCCGTGGATATGGTCGGCTGCATAAAATAACTGCTGAAAAAGCTGTGTGTAAAGAATGGATACCAAGAAGTTGAAACTAGAGTCGTTATCCGGTATCAGTGCAAACAGTGCCACCTTTTTCTCTCCGAGTGACTGCAAATCCAGTTCATCGGCAGAAGTAAGAGCAGCAAGACTTTCCAAGTTAAACTTTTCAAGCCTTGCTGCAAGGGTTATCTGTATGGATTTTAATGTTTTGGAAGAACCGGAATGATAAGAGTGGTAATACTTCAAAGCAATGTGGTCAGGATTATCTATCATCAAATCCGAAAACAGATTATCAAGCGGAGAAGGACTTGGGTCGTCCTCGTCCTCAATCGCCCCGGCTCTGAGCATTTCCATTACCATCGCAAAATTCTGTTCTTCCGGCGGTGCTTCATAATGCAGATAAAATACAAGTGCAAGCAGAAGCATTGACGCTGCCGTATCCCAAAATGGGTCATTGCTCTGTGAACCTTTCGGAGTGGTACTCTTAAAAAGATTGGTTACGAGCTTCTGCACATCATTGTCATTCTGCAAATAAACAAAAGGATTGTAACAATGGCTTTTCTCCATTGAAATCAAATCAAGCACACGCACTTCGTAACCTTTCTTCTCAAGAAGATGTCCCGTATCTCGCAGGATTTCCCCTTTCGGGTCTAATATCACATAGCTGTTTCTTGCAGCGTTCATAATATTAGGCTTTGCATAAAATCTTGTCTTACCTGCACCGGAGCCACCGCACACAAGCGTATTCAGATTTCGTCTGTGCTTCTTGGCATTAAGTCCAATGCACACATTCTGAGTCATCAGCTTATTTTCTGACAGCGGCTTTTGTCGGTACTTTTTATCAATGGCTCTGACATTGCCCCATTTGGCAGAACCGTGTTCCTCTCGTCTGCGGTAATTCTTTCTTGTTGAGAAATAAATCCCGATACCCATTCCATAGCATAAAAGTAAAATGAGGACAGTTTTCAGGCTGTCCCCACATAATTTTATGGAAAATGGATTATCAAAGAGTGTCGCAAGATTGGCTGCTATCTCCGGCAATCCTCCGCTTATGGAAGGTGCAATCAGAAGTGCCAACCATATGACCGGAACGATACCGACAATGGATAAAATAATGGCAGTCTGCCTGTCATTATCTCGCTTCATCTGAGCGTTTCCTTTCAATCACTTTGAACTTTTTCAATGGGGCATTTCCGACTTTTACAAGCAGGTCGTCTACTGCGTCTGCGGACTTGCCTTCCTCCATCAACTTTGTTTTCTCATCGTTTAAGGAGCGAATGACAACACCGTGTTCATAATCGTCCAAAGCAATGTGGTAGAGTTTTTCTTTTTCCATATCTGCCCTCCGTTATCTCTCATAGTCCTTTGAACGCTCCTGCTTCTTGCGGAACATTTCATCAGAGATATGACTGTGAATTTCTGCCATTGCATTTCGTGTCTTGGAAAGCTCCGCACGGATTTCTTTCGGCTCTTTGGAAGCCAGTCCCTCCGGAATACGGTTAATTGCAAAATTCTGTGTATCTACGCCATACTTCTTGCAAATCATATATCCGATACACACTGCCTGAAAGCCCATATCCCTGCGGCTGTAACTTTCGCTGTTGATGGAAAGCTGTGCGTGTCCAAGTTCCTGAGCGACACACTGAGCAACTGCTACGCTGTCGCCCACATTACGCTTCACATACAAGGTCTGCTTTTCATTATTATAGAAAGCTGCCATATTCGGATACGGAAGTTCATCGGTTGCCGCAACCTCCACCGGAGATACATCAAGCATTGTCGTGATAAGTGCTTTCGGGTCACGGTTTGCTGATACTGCCGGAGCTTTTCTTCCATTTGTCTGCGTAACATCAAATACCTTTTTGACATTGTAGGAAATACCCGGAGAACCATCTGCTCTTGTGTATTCCACTGGTTCAAGGATAGAAATACTCTTTGCCCCTTTGGTAATCTTCACATTGTCCTTACCCCAATCATCAAAATCTTTAAGCTGTGTCGCCTGCGGATACTGACTGTAAATAAGGAGAGCATTTGCTGCGGAATATCTGTCCATTCGACTCTGCGTATCAAGAAAGTTCTTGAACTTCTCAGGGTCACTCACAATCTCACGGGCAGCATCATCAATCATCTGATAGACTTTTTCTTTTTCTGCTCGCTTCTTTTCTGCATACTCCTCTTTGGATAATCTTGGCTGATTACCGCCAGCCTTTGCGGGTTTGAAATCATTTGTCATAGTGAATTACCTCTCTTTTGTTTTGGGTTTCTTCTTCGGCTGACGGTGTAACGTCTGACCGTTTTTCTGCTGCGGCTTCTTGCCGTCTTTCTTAACCTCCGGCTCTTTACGCTCTGCTTCTTTTTGCTGTTTTGCCTGTGCCTTGTAACGGTCAAGTTTCTCTTTGACCGATGGCTTTTCCACTGGCTTTGCAACACCCTTATCAGATTGCGTTTCTACCGGCTCTAAGTTTTGCCTTGACAGAGGGCTTTTGTCTGTTTTGGCGACTGAGGGGTTTGCGTTTGCTCGCTCCTCTTTCTGCATTGGATTTCTGACCGCTTCTTCCATAATGATTTCACTCTTGGATTTAGTCGGCTTTTCTTTTTCAACCGCTTCACGGTCTGCGATAGCTTTCTCTGCTTCACTGACAATCGAAGCCTTATCCACTTTGCCAAGTTCAAATCTTTCAACGATACGCTGAATTTTAGAAGCGTCCTCTGCTCTTGCGATAATATCTACCGGAGCGTTCTCTCCCTTTGTGTTCTTATCTCTGAGGACACAATAAAGAACACCATAGCGTTTTGCCTGTTCGGTAAACTTCTTCAAATCCTTTTGCGGAATGGAAAAGACTTTCAGCTCCTTGCCTGACTTAATCATATTGGTAAGCCTTGCTTTACCCTTCGTCTTTTGTTCCTGCTTCAGAACCGATACCAAAAGCAATGCGATATTCTTCGCCGCCGAACCGCTTAATCTTGCAGCGACTTCAAATCCTTCAAGCGAAAGCCTAACGACCTGCTCTGCTGCGTCACCACCGTTGTTCATAGCGTGATTTCTCCTTTCTCTGCTGTTTTTGTTCCTCTGTTTCGATATGCTCAAGGTTTTCTTCCATAACCTTTGACCTCTCCGCAATATCCTCGCAGAGTTTTACTTCCCGTCGGAGTTTTTTCAATTCTCCATTGATAGAAGCGATTTCATCTTTTGCCGCCTGAAGCTGACCATCATCAATATTTGTTCTTATCTTTTTTCGGAGATGTGTTCTTCCGGCAATCAGATTTTTCATCTGCTCCTCTAAGGAAGTCTTATATGAAAAAAGCTGTTCGTCCGTGGAAATATTTTCTCGTCCGAGCAGCCTTACTTCATCAGTAATCTTATCGAGCTTCATCAAATCATCTTTCAAAAGATAATGAAGCCTTGCGTTATTCTGTTTCTTATACTTGGGCAGATAACCGAGTCTGTAACAGTAATACAGATACAACCCATAAAGTCCGCCTTTCTTTTTCAGCTTCTGCCCTCTGGTCTGCATACGGTACTGTCTTGGTTTATAAGTTGCCCTCTGGAACGGCTCAATCTCTGCCCATCTGTCACGATTTTCTTTGATACGCTCTACAATCCGGTCATTGGTATAATCTGCTCCGAGATTTTTCAGTCGTATCGGCTTATCGTATCCCTTTGGAATGACCGTCCAGTATTTTCGGCTTGGACTTAGGTTATAGGCATATCCCATTTCCTTGAGAGCAAACTGAAATTCTTTCAGGGTCTTGCTGTGGTCGATAGCATAATCAATGGCTTCCTTTGCAACCGAGTAGCGTGTCGGCATACCTGCCTTTTCTTTCATCGTCAGATACTCCGACTGCTTACTGCGGTTCGGATTCGGGTCATAGTAAAGTCCGTACTTCTCACAAATTCTGTCTGCAACTTTTCGGAATTTGAACCACGCTTTTTCCTCTCCCCACAAATGTTTGCCATCGACAAAAGAAATAGAGTTGATGACAAAATGACAGTGCAGGTGCTTTGTGTTCAGATGGGTTGTCACAACAACCTGAAATCTTTTCCCCCACACTTCATTTGCAAATTCCATTCCGATTTTCTGTGCCATCTCAGGAGATATATCTGTTTCCTTGAAACTCAAATATCCGTGATAGGCTTGGATACCGTCTGTCTTTTGGTACTGTTCCTTAACCGTTATGAACTGGTCACGGGCAATCGCCACATTACAGTTGATACCCTCAACATAAAATTCTCGCTCTGTTTTTTCTTCATCTTTTGCATAAGCAATAACATCAGCAAGAGCCTGATACTGTTCAGGTGAAAACTCCCTTTTGATATTTGCAGAAGTCTTTTCGGGATTGGTTGCATAGTCAATGACCTGACCGAGCCTTTCTGTTACCGACCACAACTTTGTTACTGCCATTTCATTTCGCTCTGATTTGGACGAAGATATGTCCTCTCAATCTCTGACTGGAACTTATTCCACTTTGCAGCTTCATTCTTCAGCATAGGTGCGTCAATGAAACCAAGTGTATTCGCTTTAGCCGCAAGCTGATTGATGTTATTACCGATAGAGGACAGTTCTCTCATCACATCATAGAAGCGGTCATCGGGTTTCTCTTTCGGCTCGTAACCTCTGATAAGTAAACGGATAAGTCCTGCTTCGGAAAGACAAGCCTTCTTTGCCTTTGCTGCCAAGTCCTGTGCTTCCTTGCGGTTAAAGCGTACAATCTTCTGAATGTTTCTCTTTCTCATAATCGGTATCTTCCTTTCTCTTTACTCTGCAATCTTTGTTAATCTGGAATAAGCACATCATCGTAACGCCAAGACAACTGCCGAGCAGTGTTCCGGCGGCAATAAGTAATAACTCTCTCAAATCAAGTTCTCCTTTCTCACGGGGTATTAGGGGCAACCCCTAACGAGCCTTTTACCGTTTGGGAAACTGTGTTTATCCAAATGGTCTGCTCGCTAAGAATAAACATCTCCTCCGGGTTGCCCCGTTCTCAGGCTACTATCTCTCATAATCCTTTGATTTCGGCTTAAAAGGTTCAGCCACGATATTGCCGCCCACATCCTTAGAAAAGCGTTCAGGATACTTGAACTGTTCCTTATACTTCTTCATCATATCGTCCGGCAAGCTCTGAAAGCTCTCACTCTCAGGCGGTGCATAACAGATAAAGAACTTGCCGCAGATAATATCAACCATCTCTTTCTTATCGTTGTCCTGCACATAAACAGCACGATTAAGCGGAAGTCCTCTCATCTTTCCTTCCTCATTACAGATGATTGCAACGTCATCATCAAAGGGCATATATTCCTCAATATCCCCTCCGATAACCTCCTGCATTGCTTCCAGAGTGTCGTCGATTACAATTTCCTTCGGGTACTTTTCCGGTTCTACCAAGAGAACTTTAATCTTTGTATCATTCATCGTTCTTCATTCCTTTCGTGTGTTTTTTTATTGTAAATTCCCATCCGCATACAAAGAAAATCGTTGAAGTCCTTACCTGCTTTTGGTGGTTCATCAACGATTTCATACTTATCCGGCAGAATGGTTTTTAAGGTCTGTGCTGCCTTTCTGCCCGCTATATCATTGTCAAAATGGATACGGATTTTCCTGACAGATGGATTACTGTCAAGATACTTTTCCAGTGCAATCGGTACTTTGCTGTCCTCAATTTTCTTTGCCGGAGAATACACCCCGGACAGCGAAACAAAGCTCATTTCTTTCCAACCCTGCCCGTTCAACTTCGCAAGCGTGGCATAGGATAACAGGTCTATGGCACACTCAAAGAGGTGTACTTCCTCCAAGTTTTCCTTACCAAGCCGAAAAGAATAATCTTTTTTACTGCCACTGCAATCGCCCATAATCCTACGCTTATTCGTGGAACGGTAGGCTGCATATTTCGGCTCTTTCTTCTCGTCATAGCCTACAAACACAACATTGTGATACGGCAGACTCTCAAAGATAAGGTCATTAGAGATACAGTAATTGATGATTTCAAAATCTATTCCTCTCCCGAAAAGATACTCTGTAATCACTCTGTTGGAAGCACATTTTTCAGGGAGAAGAAGCGGTTTATTTTCCTCTTTTGGCTGTGGCTTTTCATAGACCGGAGCCTGAATCGCTGTGTGTCCGATAATGGTTTCCACCGCTTCAAGGAAGCTGTACCCTTTGACCTTAATCAGATAATCCAAAGCACTCCTGCCACCGATACCTCTCGACCACCATATCCATTTCCCATTTGAAATCTTCAAACTGTCGTGGGTTCTGGTGCAATAGGTGTTACCTGAAAACTTAACCAGCTCATACGGTTCATAATTTCTCAGATAGGTTAATAAGTCCATCTGCTTCGCCTGAATGATTAACTCAGGTGCGATAAATGGCATATCGACCACCGCCTTCCTGTTTATCTCTCATACGATTTCTCCTTTCTGCCGCCGACTGCTTCGCCCTCATCAGGCTCTCCGCCGACAATCTCATTTTCCTTTTTATCCATATTGAGCAGGATATTCAGCTCGTCAAGTCGGGCAGTTTTTGCCCTCAATTCTTCCTCCTTTGCAAACGGCTTTTCGATTTCCTGCTTCGCTGTTTCAAACTGTTTCTCCGTATTTTCAAGGCTGTTTTTCGTATCAGCAAGTGCTTCCTCAAAGCGTTCTATGCCGTTATCTATTCTCACGATATTACCATGAGCATCATCGCCAAGCGGTACATCTCTGCTTGTTTCGCCTTTTAATTTCACAACATAATTACGCTGCACCGTATCAAAATACAGTTCCATTTGAAAGCCACGGTACTCGCCAAGTGGTATCGCATCGGGACTGTTCATTGACTTGCAGGCATTGATGATTGCCTGACCAGCTTCGGCTTTTTCGGAATAAGAAACACCCGATACCATCATTCCAAGCGGCTGCTCGTCTATCGGTTTCGGGTGTGATTTTGCTGTTTCAACATCTTTGGTAAGTCCCTCTACACGGGATTTTAAGTAAGCAATCTGTTGTGGGTAGAACTTGATGACCTTATCCTCCAGTCCATATTTCTCCGATAAAAAATTGGATTTTAACATCTTTAGCTTCTGTACCTGAATGTCTAAGTCCATCTTTTCTTTGATATACGGATTGCCTGTTGCAAGCATTTTTATCTCCGCATAGGACAGTGCGGTTTCATCAATATCCTCTGCCGACCTGACCGGAGATTTGCTCGTCATAATCTGACTTGCGAACTTCTGCTTACCTTCCACAAGCTGATAGAGGTATGCATCAAAGGTCTGCTCTGTTACATAGCGGTAAATATCTACCTGCGGATTTTCATTGCCCTGACGGACAATTCTACCGGAACGCTGCTCCAAATCTGAAGGTCGCCACGGACAATCCACATCGTGAAGTGCGATAAGTTTGTCTTGCACATTCGTTCCTGCTCCCATCTTTTGAGTAGAGCCAAGAAGCACTCTGACCTCTCCCTTGCGTGTCTTTTGGAACAGTTCTTTTTTCTTCATATCCGTGTCGGCTTCGTGTATAAATTTTACTTCACTTTCAGGAATACCTCTCTCAATCAGCTTCTTTCTGATGTCGTTATAGACGGAAAATGTTCCGTCATTCTTCGGCGTGGAAAGGTCACAAAACACAAGCTGTGCCGATTTCTTGTCGGCATTTTCTTTCCATATCCGATAGATGTTATCGACGCAGGCATTGATTTTACTGCCCTCAAAATCAGGCAGCATATCGTTGAGCATACGCTGGTCAAGAGCCAGTTTTCTTCCGTCATTTGTGATTTTCAGCATATTATCTACGCTTGAATCCACACCGCCGCCACGCACCTGCTCGGCTCTCTCTGCAAGGGAAGCAACCATTTCCTTCTGCATTTCCGACGGCTTTACTGCAATGTTATGGTACTTTGCTTCCGGTACTGGCAGGTTCAACATATCTGCTGTTTTAATGTCCGCTATCTCCTTGAACATCGCCATTAGTTCAGGCAAGTTATAGAATTTTGCGAACCTTGTCTTTGCTCTGTATCCTGTTCCTTCGGGAACGAGTTTGTCAAGATGATTTTTGCAAATTTTCTAAATTCAAATAGTTATCTGCTGAAAAATCTCCCAACATCTCGTGTCTGCATATTTCTTGAAATACCGTATTCAAAGGCTTCTTTGCTCTTTCCGATTGCTTCACATTGACAATAAAAGTTGTTTTGCCTATTCGTGTTGTATAAGATAAAGTGTTTTCTTTCATATAGTCCGTTTCTCCTTTTCATAAATTGACTGTGGGGCATTCCGTTTGGAACACCCCACAAATACATCTGCTTCATCTGAACATATCAAGAAGTCATTAAGTCGTGAGTGTAATGGAAATGGTTATCTTTCCATACCACGCTTGTTTCTTCGTGCCTTGATACGCTCCTGTCTTTCTTTTTCCCTTGCTTCTTTTTCGGCTCGTTCCTGTGCTTCCTTAAAAGAAAAAAGGTGCTTCACTTTTTCGGTAAAAAGTTTAGCAACTTCGGGGAAATGTTCCAACGCTTCAAGAAAAGGTCTGCACTTTTCTTTCAGTTCGTTGTATTTGGTTTTCATTCGTTCCAGTGCGTTTGCACTGTCCATATATTTCTGTCGGTAATAGGTGGCACTTTGCTCAAATTTCTTGATTTCCGCACGACTGGTAATGCCCTCTTTGGCAAGGGCAGTCAGTTGGGAATAATCCTCCTTGGAGATTGCCATTTTACCTGTGATTGTTTTCTGCCCCATACTGTCAATTTCGTTTAAGGTTTTTGAAATATGACGGGCAGGCTCATACTTAACCTGTTCCTTTTGAATACGCTTCTGCAACTTCTCCAATCGTTCTTTGTCCTGTTGGATTTGATATTGCAGGGAAGTTAAATGCTCTGCTGTACTTCCGTATTCGCCACGCTGAAAGCCTTTGAACCCTTGTTCCGTCATATAGTTAAACAGTTCATCTTGCAGTATGCTGTATGAAGCTCGAAACATCGGCTTGCCGTTCTTCTTTAACAACGGATTTCCTTTTTCATCGGTCATCGGAATATCCGATTTCCATTTCTTTGAATGGCTTATCTGATTGACCACTTCCTTGACCGTTCCACGCAGTTTTTCGTCTTTGCAACGCTTGCTCCACAGGATTTCTTTCTCCACAACAGGCAGAACCATTGTGTGAAGATGATAATGGTAAACCTCTTTTCCCAGTTCCTCGGTTGCGGCTACATTGATTTCATCAGCGTGCATTACTGCCGATATTACATTATCAGCACCGAATTTTTCTTCAATGAAATGATAGGCTTCTTCATAAAACTGCTTTGCGTATTCATAGCCACCGTTACGCTCGAAGTACATCGTGTTCACATCAATCACAATCTCATCAAACAGCGTTGCGTCTTTCCTCAACCCTCGAAGCGATACCATACCGTCTGTTTCCATCTGCTTTAACTGTTCCATATAGGTCGGGGCAGTCGGCTTTTTGAAATGCACATTAAAGGGTATTCGCTCTACAATTACATTCATATTTTCGTAGGTTTCATTCTTGCGTTCGTTGTGCCTTTCCGCCTTGCTCACATCAGAAGCGGTGTACTGTTTTACCCTTGCACAACTCATATCCGCCTTGTCGGTTTTTGTCATTTTGCTCTCCTTTCTCGGCAGGGGCGAAGCCATTACACAACATTCTTTGAATGTGTGTAACCCACTATGACACTTTCAGACTTCGTCTGCAAAGATGTCGTGGGCAAGGGAGTTCCCCCTTGACCTCCTTTTGATACCTCCATCATAAAAACAGACTGTCCTCCCATCAGACAGCCTGCATTTATTCTCTCGGTATATCGCCCATCGGCAAAGACCAGTACCACAGAAAGCCTTTCTTTTTGGAGATAACTCCTGCTTTCTTCTTTGCCTTTTTGATGGTCGATTTCTTGAACCCTGCGGCTTCAAGTCTTTCTTCGCAATCCGAAGAAAGCATTTCTCCGTCTTTCAGAATTTCCAAAAGAAATTCTTTCGCCTTGATTTCCTTTTCGTTCGGTCTGCCCATTTTAGGGGCAAGGGACTGGAACGCTTCTTCTGCTGTCATTTCCATTTCAGAGATAAAGTCCACGCCCTTTTCTGCCACCTCAAAGAGAATTGCCGAGCCTGTCGGGGCAAGGTTTGATTTCACCTGCACCATATATCTTTCCGCAGGTGCTTCCTTGTTCGGTGTGCGTGTGATTGCAAGAATACTTCTTGCAGCACCCGCAATATCAATCGAACCGTTGGTGCGATAAAGAGGGTTGGTATCTCTCATCTTGTTCATATGAGCGATAATCACAATGGCACAGCCAGTATTCTTCGCAACCGCAATCAGATGATTAAACTCTGCTCGTGTTTCGTTGGCATTGTTCATTGAACAGTTCTCTCCGATATAGGAACTCATCGGGTCAAGAATTAAAAGTTTTGCGTGATACTTTTCGATTGCTTCAGCAATACGGTTATCCCCAAAGGATAAAGATTTTTCATCTTCCTTGATGAAGATAAGGTTTTCTCCGTCTCCACTGGCAGAATTAAATCGGGGTACTACCGTATCGTCTGCGTCATCTTCCGTTGTCTGATAAATGATAGTCATAGGTTCTGTTTCTTCATCGGTAAAGGGCAAGGCTTCTCCTTTTGAAAGCAGGGCGGCAATGGAAAGCATTAACTTACTTTTTCCATCGCCCGGATCGCCCTGCAACAGCGTAACTTTGCCGAACGGAATATACGGATACCACAGCCATTTCACTTCTTTCGGTTCGATTTCACTTGCCTTGACAACTTCAAGAGGTACATTTACATTCATTTCATTTTCCATTTTCATCATTATTCTTTGTTCTCCTTTTTGATAAATATTTAGGGCAATGCACTACGATACAGCGGAAACTCTGCTTGCAGTCATTACTGCATTTTCTGCAAAGTTCGTTGTAGGTAATGCGATTTCTTTCATTCAGAAACAACGCCCACTCTTGTTTCCGTTTCTTGCTCATCCTCGGCATATCAATCCTCCTTTCCGCCTGAAAACAAAAAAACCACAGGGAAGATACTTACTGCCTTGTTTCTGTCATTTTTCGGGGCGAAAATCGGGCAAAATTGCCTTTCTAAGCCTTTCAAAAAATCACACAAGGTATTCGTACTAACCTGTGGTTATGTATGAAATTGTAGGTTTTGGGTAACAAAAAACACCGTATTTCTACGATGTTTTTGTCTGATATATTTTTTGTGTGAGGCGATATAATGGGTAACTTTTCAGTTTTTCATTTGGCATCGCAGGTGTTACTCGCCTATTTTTTCAAGCATTGTATCATAAATTGCTTGAGTATCTTCGACATCGTTCATTCCAATAACAAGGGTTTTCGTTCCAGATGTTAGTACAACAAATTCTTTGGCACCCGTATATGCGTACAAGGTATAAGAACCAAACTCGTCATTCTGAAAAATGCCCATCAACAATCTTGCCGAGCCAAACCCGTTTGTTCGTACTCCCACATCTAAATCTTTGCGATACTCGATGGTATCTACCTCGGAATAATCAATCTCTAAATCTGACCAATAAGTTGCATTGATGGTAAACGAGGTGTCCTCACAATGAACTTCTATATTACCTGTAAACATCAAAACTGCAACGCCAATGAGAATGATAGGTACGATGATAGCGGATATTTTAACTGCAATCTTTTCTGCTTTGCTTCGTGGTGGTGTAGTATATACAATACCTTCTTTTTGATGTTGCTTATAAATGTAATAGGAATAAACAATAGGAACAATCACCATAACGGCAATCACGCAGACCATAATCCACACCATTGCTGTAAGTGGGAGGAAAACTGAAAACAGCATAATCAGTCCGCCGACAACCCAGACCTTACCGCCAAATCTATGTGTTTTATTCCAATTCTCCTCGTTATTCAAGGTCCAAGAAATCTTGATACCCAGCGTTCTGTTTTGCTTAACTTTGGGTAAGTAATTGCCTATAAAGATGAACATTACTCCGAGCAGAGCAGGCACAAAAACTGCTAAATCAAATTCTTTTCCAAATGCAGTACGATACATTATTCCATTTGTGAAAAGAGATACAACAGGCAAAATCCAGAAAATCATACCTAATGCCTTGGGATTCTGCTCTTTCTGCTTCTTGTCAAAAAGTGTAAACAACAAGCAAACAAAATGCAATATCAAAGTAATGGCTGGCAAACCGAAAACAGCGAAAACCTTTCCGCTGAACCCATCAGCATTTCCATCTGCTCCCCAGTGGGTTGTCATAGTATCAGGTAACTTATCCCACATAATGAGACCAAATATCATCGGCAGTAAAATAATGATGGATGAAATTATGATTCTTGATTTATTCTTTTTAAGCATTGTCGCCATCTCCTTTCAAAGCTGCAATCCAAAGCATTGTTTCCTCCAAAACAGAGGTGTTAATTTCGTAGAAAATGAATTTTCCCTCTCTTGTATCTCTGATTAAATCAGCATCTTTCAGTACCGATAAATGTCTTGAAATAGATGGGGCTGTTACGGAAAAATGCTCGGTAATTTCACCCGCTGACATTCGCCTTTTTTTCAGCATATTCAGAATTTCACGACGAATCGGGTCAGCAAGAGCTTTTAGTGTCTGCTGTAATCCCATTTATACAACCTCCTTTAACAATTAACCTAATTGTTAATTATTATTATATGCACAAAGCAAGTATTTGTCAATAGGTTTCACTGTCTTTGTTTGTAGCTTTTTTATGAATATCGACTCTGTAACGCTCAATTCCTAAAAATCGGTGGGGTGGTATGTTGATACCCCTATGTATGTTTTTAGCAGTCAAAATAAGTATTTCATTGTAGCTACTTCCATTACACTCACGACTTAATGACTTCTTGAATACTTTCCAAAAAAGAAAACTGCCATCAGTTAAGACAGCAGTTCCTTTTCGGTTGGTATGCTATTAAGAATACACAATATCGTTCAATACAATCTCGTCTGCACAGGCTCGGATATTATTCATCAATCCGACCCATTTCATCATATCCTCCGCTTTCAGTTGTTCCGTCACACCTTGTTTTCTTGCCATCCCCTTTATCAGATACTCCGCCATATTACACGCCGAAGTATCAATTTCAGTAAGGTGTTCATATAACTTTCCGCTTGTAAGCAGATTGAAATATAAGACTTTCTTGTGTTCCCTTAAATATCTTTCCCTCATTCTTCCGTATTTTGTGAGAGCAGGGGGTTCTTCGTTTTCTATCGTCAAGCAGGGATAGTAATAATCTCCGATGAGTTCGTACTGGATACCGGTTCTTTCATCTGTGATAAATCGTTGCATTTTGATTTCTCCTTTTGCTTCTTATGGTAAAATTCCAAAGATTTCTCGTTATGGTTCTGCTTTTGACATTCCTCGGAACATAATTTCTGCTGACTGTGTGTAGGCCAGTAGGTACTGCCACACACAGCACAGACACGCTGACGATAATAATGATTTCCTTTTTCTGCTTCTCTGTCGGCTTTTGTCTTGTCCTGCCTTGCCTGATAGCAACAGTCCTTTGAACAGAAAATCTGTCGGTTGCTTGTAGGGATAAATTCTTTTTGGCAATGAGGACATACCTTTGTCTTGACGATTTCTCCACCGTTTTCAGCGAGTTTTTTCGCCTTTCGCTTCTCTCGGTAGGCTTTTTCACGCTCACGCTGTTTTGCCAATCGTTCCGCTTCTATCTGTTCTTCCTGTGCCTTTATTTCAGCAAGTTCTTCTTCCGTATAGGCAATATCGACCTGCCCGACATAGTTGAAATAAATATCAACCTTTTGTGTCCTTGCTTTTCCCACTCCCTCTGCTTCATAAACCACAATCTTGTCAATGAGTTCGGCAAACATCAAATCGGATATTTCTGTCGGCTCTTTGCACTTGCGTATCAAGGAAATGAAATGCTTAATATCAACCGTATTTGCCTTTTCTTCGGTCAGTTCCTTTTGCATTTCCTCAATCTTCGTTTCCAGTTCAGCCTGCTCGTCATCGTACTGCTTCATCAGTTGCTTATACTGTCTTTCGGGCAGTAAACCCGATACAAGATTTTCATACAAACCACGAATAAGTTTGGATAGTTCATCGTATCGCTTTTGAAAACGGTGCAATTCCGATTTATTCTGCTTCGGCTTTTCTGTCTGCTTCTCATTCCAAAGTTCTTGAAGTTCCTTTGCAAAGGCTTCTTCGTCATTCAGAACAAATTTTGATAATCGTTTTACAGCCGATAATATCAAGGCTTCAACATTATCAACACTAATCGAATGGGCAGTACAAGAGTTTACTTTGCTTGCATATCCACCACAACGATAAGAATACTGCACCGAACGGTCTTTTTTGCTGTAATGCGTTTGCAGTGTCATTCTTCTGCCACAATCCGCACAGTACAGATAACCGCTTAAACGATTGTTATGCGTACCTTTTGCCGCTGTTCTGTTCGCTCGTTTCTTTCGCTTCTGAACGCTGTCCCAAAGTTCCTGCGAGATGATAGGCTCGTGCGTATTATAAAATACATACTGTTCATCTTCATCGGTATTCTTTCTTTTGTGCAGTTTGAAATTGGTGCTGACCGATTTACGCAAAACAGTATGACCGAGATATTCCTGTCTGCTTAAAATCGTTCTTATGGTTGACATTCCCCAAGTATATGGGTCTGAAAACTTCGTTCCATTATACTGCTCGGGGTGATATTCCTTTGCGTGTGCTGCCGGAATTAAAACTTTTTCTTCGGTAAGCAATTCAGCGATTGCTCTCGGACTTTTGCCCTCGTTGGCAAGCAGAAAGATACGCTTTACCACCTCGGAAGCCACAGGGTCAACGACAAGCGTTTGTTTATCGGTTGCCAGTCGGTTATATCCATAGGGAATAGAACCGCTACAACGCTTTCCGTCTTTCATACGGGCATCAAACACAGCCTTGATTTTATTGCTTGTGTCTTTGGCGTACCATTCGTTCATTATATTCAAAAACGGGGCAAAGTCATTATCCGAAGCATTGTTGCTGTCGATACTGTTATTTATCGCAAGAAAACGGACATCTTTCTGTGGAAACAGAACTTCCGTATAAAAGCCGACTTGCAGATAGTTTCGCCCCAATCGGCTCATATCCTTAACGATAATCGTTGCGACATTTCCTGCTTCTACTTCTTTAATCAACTCTTGAAAACTCGGGCGATTGAAATTCACACCCGAAAAACCATCGTCAGTAAAATGGCGAATATTCGTGAACCCATTTCTGCGAGCATAATCTTCCAAGTATTTCTTTTGGTTGGTTATTGAATTTGACTCACCATTGAGGTCATCATCTCTTGATAAACGCTCATAGAGTGCTGTAATCTTTGAAGTCCTTGACATTCTCTTATCCTCCTTTCTTTATGTAATCTGATTTAGCATTACAGGAATTACTCCCTCTGCTAATAGGAGAAAATAGGGGTACAAAGCGGAACTGTTTTTCAAAAAAATCAAAAAAATTTTTGAAGTTCTGAAACCGACTTTGATAACCTATTTTCAATTTAGGAACGCATTATTTATCGTCCTACTAAAGTATAGCCCTCCGGTGTAAGTTCCACTGCCGTAATGGTTTCTCCGAAAGTGGAAGCCCAGGCGTCAAAGTGCTGCAACCCATTTTTCACAAGCGTGTTGTACTGCAAATATCGCTGTATCGTATAGAGTTCCACCATACTGTTTGAGATAGGTGTACCCGTTGCAAATACGGTTCCTCGTCCTCCGGTAATCTCGTCAAGGTAACGACACTTCATAAAGAGGTCGGAAGATTTCTGTGCTTCCGTCTGTGCGATACCGCCCACATTACGCATTTTTGTATAAAGATAAAGGTTCTTGTAATAATGGCTTTCATCAACAAAAAGCCTGTCTACACCAAGTTCCTCAAAGGTTACAACATCATCTTTTTTCGTCTGGTCATTGAGTTTATCAAGTTTCTGCTTGATAGATTTCTTTGACTTTTCAAGCTGTTTTATGGAGAAGTTTTCCCCTCGGTTTCGCTTGAGTTCCGCAATTCCTCCGGTTATCTCCTCAAGCTGCTGTTCTAAGATTGCCCTCTGTCTTTCAATGGACATCGGGATTTTCTCAAACTGTGAATGTCCGATGATAACTGCGTCATAATCTCCGGTTGCAATCCTGCCGCAGAACTTTTTACGGTTTTTGGTTTCAAAATCTTTCTTTGTTGCGACAAGGATATTCGCCGCCGGATAGAGCTGCAAATACTCAGCCGCCCATTGTTCGGTCAAGTGATTTGGTACAACTGGTGTGGTATAAAAAAGTTGACATCTTATTCTCAAGGATTTCATGATAGAATCAAGAGAATAAGGAGGTACTCAAAATGGCACGTAAATATGACCATGAATACAAAGTAC
>NZ_JBQKCL010000021.1:0-36059 GCF_052122375.1 Blautia sp. HCP3S3_H10_2
TTACTAATAGGGTGAGGGCTTGACCAACAATCGCAAGGTTGAAAAAAGATTCTTGACAAAGTATTCCAAAGGATGTAACATGTATGTAGTTTTGAAGGTGCAAACCTTTATTTGGCCCGGTGGCTCAGTTGGTTGGAGCGCCGCCCTGTCACGGCGGAGGTCGAGAGTTCGAGTCTCTTCCGGGTCGCTTGCTGATAGCAATCAGCATAAATTAAATATTGTGGGATCTTAGCTCAGCTGGGAGAGCATCTGCCTTACAAGCAGAGGGTCATAGGTTCGAGCCCTATAGGTCCCATATGGATGGATTCCCGAGTGGCCAAAGGGGACAGACTGTAAATCTGCTGGCGATGCCTTCGAAGGTTCGAATCCTTCTCCATCCATTTGATGAATATAATTCATCTGTTGTAGCCAGTGGTTACGTGCCGATGTGGCTCAATTGGCAGAGCAGCTGATTTGTAATCAGCAGGTTATCGGTTCGAGTCCGATCATCGGCTTTTGTTTCAAAAGAATATATCGCGGGATGGAGCAGTCTGGAAGCTCGTCGGGCTCATAACCCGAAGGTCATAGGTTCAAATCCTATTCCCGCTACTTATGCCCAGATAGCTCAGTTGGTAGAGCAGAGGACTGAAAATCCTCGTGTCGCTGGTTCGATTCCGGCTCTGGGCATTTTAAATGCCAAAAGGGTGATAGAAGCCTGGGTGTTTAAAATGTGAATGATTCGACTAAAAAGTTCGATCACTTAAAATTTTATATTTGATATGGAGCATTAGCTCAGTTGGTAGAGCACTTGACTTTTAATCAAGTTGTCCGGGGTTCGAATCCCCGATGCTTCACTCTCGGAAATGCTGGAAATCCTTATAAATAAAGGATTTTCGGTATTTTTTTGTTTTAAAAAAAACAAAAGTAATCGCAAATAATCGGAACGAAATGTCCTAAAAGAGTCTTATTGAAAATAAAATGTCCCAGAAGTGTCTCAATGTCTTATAAAAAATCCACGCTTTCATATTAGATTAAATTTCCATGTCGCCAAATAGAGTTTGAATCTGTTTCGAGTTCAAACCTATTATGCGTGTTTATGGAAATCCAATTAAATATGTAAGTGTGGATTTTTTTGAGAGTGAAGTTTTATTTTATAAGTGGTATATGGATTATAAGCGGGTATGGAGAATTATGGACGGATGATGCTTTCTGCATTTTCCATAATTTCTACAATTTCATACATGTTGGTGACACCACCGACTGCCAGCTTCTCTTTTAATCCGTAAAAGTCCAGGCAGGTACCACAGGTAAGAATCTTTACACCTTCTGCTTCAAGGGATTTCAGATCTTCCAGGGAATCAGAGCCGTCACTGGTAAGGTAGGCACCTGAGTTATAGCAGAGAATGGTTTCTGGCAGCTGATCCTGTTTGGTGAGGGCAAAAATAAATGATTTCATAAGAAGCTTTCCAAGCTGTTCCTCACCGTTTCCCATAGTATTAGCGGAAAGAACAACGACAAGTCCTGGTTTCTTGGAATCTGGAGCACAAGCAGGTGAAGCTATAGCTGATTCAGAAGTTTGGGTATCGGCTGGCTTGTCTGTTGATGGTGTGGCAGAAGCGGATGCCTGTGTAGTTTTTTCGGGAATCTGGAAAGATACGGTAAACTCTTTATCACTTTTTTTCTCAGAAGAGACAGTAAATCCTCTATTATTACCAAACTTGGTAAGATTCTGAACTGCAATCTCATTGTCTACAAGAACGGTAAGAGTGCCGCCCTGTGTCATTTCTTCAGATGCTTTCTTTGCATTTACAACGGGAAGCGGGCAAGCCATTCCGCGCGCATCTACAGTTTTGTTATTCATATAAAATTCCTCCTTATATTAAATACTCAAATTAGCTGTTCATAAATTCCTTTTTAAATTATACATTCATAAATTCCCTCAGGCTGTAAATCCTGTTGTTGAAGTATTTCCTCAAGGCCAGGCTGATCTTTTAGATCTGCACACCAGGAAAGGCCGCAGCTGGCAGAAATAGACCTGGGAACAGGAATCAATCTGCCGGGAGCACTGATTGCCTTACAGGCTTTTTCCATGGCAATCGCATCGGTGGTACAACGAAATGTGATGATCAGTCGTTTTTCCTGGGCTAGCATTGTACACCTCCTATTTGTTCGTTCATGCGAGCAGGACTCACACTTTTATACCGTTAAACCTGCTTGGTTTTGAACAATTACATATGCTTTAGTATAGTCCTATAAAACTAAAACCGCAAGTGTTCTAAGTAAACTTGAGAGCACTTGCGGTTATGGGGGCTGTTTACTGTTCAGGCATGTTTTCTGCTACGGATGTTACCAGATATCCATGGGACACAGGTTCAATGGTCTGTTCCATTATCCGGTGGAGAATGTCAAGTCCACCGGCACCTTTGAAGGCTCCATAAAGGAAGTTATTGGAGATTTCCTCTGTGATAGATTCCAAACCTTCCATGATCATGCCCTTTCCTGGTGTTTCGTACCAGCGGATGAGAATTTCATTCTCCGGCAGGAAGAAAATGTGGATTTTTCTGTGTACACATTCTTCGAGAAAAGTCAGGTCAAGTTTTAGGACAGCAGTACCATTTTCATCGGAAGTAAACTGCCCGGAGGCTGCAACCAGGTAACTTTCTTCATGGAGAGTGAGCCAGGCTTCCCTGGGTTTTCCAAGGCCTATAGGAATATTATGCCACTGACCGGCTTCCAGGAAACTTACGGAAAAATCGCCCTTTTCGCAGGTGAAAGATAACTTCTGCACACCTTCGGTCATGTTATTGTGGAAAACCTGGATAAATAATGGAAAAAGGCCAATGCTCTGTGGAGAAAGTTCAAATACTTTTCCATTTAGCTGCATAGTGAGCTGATACGGATCTGGTGAAGGAAGTCCTTTCACATAATTCCAGGTATTTGAGTGCCTTGTTGAGCTACGCCTAAGGCCAGATGGATTCTTTTTCCAGCCCCCCTTTCGAAGGGCAGGAAGTGTCTGTGAAGTAAGGGTACCGTGTTCCAGCTGGGTGGTGAGGCGGTTAAGGAGAAGCTGTGCACAAGGATTCTTCGGCAATACATCTGCAGGATGAAAGTCCAGCGGGAAATGCTTGCGGATAATGTTCAGCATGACACAGTCCTGGAAAAGCTCATTGTTGCCTGCATTGGTTACCAGGACCATATTCATGTCCGGATAAACGATTACATTCTGTCCCAGCATTCCATTAAATTCGAAACTGCCTGGACGGGCTTCCATCCACATCTGGTAACCGTATCCGTAAGTGCCTTCGATACTCTCTTTATGCTTGGCTGTAGAGACTTCAACCCAAAACTCCGGGATGATCTGCTGGCCATTCCATTTGCCTTTCTGCAGATAAAGCTGGCCAAGCTTGGCCATATCTTCGGTGCAGAGGAAAAGCCCCCAGCCGCCTTTGGTAATGCCTTTGGGACAGGTTTCCCAGAAATAACGGGTAATTCCAAGAGGTGCAAAAAGCCGTGGCTCCAGATATTCTGTAAGTGTCTGTCCGGTGCGTTCTGTGATGATTGCGGATAAAACGTAGGTGTTCAGACTGTTATAGAGGAAATTCTCTCCTGGGTTGCCTGTGATAGAAGAATTCAGATAGCTGGTAAGCCAGTCATTTCCTGACACGATTCCGGATTCATTAAAAGTAACGCCGCTGGTCATGGTGAGAAGATTCTCTACGGTGACAGTAGGGCGGAAGATTTTTGCCAGAGTACTGAGGTTCTTCTGGAAAATATTATAAATGTTTTCATCCAGGGAAAGTTTGCCCTCTTCAACAAGAAGCCCAATAGCCATGCCGGTAATACTTTTACACATGGAATGGGTTACATGCCATATACGGCTGCGGTATGGGGCGAAATTAGCTTCGCAGATGACCTTGCCATTCCGAAGAGCCATGAAATGATGCATGTCTGTATAGTTTGAAGTCGCCAGATCCCGCAGCAGGTTCGAAAGCATATCAGAGGAAATGCCCTGGCTTTCCGGTGTGGCTCTGGGAAATGGCTGCTCGTATGGTTGATCAAATGGAAATTTAGGTTTTTGAGGAAAAAAATCCACACGGCTGGCACCGTCGGTTTTTCCGAGAATGATATTTGTGATCAGTTCTGCAACTGCAATCTGCTCTTTTGCCATAAGATGCTCCTTTCTGATTGGAAGCGCTGACGTTTAAGGGTGAATTTATTGTTTCCTGTCCACAAAGTGAATTGTAACATTTATTGTAGCAGTGGGAATCTGGTGTGTCAATAAGGGCGGGAAGCTCGGCATCAAATTATGAAAATGTATGATTTCCATGCGTTGTGAAGCCTATGCATCGTGGAGCAGCATTACGGCAAACAAAGTTAAGCAGTAAGCATTTATGGGTGTTGTCTGGAATTTTACAGTAAAAAAACAGAAAACAGTTCTAATGGGGAAAGAGTCAGTCATAAATATAATAATACCAGGGTCAAAAGGTCAAAAAGCTGTTCGTGCTTGCACGATAAAGCTTTTGATCTTGGGACCCGCCAAACATGAGAAAGTAGCGATTTACGCAGTAAATCAGCGGATTTCGAATGTTTGAAGGATTGTGAGAGCAGCGTAGCTGCGGAACAATCCGTGGTATTGAGTTAGTGTCAAAAGACCTTTTGACACGAACATCATATAATTAGACCTGCACAATCATGGAAAGTGCGCAGTTCCATAGAGCGTGTCCAGGCATAAGGAAAAGGAGGACGTTTATGGGATATTGGAAAGAACGTTTCAATATGATATTGACGGTAATGACCTGCTTTTTCACAGGTGTGCTTCGTGGAAAATGGGACAACCTGTTTCTTCCAGGCAGATTTTTTTACGGTAATGAGCAGAGAAAAATACCTGGTATGTATAGAAATGATTGTGGACAAGACATGATTAGAGGTTGCGTAAATCACGCGGGAAAATTTGCGGAAAGATTTCGCATAAATTGTGTGGGAAAATTCACAGAAAGTTTTGGCGAAAGAATTACCCAGATGAGCAATTGTGGGAGGATTGGGAAAAAAGGTGGAAACTGGATACGGGATGGTACACCAGAAAAATTTTGCAAAGGAAAGTGTAAAAAAAACATTCTTGCAAGATGTACGTCCCACTTTGCGGGATATTTCGCTTAAATTCGGTTGTCGTAGCCCGCTACGACGCCCTCATCCAGGTAAAATATCCTACAAATTGTAACGCACAGATTGCAGAAAGCCTTTTACAAAGTGGGAAATGTAGCTTGCAGGCATGATTTTGGAGGATTGTTTTTAGTCCGTAAAGCTAACTGAAATAGAGCAGATCTCGCTGTCGGTTCCCACACGCATGTTTGGTCCCCAGATTCCGGCACCGGAAGTGACAATGTTGTGCATACTGCCTTTTTGAAGGTAACCACAGGAATTTTCCCAGAATAGATGGATAATAAGATTTCCGGGGAAAATCTGGCCATCATGGGTGTGACCGCAAAGGTCGAGATCAACACCGGCTGCGGCTATTTCTTCAAGCTCTTTTGGCTGGTGATCCATAAAAATAATTGGTTTACTCTGGTCCAGCGATTGGGTAAGCTGGGCCGGAGTCTGGCGTGATCCCTCCACTTTTTCATAGCGAGAAGCATCACGGCGGCCAACTATGTAAAATTTGTCGTCAATAAGAACAGACTCATCATTCAGCAGGCAGATGCCTGCGTCTTTAAGAAATTCTTCCATTCTGGGATCGTTGTAATCGTCTTCTTTTCCATTAAAGGTAAAACCTGCGAGAATGGGCTCGTTAAGGTCGTGATTGCCCCAGCAGGCGTAAACGCCATATCTGGATTTAATTCCTTTCAGAATATCTTTTAATTCATCTGGTTTCGAAATAGCGTCGTATTCATTGTCGAAAATATCTCCGGCGATACAGACCACGTCTGGATCTTCTGCATTGATCTTTTCTACGATTCTTCTGGCCTGGGAGGTGCCCATGCTGTATCCGAAGTGGGTGTCGGCAAGAAGAACGACTTTCAGAGAATCCATACCGTTTACCTTTTTGGCAATATTTACGTTATAAGATGTGGTTTTCACGTGGGTTACGTGAAGGATTCCGTAAGTGCTGAGCGAGATGATCAGTAAAGTGCAAAAAAGTCCGGTAACCACAAAAGTGCTTCGCTGTCCGATAAATGGGGCATGAAATATATATTTCAGAATCAGGCGGACCAAGTCCACAACGGCAACAACCATAAGGATGTAGACAAAAGTGCCAAGAAAATAGTTGCCGATATGCTTCAGGATGCGATGCAGAGCAGCTGGTTTCTTTATCAGGAAGCCTGTGAGCAGGGCAGTTGCAAGTATAATATAAATTCCCACGAAAGAGACGCGGAATGCCATTGTCTGAAAAAGTCTGTGACAGGCGCTCATCCAGCGTATCATCCATCTTACAACATAAAAGTTGATCAGGATATACAGGGGCGCCAGAAATAGTGCGGCCATAGAAAACCTCCTAATCATAGTGCTTATTGAAGCTCATCCAGAGTAAAACGATTGCAGGATTGCTCTGGCAGTTAATGGGCATGGAGTATAGTTTACTACGGTTAATAAATTTTTGCAATTGTGCATATAATAGGGAGAAAATGATTGTGACGGTTACTGGACGCAGAGTGAACAGTAATTTGTGACGGAGTGCAGGAAAATAAAGCATGAGAAAATGGTTTCGGAGATTTTTCAGTTCGGGATTTTTTATTCCTTTTATTCTGTTGCTGCCTTATGTATGCACAATTATTTTAAATGGGGCGGATAAAGCACTTTTACTTTATTCGCCTGGGGAAGAAAAGCTGGTTCCACTGCTTCTTATGGTGCAGCTGAAGGGGGATTATGAACAGGAGGCTGTAAATGCGCAGGCGGTGATCGCAAGGTCAACGTTGTACCGGTGCCTGGAAGCTGGGGAAAGCGAAGGGAAGATTTTGGAAAAAATAGGAAAAATACTTACAGGGGAGAAAGCTGGAAGCGAAATTACCAGCGAAAAAAGTGAAGAAAACAGCGGAGAAATAAGTGATGGAAAATGGGGAGAAACAAAATATTTATGTGAGAATGGCAGGTTGTCCGGAAATCTGGCTGCTTTATGGAAATTTCTGGGAATGTCAGCCAGGCTTCAGCGTTATGAGGAGGCAGCAGAGAAAACAGCATATCAGGTGCTTACATATAAGGGAGAATTAAAATTAGTTCCTTATCATGAGATTAGCAGTGGTACCACAAGGGATGGGGAGGAAGTTTTTCACAGTGAAGAATATGCGTATCTGAAAGCGGTGGACAGCAGTCAGGACAAAGATTCACCAGATTATGTAAACAGTACATATGTGTCTGTCACACAGCTTCCGGCAAAATTAGTGATCAAAAAACGGGACAGCGCAGGTTATGTGACGGCACTGACTGCAGATGGAAACTGGCTGGAAGGGGAAACTTTCCGGCAGGGAATGCATCTTGCTTCGGCAGACTTTTCCATGCAGAGAGTAGGAAATGTGGTACGATTCCTTTGCAAAGGAAAGGGGCACGGACTGGGCTTTTCCCAGTATGGGGGAAATGAGATGGCAAAAAACGGCAGCAGCTGGGAGGAGATTCTGGAAACATATTTTCCTGAGATGGAAATAAGTACCGTACACAGACGCTGAAGTGTGAAACTGTTTGAAAACGTTGGATAGTTGGAGAAATTTTATAAAAATTGAGAAAGCCTGAATAAGCTTACATATTCTGGACACCCTATAAATACAGACAACAGCTGTGAACAGAATGTATGTAGAGGTGAAAGAATATGAGGAAAAACAGAACAGCAAAATTTATTTTCAATGGTGCACTTCTTGCAGTAGCAGCAGTATTGGGAGTGACTGCTTATCAATCAGCCAGCAAAAAGGAACATATCCAGGAGGTACTGCCTCTGGAAAGCACAAAAGAAGAAAATCTGGCAGAGACAGACGGTGGGGAAAATGCAGATTCACTGGCTGAAGTAGGAACAAACCTGGTAGAGGCTGATATGGATGGAGTGGCAGGAAATGAAATTCTGAATGGGAATTCCATAGATAGTGCGGCAAGCACGGATAGTCTGGATGGGCTGTCAAGTGCGGCAGATGCAGGCAGCAACGGAATTTATAATTCAGCGGATATTGGTGAGAGCGCTAGTGTAAATGCACAGGTTTCCCTGCATAAGGGGCCGGAAATCAATTTTTCTGAGGATACACTGATGGAATGGCCGGTGAGCGGACATGTTCTGATTGATTACAGTATGGATCAGAGTGTTTATTTCCCTACTCTGGATCAGTACAAATTAAGCCCGGCGATCGCAGTACAGGCTGTGGAAGGTGCGCCGGTGGTTTCTGCTGTAAATGGAACCGTGTATTCAATCGAAAATGATGCACAGACTGGTACAACGGTGACAATGGAGCTGGGAAACGGATATCAGGCAATTTATGGCCAGCTGACAGATCTGGATGTGGCAGAAGGTGATACTGTTACGAAAGGCTCTATTATCGGTTATATTGCATCACCTACGAAATATTACAGCGAGGAAGGTAGCAACCTGTATTTCGCAATGAAAAAAGACGGGGAGCCAATTGATCCGATTGTATATTTGCCGTGATGATAACGATTTTCAGAAGGAATGAAATCAGGGGTTATTTACGCCGTGACAAGGAACTGGAATTGCGTTTGAGGTAGATAACGCATTCACAAAAAGAGAAAAAGAACGTATAATAAAGCAGGTGGGAAAATCCGCAGCCGGTATTGTGTCCTACCTGCTTTTTTCCGGGAGATGGGAGAAATGGCTGAAGCAGCTACCTGCTATCGGGAAAAGTGAGAAAGCTTTGAGTCAGAGGAGAATGGGAAAATACCAGATCTGTAACCGGCTGCTTAAAAATAGAGATAAGGAGCGGGGACGGCGTGGTTCGTATAGGCCGGGGCGCTCCTTTACATAGAACATTGGTAAGAGGAAGTCTATGAATTATACCTATATTGTAAAGTGCGCGGACGGGAGCCTTTATACAGGCTGGACAAACTGTCTGGAGAAAAGGCTTAAGGCGCACAACAGTGGAAAAAACGGAGCGAAATATACGAAAACCAAACGGCCGGTAACGCTGGTTTACTATGAAGGATATGCCACGAAGGAAGAAGCTATGAGCCGGGAATATGCCATTAAGCAGCTGACGCGGGCGAAGAAGCTGAAGCTGATGGAGTTTTGAAAAAACGCCAAGAGCATGTTTGAAAAAGGCTTTCTGCAAAATCTCCCGCAAAGTGGGCGTACAGATTGCAGAAATGATTTTTCAAACAGGCTCCAGGCTGTTAAACAGGCATATTCGCAACGAAGCAGTACATAACAATAAAGTGGCATGCACTTCCAAGCATGATAAATACGTGAAAGATTTCGTGAGAACCGAAGTTTTTATGCCGTGCATTAAAGATGGGAAGCTTTAATGCGTAGATCACACCGCCGATAGTGTAGATGATTCCGCCAGCCAGAAGCCAGCCAAATCCAGCCTTTGGTAATGCGTGAATGATCGGAACAAAGGCCAGGACACATAACCAGCCCATGCCGATATATAAAACCGAAGAGATCCATTTCGGACAGGTTACCCAGAATGCTTTAAAAATAATTCCGAGGATAGCGGTGGCCCATACAAGTGCACAAAGAGCGTAACCGGTCTTATTATGAAGAACGATCAGGCATACCGGAGTATAGCTTCCGGCAATCATAACAAAGATCATCATGTGATCCAGCTTTTTCAACCGGCGGTTTACCTTCGCAGAGGAATCTACGGAGTGGTAGAGGGTGCTGGCTGCGTAAAGCAGCATCATGGTAAGGATGAAAATACTTAGAGCTATGATATGGATGTGGTCGCTCCATACTGAAGAACGGATCAGCAGTGGTGCGGCGCCAAAAGCTGCGAGGAGAAAGGCAATACCGTGTGTGATCGCACTTCCTGGATCTTTTAATTTAAATTTCATGATAACACCTCCAATAAAAACCAGGCGTAAGAGTAACAAAAACTTTTGCAAGTAGTAATTGAAACTACATCAAGAAGTATGCAATAACTATAACACTTTTTTTCAAAAATGCAAGGGGTTTTAAGAAGTTTTATAATATATAAATAATGAAAACACTGGAATGCTTCAAAATATACGATAGTATAGGAGATGAGTTTATGGTATGATTAAGAAAATATCTTTTTACAAATCGAAATAAAAGAATGAAAAACAGGGGGAACTTGCAGTGAAGGTTACAGAAGAGCTTTTAAAGAGAGCAGATCAGATTCCGAATTTTTCGGATGGAATCATTATGCCAGATGGAGATTACAGACTGCTTGAGAATGGTGGACATCTTCAGACGATGATGGCTCTTTTGCCATATCCGGAGAAGGAAATCTGGAAGATGATTCCAGAGAATGATTCTGCATTGTTCTGGATGATAGAGAAGACCGGCTGTGTGTTGACGGATTATAATTCGACTGTGGGGATGGCGATGACGCCGGAGCAGAAGAGGGTTTTTGATGCCTTGGTGAAGCATGGGGTTATTTCAGCGGAGTATTTTGATATTACGAAGCAGAGGGAGAAGATGGCGGCTATGCACAGCCAGGTGAATTCTGATATGAGAGTGTGAGCCATGGGGTGCAGCTTGCAGAAAGACTTTTTTAAATACGCTCCAGGGTTGAATAAATGATTTATATAAAGAGGCGCCAGAACCGACTTTTGCCGGAACTGGCGTTTTCTTATCAGGGACTTAAAAATTACTGCTCCATCTGCCGTCCAAGAAATCCGGCGGCAGTCTGGGCGAGAAGTTTTTCACTGGTGCCCATGTTGTCACGGTCATTTTTTCCCATAAGGATAACGCTGCCTATGGCATCCCCGGCGGCAATAATGGGCTGAATAACCTGGGAACTGGCTGGAGCCGGAAGTTCATCTACTACAGGAACTTTTCCCCGGTCCCTGGCATTTAAACATTTTGATTCGCGGCCATTGATGACGCCTTCCAATTGGTTGCTGATCATTTTTCCAATAAATTCCCTGCTTCCTGGACCGGCAGCAGCTACCACCTGGTCGTGATCGGTAATGCAGGAGAGCATTCCGGTGGATTGGGAAAGGGATTCCGCATATTCTTTTGCAAACATGCTGAGTTCTCCGATGGGAGAATATTTTTTCAGGATGATCTCACCTTCACGGTCGGTAAAGATTTCAAGGGGTGTGCCTTCTTTAATACGCAGGGTCCGGCGAATTTCCTTGGGGATGACTACCCGGCCTAGATCGTCTATTCTTCTTACGATTCCTGTTGCTTTCATTTATCTGTTCCTCCTGTACTTTCGTGGGCTTTCATACCTGGCAATTGTTCAGAGCCAACTGCGCAATACTGAACGGTTACCATATTTTCTAGTGTATGGATAGTATGCGAAAATATGGGGGAATTATGCGTTTGGAAATAGAATAAAAACGCGAAGAAAGCAATAAGTTTTGCGGTTTATAATCGCAAAACTTATTGATTCTGCAATGAATTATTGAGTGAAAACGCAAAATATTCCTCCAAAGTCAGGCCCGTCAGTTTCAGATATCCGGCAAGCTCACGGGTGACGTAACGGATATGCCAGGGCTCGTAAGGGACGCCGGTGATGGATTCTTTATTCTTTGGATAACGGAGGATAAAACCGTAAAGGGAGGCATTTCGGGCAAGCCATTGGCCCTCAGGAGTGTGGGAAAATTCAGGGATAAGCTGCATGCGGATGGCCGGGCAGGAGAGATCCAGTGCAAGGCCGCTCTGGTGCTCACTGGTGCCAGGGGCGGCGACATAGGGACTTCCGGTGTAAAGCTCCATCTGGCGTTTGTAGGAACGATAGCCGGAAATCCCATAAAGGCACAGACCTTCCTGACAGGCCGTATTTATGAGACGAAGGGCAGCCTTGGCCGCTCTTTTTTCCAGAAGACGTTTCGGGTCACCGGGAGGTGCATCGAAGGGAATTCCGATATCTATGAGATTTTCGGGAACATAGTCGGATGGGAGTGGATGCGTTTTATTAATCAGGCGGGTGTACAGGTATGGCATGAAAAATCCCCCTTTCAGGAGGCGAAAGCCTCTTTGGCGCTGAACAGTTACAATATTTTTATATGTATGCTGCCGGAAGCTGGAATATGATTAGGGGGATGGTATTCCTGGCTTTTTCAAATAGACATCAGGAGAAGGGGGCCTGAAAAAGAGAAAAAAATTACACCTGCTGTATTCTGATTCGGGAATTGCAGTAGGTGTAATTTTTAATGGTGTGCCTAATGGCATACATTTCTAATGTGTTATATTTTAATGTATTATATTTCTAATGGGAGATATTGCTAACGGGTTATGGCTCTTGAAATAGAGTTTAGTCCTGTCCGCCCCAGAAATCAACCGGTTCATAATCCTGTAATTTCGCCAGGAAGCCTTTCTGCTGAAGTTCTTCCTGGATGGCGTCCAGGATATCTTCGCTTTCGGCATCTATGGTGTGGTAGTGGTAACCGGAGGTTACATTTTTCAGAAGGCTGGATTTGCCGGTGCTGATCTCATCCATGTAGGCGTGGATATCACGGCGGGATTTAATTCCCATATCGGCGCGCAGGACACCATATACTTTATGATAAACAAATACATCCCGGATCTGTCCACCAGTGTCTACAATGGTGGATAATTCCTCCTCCACCTGGTCGTCTGTGTGGAAAACTTTGAAAACCCTGGAATATTTCTTATCCTCCTGAAGCAGATAGCCCTTATTGGTGGAAAAAATAGTAGCACCATTGGCACGCAGGAGAGAAATATCCTGGACAATAATCTGACGGCTTACGTTTAATTCTTTAGATAAAGTACCGCCGGAAACGGGACTATTGCTGGAGGATAGGATATTTAAAAGCTGTTTTCTTCGTTCTTCACCTTTCATATGTTCATCTCCTGTCTGCGGGTGGTAGTATTAAAAGCCTTTTGTAGCCTGTTGATTATGGAAATTTATTCAACCGGATGAAGGTTCTTCATGGATAAATCCATAATAGGAGCAGAATGTGTAAGTGCTCCGCTTGATACATAATTTACACCCAAACCAGTGAGTCTGGCAATATTTTCTTTTGTTACATTTCCAGAAACTTCGATTTCAGCACGGCCCGCAATGTAATCAATGGATTCCTTCAGCTGTTCAGTGGTCATGTTGTCCAGCATGATAATATCAGCGCCAGCTTCTACAGCTTCTTTCACCATATCAAGATTTTCTACTTCTACTTCAATTTTGCGGACAAAAGGCGCATAGGCTTTGGCCATGGAGATGGCCTGCTTTACGCCGCCAGCGGCACCGATGTGGTTGTCTTTCAGGAGAACACCGTCGGAAAGGTTGTAACGGTGATTGTTGCCGCCGCCCACACGAACGGAATATTTCTCAAAAATGCGGTTGTTTGGGGATGTTTTTCTGGTGTCCAGAAGCTTGATGCCGGTGCCTTCAAGAAGGGCTGCAACCTGGCTGGTGTAAGTAGCAATCCCGCTCATTCTCTGGAGATAATTGAGGGCGGTTCTTTCTCCGCAGAGAAGTACGCGGATGTCTCCGTAAACTTTTCCAATGAGCTGCTTATTTTCTACATGGTCGCCGTCTTTTACATAGAATTCGGCCTTTGTGGATGGATCCAGAAGTGTAAAAACACGTTCAAAAACCTGGAGACCGCAGATGATGCCGTCCTGTTTGCAGATAAGATCTACAACACCCGGAGTTGGATCTGGCATTACACTGTTGGTGGAGACATCTTCGCTGGTGATATCTTCTTTTAATGCACTTAAAATATATGGGTCAACATTTAACCCAAGAGTTACCTGATCAAACATATAAAAATTCCTTTCTGCCTTCGGTATTCTGGCCAAGGGTAATGGCCTGGGTGGCGAGGTGGTGATAAGTTTCGGCGAGGGACTGGATGTCCTGGTACGGAGTGAAATCTACGTGGGAAGCTAAGTAATCGGCAATTTCGCTGGCAGTTTCCTTAGTACGTGTAGCTGTTTCTGGATTTTTTGCGGTAATCGGAGTGTTATCCGTCGGGTTTTGCGTTGCCGGGTTTTGCACTGCTGAGCCCTGTGTTGCTGGATTCTGTGTTGCGTCGTGTGTTGCCGTGTTCTGTGCAGCCAGATCATGCTCTGCCATATCCTGTGCAGCACGTCTTGCGAAAACAAGGCTCTCCAACAGGGAATTGCTTGCCAGCCGGTTTTTGCCGTGAACACCGTTGCAGGCAGCTTCGCCTACTACATAAAGATTTTCCATGGAGGAACGGCTTTCGTGATCCACTTTTACGCCTCCCATGAAATAGTGCTGTGCAGGAACCACCGGGATACATTCTTTGAACACATCATAGCCCATTTCCCGGCAGTGTTCAACAATGTTTGGAAAATGGTGGCGGAGGGTTTCCGCAGGGATGGTGCGCAGATCTTCCCAGACGAAGTCGGTGCCGTCTTTTGCCATCTGCTCATGAATTTTCTCGGAAAGAAGGTCGCGTGGCAGCAGTTCATTCACAAATCGGTTCATGTTTTTGTCATATAATTTGGCGCCTTCGCCGCGGACGGATTCGGAAATGAGAAAGCTGCGGTCTTCCGGGCGTTTGGTGTAAAAGGTGGTGGGGTGAATCTGCACGTAATCCGGATTCTGCAGTTCGATGTGATGTCTGCTGGCAATGGCAAGGGCATCGCCTGTAAGGTGGCGGAAATTGGTTGAATGTCTGTAAAGTCCGCCTACACCGCCGCTTGCCAGAACTGTATAGGTGGCAGTAACAGTATCGAGGGAACCATCTGGACGGCGGATGACAGCGCCATAGCAGTGGTTGTCTTTTTCCAGGATATCAACCAGGGTAGTGTATTCCAGAAGCTCTACATTGGACAGCTTCTGTACCTCTCGGAGCAGGGAGCTGGTGATCTCTTTGCCGGTTACATCTTCGTGAAAAATGATGCGGTTGGTGGAATGGGCACCTTCTTTGGTGTAGGCAAGACTGCCGTCTTCGTTGCGCTCAAAGCGGGCACCGTAGGAAACCAGGTCTTTGACAACCTCCGGGGAGGTCTTGATCATGATCTCTACAGATTTTTTGTCATTTTCGTAATGGCCGGCTTTCATGGTGTCTTCGAAAAAGCTATCATAATCGGACTGTTCTTTCAGCATGCACATGCCGCCCTGGGCAAGGTAAGAATCGTTGCTGGTAAGATCTGATTTGGTTATAATGGTGATTTTTTTATCGCGGGGAAGCTTGAGGGCACAATAAAGGCCGGAACAGCCGCTTCCTGTGATGAGGATATCTGTTTTCATAATTTTGTAAGTCCTTTTTGGTTGAAAATGTTATGTTTAAAATTCTAGAGCCTGTTTGAAAAATCATTCATGCAATCTGCACGCCCCATATTACAGGCTAGTATGACTTACGCTAATTAGCAACCTGCTTCATTTGTCTAAATTTCCATCTACTGCGTTGTCGTCAGTCGCCGTAGCCACCGCTACGCCTCCTTCCTCCGCCTTGCAGATGAAAATTTATCCTGCATGAATCAGGTCGCCAATTGGCGTGAGTCATACTAGTTGCGGGTGGCTTTTTGAAAGCGTTTCTAGAAATTTTACAGGCTGACATGTCCTGTAGTATACCACTAAACTTTACAATTGACAAGATAACTGTAAACTTTTTTGTTGACAGTGGGACGGTAAGAGAATATAATCCTAAGAAAATGTCTTGAAAGAGGAATGTGTAAAACTTAAATGTGAAGAAGCGTATCCCCAAAAGAGATATAAAGAAATAAACAGGAAATTAAAATCGAAAAGTGCAAAAATAAAAACAGGAGCGAAAAGTAATTATGATGACAACAAGACAGCTGCAGGATGAAATTCTGCGTTTAAAGAAGGAAAAAGATATCTGTATTCTTGCTCATGCTTACCAGAGCCAGGAAATCCTGGAGGTTGCCGATTACACAGGAGATTCTTACGGGCTGAGCCAGCAGGCTGCTAAGGCGCCGCAGAGAAATGTGCTGATGTGCGGGGTAAGATTTATGGCAGAAACCGTAAAGATTCTTTCTCCGGAGAAAACAGTTTACCTTTCCAACAGCGGTGCGGGATGTCCCATGGCAGAGCAGCTGGATGTGGAAATGCTTTCTGCGCTGAAGGAAGCGAATCCGGATTATACGGTTGTGGCTTATATTAATACCACTTCGGAGTTGAAAACAATCTGTGATGTGTGCGTAACCTCTTCCTCTGCGGTAAAAATTGTGAAAAACATTGATAATGATAAGATCCTGTTTATTCCGGACTGCAATCTTGGTGCCTGGGTGGAGAAACAGGTTCCTGAGAAGACGTTTAAGTTTGTCCATGGAGGCTGTCCGACTCATCTCAGAATGTCCGTAAGAGATGTGAAAAAAGCAAGGGCGGCTCATCCGGAGGCGAAATTCCTGGTACATCCAGAGTGTCTGCCGGAGGTCTCTGCTATGGCTGATTATATTGGAAGTACCACTGGGATTATGAAATATGCGAAGGAAAGTGACGCAGAAGAATTTATTATCGGAACGGAAAACAGTATCGTGCAGCATCTGCAGTTCGAGTGCCCGGAGAAGAAATTTTACCCGCTGTCCAAGGATTGTGTATGTCACAATATGAAGCTGACTACATTGATGGATGTATATAACTGTGTTCGTGGACAGGGTGGAGAGGAAATCAATCTGGATGAGAATGTGAGAGTGAAGGCGAAGGCTTGTATTGATACCATGCTGACGTTAGGGGAATAAAAACGGGATTAGCAGAAAAATTATTACATAATAAAATATTTATTGTAATATAATTATATAAATGATAAAATAATATTGGGTGCTACCATAACGGTAGGCGGTTAGTCCTTCACCAGAGGGACTGTGACCCTCTGATTACATAGAAACCCATAAGGGAATCTGTCGGAAAGGAGGGCTAAGCCAATGAGTATCGTAGATTTCATTGCAGTAGTGAGCTTCGGCTTAACCTGCTTTAGTATCGGATATGCATTCGGTAAAGAAAATAGTAAATCACAAAAATAACCGCCCGTGTCTGGAAAACTAAGCGGTTATTTTTATAATCAAACCGGACTAACCGTCTATCGGTAGCACCTTTTATACTAATTATATTAACATGTTTTTAAAAGAATGTCAAAAAAGAAATTTTATTTGGCAAATTCTATCCAATATATTTCAGCTATATCTCAATATATTTCATTGCTGGTTAAGTTGTGAACAGGAGCTACATTTCTCAATGGTACAGGTATGCTTACGTTCTCCCGCTGGCACATCTTTATCATAATTTATTCCAACCAGCAGAATTTCCCCACCGAAATCTTTAATCGCATCGGGATAGTGTTTGTTCTTAATCTGATCAATTGCGCCTTTAGCAGACTGATTCCATTTCATTTCAATTACAAGAGCTGGAAGAGGTGAATTTCTTTTTGGAAGATATACGATATCGGCATAGCCGTTTCCAGCAGGTAATTCCTCAAATTTCAGATAATAGTCCCTGTAACTAAAATAAGCGAGCTTAATAATGCTGCGCAGTGACTGTTCATTATTATAAAATAAGAGAGCTGTTTCTTCTGTATGGATTTTTTCAATCGCTATTCGTATTTACTTCTATCTCAATACTACCAATCAGCTCGGCAATGGTTCTGGACAATCCGTCAAAATCCAGGCTTATATATTCCATTAGGCTTTCGTTTTTATTTTACACGATATGTTAAAAAATTCAATTAGCTAAGGACTATAAAATTGACAAAGCCGACCATCCGCGTATAATTAAATTAGGTTTTTGCACCATTTTATCAATAAAAATCCCATGAATACAGATTAGTTGCGGATTGTGGCTGTGTTCCAGCAGCTAACGACAGGAGAAATGATAATGGAAAATATGGAAAAGAAAAATGTGGAAAAGAATGCTTCAGCGGAAGAAAACGGATTGGCAGATTTATTTGGGGATGACAGAACACGGCAGCTGCGGTTGTTGGAAATCCTGGGAAAGGATTATGTCAGCTTCTGCCTTGTAAATCTGAAAAAACAAACGGTCAGAATAATCAGCACCGACTTTGGAGATATGGTAAATGAAAGGGACATAGGACCAGAAATGCCATATGATAAGAGTTGCCTGAACTTAATTGACAAGTTTGTTGTAGACCATGAGCAGGCGTATATACGGGAAAAAATAAAGTTGGAAAATGTTAAAACCCAGCTCGCCGGGAAAAAGGAATACAGCATTGTATTTGAGGCAGAAGCAGGGGGAAAGATACATGACTGCCAGCTGCGGTATCTGGACATAGGAGATCCGGAGCAGGTGCTTATGGTAGTCCGTTACATTGATGATGTAGTGGCCAGGGCAAAAGAAGAAAAGAAGGATGCCATTGCCGCAAATGAGATGAAGAGCCGTTTTCTGTCCTCTATTTCCCATGATATCCGTACACCGGTCAATGGGATTCTGGGAATGCTGCGCATTGCGGACAGCTATCCCAACGATCTGAAAAAACAGAACGAATGCAGGGAGAAAATGTGGGTGGCAGCAGATTATCTGGTTTCCCTGGTGAACAATGTCCTGGATATGAACCGGCTGGAAAATAAGTCAGTAGATCTGTCGGAGCAGCCCTTTAATCTGATCGACCTGCTGATGAATCTGACGGCAATGACAGATATGCAGTGCAATGCCCAGGGACTCCATTCTGTTGTAGACTGGAAACCGGGATACATTGAGCACAGGTATCTGATTGGAAGTGCGGAAGGGCTTTCCAGAATTCTGATGAATCTTTCCAGTAATGCCATAAAATATAACAAAAAGGGCGGTACGATTTATTGCAGATGTAAGGAAATCAGCTGTGATGGGGAAACGGTATGGTTTGAATTTATTAATTCCGATACAGGTATCGGAATGAGTACGGAATTTCTGGAGCATGCCTTTGAACCTTATATTCAGGCAGATAATACATCTTTGAACAGTATAAAGGGTGTTGGACTTGGTCTTTCTATTGTCAAGCAGACTGTGGAAGCAATGGGTGGAACCATGCTGGTGGAGAGTAAATTAAATGAGGGAACGAAATATACGATCCGGCTTCCGTTTAAAGTAAATCATAATCCGGAGGTCAAGACTCCATCCTTTGAATATTTGTCCCTGAAAGGGGTAAAAGCTCTTCTCGTAGAAGATAATGAGCTGAATATGGAAATTGCGAAATTCCACCTGGAACAGGAGCAGGTACAGGTATTTACTGCTGTAAATGGTGAGGAAGCAGTGGAAAAATTCAGGGATTCTGAAGTCGGATTTTTTGACATTATCCTGATGGATATTATGATGCCAATTATGGACGGTCTGGAGGCTACCAGACGGATCCGGCACATGAACCGGGCAGATGCGATCACCATTCCCATTATTGCCATGAGTGCAAATGCGTTTCAGGAGGATATTGAGAAGAGCCTGGAAGCCGGGCTGAATGAGCATCTGGTGAAACCGCTGGATGGTAAGACTGTGACAGATACCATGAAGAAGTTTCTGGCGAATAAGATTCGAAAATGAACAGGAGATTTATAATATGGTTAAAATTATTTCAGACAGCACCTGTGATCTTTCACCGGAGCTGGTTGCAAAGTATGAGATAGACATTCTGCCCCTTCATATTCTTCTGGGTGAAGAGGAGTATGAGGATGGTAAAAATATTACGCCAGAGCAGATTTTTGCCTGGTCTGATGAGCACAGGACGACTCCGAAGACTTCAGCTCCGTCTCTGGCTGCTGCGGTGGAGCTTTTCCGCCCTTATGTGGAAGAAGGACGCGAAATTGTCTGTTTTTCCATTTCCGGAAGTATGTCAACTTCTGGAAATGTGATGCGCCTTGCGGCTGAGGAATTGGAAGCCACGGACAGGATCAGAGTGGTTGATTCAGCCAATCTTTCCACTGGAATCGGACTTCTGGTAATAGAAGCGGCAATTATGGCGCAGAATCACCACACCGCGGCAGAAATCGCTTTTGCCATGGAGGCGTTGAAGCTAAATGTGCGGGCAAGCTTTGTTGTGGATACTCTTACTTATCTGTATCGCGGTGGACGCTGTAACGCAGTTGCAGCCATGGCTGGCGGAGTGTTGAAGCTGCATCCCAGAATCGTGGTAGAAAATGGAGCTATGAATGCTTCGAAGAAATACCGCGGAAAGATCGCTTCTGTGATCTTGTCATATGTGAAGGATATGGAAGATAGCTTGAAAAATGCAAGACCGGACCGTGTGTTTATCACCCATTCGGGGTGTGACCGGGCTATAGTGGAGGAAGTGCGCAGTTATCTGGAAGGTCTGGGAATTTTCCAGGAGATACTGGAAACGCGGGCTGGCGGCGTAATCTCCAGTCACTGTGGGCCAGGGACACTGGGCGTTTTATTTATTGCGAAGTGACCACCTGGAGCCAGAAAAGGTTAAGAAAAAATACTGAAATAATGCGGATAATGCTTGTAATATGCGGATTTTACAACGTAGAGAATTTATATAATGCTGGTATGAGGATTCTTATAACATTATCGGTGAAAATGGCCAGAAAAGTGGATACGGTTATGAATATCAGCAGTCAGTGGCTGCGTATACGGGCTGGACTTACGATTATGTAAATGCTGGCTGGTCTGACCTGCTGAAAATGATGGAGAATCGGGAAATAGATCTGATGAGCGGTGTTTCCTATACAGAAGAACGCGCAGAAAAAATGCTTTTTTCTGAACTGCCAATGGGGGAAGAACGATATTATCTGTAAGCAGACCTGAGAAACACGGACATTTCTGCTTCTGATCTGAATTCTTTAAATGGCAAGCGTGTTGGTCTGCTGGAAGGAAGCATCCATGCAACACAATTTTTCGAGTGGGAAGAAAAACATGACCTTATTTTGTTATTAATAAAGACCGTCCGGATTTAAAGGAAGAACTGATACAAGCGTTAAAGGATGGCAGGATTGATAGGATCTTCCATTTTAGCCAGAATCCTTCAGCTGCAGAAGACAATGGTTTTATTTTGTCCAATACCGTTTTGACGGCGGATATGGCAGCTGTTACTGCTAAAAATTATTTTGACGAAAATGCAGAAAATACGGTTGCAATAGAAAAAGGAAAACTGTCACTAAAATGGTATATTTCCTATAACTATCCGAAGTGGAAAATCGTGGAGTATGATTCCGCAGAAGATGTTGTAAAAGCGGTACATTCAGGAGAGGCAGACTGTTTTGTTGATGAGATTGGTCGTCTGGCAAAGTACATTGAAGATAAGAAGCTGTATGTTGCTTCGTTGATGCAGCAGTGCAACATATCCTTTGCGGTGGACCTGGAAAATACAGTTCTGCTGTCTGTATTGAATAAAACGCTGGACACTATGTCAGCTGCCATGTTTTCCGGCGCCCTGTCCATGTATGAAAACAGCAGTCAGAAGGTTACTTTGACACAATTTATAAAAGATAATCTTCTGATAGTTGTTACAGTATTTATTGTGATATTTGGCATTATCCTTGTGATAATCCTTAGTTCCTTAAAAAAATCAAGGGTTGCCGAGGCAAAAGCAAAGAAAGCAGCCAAACAATCCCAGGAATTAAATAAAAAACTGCAGGAGAGCCATAAGGAACTGGAGGTAGCACTGCTCCGTGCAGAGAGCGGAAAAGTAAAGATTAACGAGAACCCATTACATCTGCCGGATCTGCTGCATGATATCCGAACTATTGTACAGCCGAATATTGCTTCCAAACGGCTCGATTTTCTCATTGATACAGTAGATGTGTGGGATGAGGATATTATTGCGGATAAGCTGAGGCTGACCCAGGTTCTGCTGAATATTTTGAGCAATGGTATTAAGTTCAACAAAATTGGCGGAACAATTGGTATCCGTGTAAGACAGTTGAAATCCGCACCGACAGGATATGGTAGTTATCAGTTTATTATCCGAAACACTGGAATTGGTATGAAACCTGAATTCCAGGAGCATATTTTTGAATCTTTTTCACGGGAAGAGACATCTACAGTAAGCGGAATACAGGGAACCGGACTGGGTATGGCAATTACCAAGAACATTGTAGATATGATGGGCGGTACCATTACGGTTAAAAGTGAGGAAGGAAAGGGCAGTGAGTTCACTGTCAATCTGACGTTCAAATTAAGTGGTGAGAAGCAGTGGAAAAAAATAATTATAGTGGGAAGAGAATCCTTCTGGTAGAGGATAATGAGTTGAATCAGGAGATTGCACAGACAATTCTGGAGGATGCAGGATTTATAATTGAAACAGCAAACAACGGTAGGACAGCCGTGGAAAAAAATGGAACAGGCTGTTCCTGGACAATATGACCTGATCTTCATGGATATTCAGATGCCGGTTATGAATGGTTATGAAGCCGCGAAACAGATCCGTGCATTGAAGAATCCTGACATTGCAGCTATACCGATTATTGCTATGACTGCAAATGCTTTTGAGGAAGACAGGGAAAAATCTTTTGCAGCTGGAATGAATGGTCATCTGGCGAAACTTGTAAGTGTAGAGACATTGGTGAATACGATTTGCAAAATTATGAAATAAAGAGTGAACTGCTGGATATATCAAAAATAAAGGAGGAAAGCAAAATGAAAACTCGCAGATTAGGAAAAACAGGACTTGAAGTGAGCGAAATCGGATTTGGTGGAGAATGGCTGGAGCGCCATCCGGAGGAGGAGAGTATCGAACTGATCCGGTATGCAGCTTCGAAAGGTGTAAATATCCTTGACTGCTGGATGGCAGATCCAAAGTCCAGAGATATTATTGGAAAAGGAATTAAGGAGGACAGAAGCAAGTGGTTCATCCAGGGACACATTGGTTCCACCTGGAAAGACGGACAGTATTACCGTACCAGGGATATGAAATATGTGCGCCCGGCATTTGAAGATCTGTTAAAAAGACTGCAGACTGATTATATTGATCTTGGAATGATCCATTACATAGATTCCGAAGAAGAGTGGGAACAGATCCAGCATTCTGAGTATATGGATTATGTGATGGAATTAAAAAATACAGGTGTGATCCATCACATCGGGATGAGCTCTCACAACCCGAAGGTTGCTATTAAGGCAGCTGAGTCAGGGTTCGTGGAAATGATTCTTTTCAGCATTAACCCAGCATTTGATATGCTTCCTGCAAGTGAAAACATTGACACCATGTTTGCTGAAGAATTTGATTCCAGCCTGAAAGGGATTGATCCGGAGCGTGCGCGTTTATACAAGGTCTGTGAGCAGAATGATGTTGGAATCACGGTTATGAAGGGCTTTGCAGGCGGAAGACTTTTCGATGAAAAACGCTCTCCATTTGGTGTAACATTAACGCCTGTGCAGTGTATCCATTATGCGCTGACCAGACCGGCAGTCTGTTCCATAATGTGTGGTTATGATACGAAGGAGCAGATTGACGCTGCGACTGCATATGAAACCGCTTCTGAGGAAGAGAAGGATTATGCTTCTGTTCTTGCCAATGCCCCGCTGCATTCTTATCGTGGAGAGTGTACTTATTGTGGACATTGCAAGCCTTGCGTATCCGATCTGGACATTGCCATGATCAATAAATTTTATGATCTGGCAACCATGCAGCCGAAGGTACCTGCTACGGTGCAGTCTCATTATGAGCTGTTGGAACATAAAGCTTCGGAATGCATTGGCTGCCAGGCCTGTGAGGCAAGATGCCCATTCGGGGTACCGATTGCTGAGAGGATGAGAAAGACGGCGGAGCTGTTTGGCTACTAGGTCTGTTGAAAGATAACTGTAAGAGTGGCATGTTATGTTACCAGGGTAAAACTGGGCATAATATGCCATTTTAGCAAAAACTTTGATGAGAAAATCAAAGGAGACAGAATGAAAGAAAAGAAAAGTGTGTCTCTGAACCGGGTAATCCTGGTCTCAACTGTTCTGGGATGCTGTGCAATCATGATATTGCTTACCTGTATGGATTGTTTTTTAATAGGAAATTATCAAAAAACAAAATTACAGGAGCAAAAAGCGGTAATAGAAAAATTGGCCCAGGCTTATGGGGAGGATTTAAGTGAACTTCAGAAATACCTGTATGACATTTATATAAATGATCTTCGTTTTCAGGCATTGGGGAGTGGAGTAAATCCAGAAGATTCCTATGATTATGAATATGAATTGAATCAGGATATAAACAGTAAAATGTTGCTGAATGAATGGCTGCATGGATATTTGCTGTATGACTATCAGAATGCTGCAAAAAGGTATTGTTTTGATGACACGAAGATTCCAGAAGAAGACCTGGAACAGATCAGACAAATTCAACAGGAGATAATAGACTCTGCTTCCAATAACTGGGAGTGGATGTTTACCCAGGTTAATGGATCTGTTTATGGATTTTTGTATTGCAAAAAGAATTATGCGCTATTGGAAATGGTATATAGCTTTGAAGAGGGTGAGAAAAATCTGGAATTGAATGAGCGGCAGCAGGGAAATATATTTTACAGTTTAGATGGAAAATTACTGGATAACCATATAGAGGATGAGAAAGAACGTTCTGTAAAAGAAGATTTGGCAGAAGAAACATTAAAATTTGAAAATAGTTTTTTCAGAAATAAAAATTTTTCAAGATATTTGCTAACGAAGGTTCCCGGAACTGATCTGTGGTTGGGAGTACAAATACAGCTTGATCTTTTCAGCTATATGAATATAACACAGCTTTTGCTTGTAGCAGTGACATGTACTATATTGGTGGCATTTTTTGTGCTGTATCAATATATGAAAAAGAAATTTTTTTATCCGCTGGAAAAGCTACAGAACACTATGGATGAGATCAGCCAGGGAAACTGGGATTGCCATATGGAAGATACTGGGAACCTGGAAGAGATTCAGAAAGTAAATGCGGCAATGGAGGCAATGGTTGCCGAAATACGGAAACAAAAAATCGCAGCATACGAAGGAACCATTCAGAAACAGAAAGCCCAGATGCAATATCTGAAGCTTCAATTAAAACCACATTTTTATCTCAATAGTTTAAAGACTTTGAACGTGCTTGCAAAAAGAGGGGATAAGGAGAAGGCACAGGATTTGATCATGGAGCTATCCTATCATCTCAGGTATTTGTTGCAGGCCGAGAAAGAACTTGTTCTGCTGAAGGATGAAATCAAGTATGTGAAAAACTATGAACAAATGCAGGGAATTCTCACTGGCAGAAAATTTGCAATCAAGTGGAATGTGGATGGGGAAGCGCAGCATTGGATGATTCCTACACTTGGGATTCAGACGTTTATTGAGAATAGTTTGAAATACGCAAAAGTAGGAGAAAATGGAAATACCCTGCTTATTAGAATATACGGACAGATTTTGGATACAGAGAATGGTAAATTTCTGGATATCCGGATCTGTGACAATGGAAACGGATATCCGAATCATGTATTACAGGAAATAAACGGAGAGACTGAAACAGAGAAAAGTAGTGTGGGAATTTTGAATTTGAAACGAAGATGTCATATTTTATACGGAGATAAAGCAGAATACTATTTTTATAATGAAGATGGTGCAGTAAGCGAGTTGATCTTGCCCTTCAGAAAGGAAATGGATAATGAAGCTGTTGATTGTGGATGATCAGAAGGATATTGTAGAAAGTCTGAGAGATGATATTAACTGGAAAGGGATAGGAATAGATAAGGTATACACAGCCTGTAGTGCCAGTGAGGCGAAGCTTCAGCTATTGGATCAGGAGATTGATATTTTACTTACAGATATTGAAATGCCTGAAGAGAATGGAATTGAGCTTTTCCGCTGGGTAAGAGCGAGGGATATGGACCTGCTTGGGATATTCCTTACGGCACATCCGGATTTTAAGTATACGAAAGAAGCAATCCGGTTAGGTGGTTTTGACTATATTCTACAGCCGGCGAGATATGAAGAAATTCAGAAGGTTGTCCAGGAAGCTGTATGGAAACGGAATGAGAAACTGGAAAGTAAAATGCCACAGGAAAAAGAGCGAAGAAAAAGCCAGGCCGAAATGGAGAAGGAGCTTTCGTTTCAGTTGGATGAAGGAACTGAGGCAGATAAGCAAAATTATGAAAGGCAGATTCATTCGCTGGAAAAATATTTAAAAGAAAATTTAAGTCGTAATATTTCCCGTACAGAAGCCTCCAAAATGCTTCATCTGAATGAGGATTATTTTTCACGGTTATTTAAAAAATATACGGGAACTACCTATAAGGACTATATAATGGAACTTAGAATCGGACAGGCGAAGCACCTTCTGGCGAAATCCTGTCTCTCTGTAAGCATCATTGCAGGAAAAGTAGGGTATGACAATTTCTCATATTTTTCAACAATTTTCCGCAAAATGACCGGAATGTCACCCCAGGAATACAGACAGCAAGAAAAACAAAGCAGTTAAAAAAGAACCGGTCGTAAAACAAAAAAGAAAAATCGGAAAAGAAAAAGAAATATTTTCATCTGTTCTTTAAAATAGAAGAAAAAAGAAAGGAACAGGGAAAATGAAAGAGAAAAACAGACGAACGATTCAAAGACGCTGGCGAGGAATTACTTCTGTGACAGCCTCATGCTTGGCTTTGACCTTGACGGCATCCCCTATTGTAGAGCGGTTCCGTACGGATATTGACAAGTTTCTTGGGACGTCCAGTACAAAACTGGTAACTGACGGAGAGGAACAGAGTGAAAATCTTTATGCTTACAAATCGGATTATGCAAGTACAAAGGAAATGGTACAGGCAATCGCGGATCTTGGAGAGACTATGAGTGAAGAGGGAAGTGTCCTTCTGAAAAATAATGGAGCACTTCCGCTTACAAAGGATGAAATGAAGAAGGTCTCCCTTCTTGGTTTTTCCAGTTATTACCCAGTTATGGGCGGTGATATGGGAAGTCTTCTGACAGAAAACGAGGGAACGGATGCAGATACAGTAGACTTTGTGGAAGCATTGGAGGAAAAAGGGTTTGTGATTAATCCTGTTCTTCAGAAAATGTACACAAATGACGCTGTTTTTGCAGATTATCCTGATGAGAAAAATCAGACAGGAACATTGACAGCGCCGCTTATTTCAGGTGTATTCAGCAGTAAGGAGCCATCATTAGAAAGACTGGAGAGCGTTGAAAAGGATTGGAAGGACAGTCTGTCCGAGTATAATACTACTATATTAACGTTAGCGCGTTCTGGTGGCGAAAACAGAACTTATTATCCAGGAGAAGATGGCGTAAATCCGGATCAGAAGCTGAATCAGGAGGATCCACTTGGCTTGTCTGATGATGAGCGGGATCTGATCGCGGAAGCTGTGAAAGAAAAAGAGAAAAATGGAGGTAAGCTGATCCTTCTTTTGAATAATGCCAGTGCCATGGAAATTGAGGAAATCAAGGAAAACGAAGCAGTTGATGCAATATTACAGATTGGTTTTCCGGGAGGCTATGGCTTCTATGGTGTAGCAGATATTCTTTCCGGAGAAGCCAATCCTTCTGGACATTTAAGCGATACTTATGCAGTGGATAATTCTCTTTCACCTGCTGCACAGAATTATGGAGTTTATGAATATACAAACGCAGATAATGATAACTGTATCAACTCTGTACAGGTAGAGGCAGAGAATATTTATATCGGCTATAAATATTATGAAACCCGTTATATGGATTGTGTTTTAAATCAGGGAAATGCAGATGCTTCTGTGGGAAGTACCAGTGGCAATTGGATGTATGAAAATGAGGTTTCTTATCCTTTTGGATATGGATTAAGTTATACTACCTTTGAGAAAACATTGGATGAAGTAACGCCTGATCTGGAAAATAAAACGGTAACTGCGAAGGTAACTGTGAAAAATACAGGTGATGTAGCTGGAAAAGATGTAGTACAGTTATATGTTTCCCTGCCGTATACAGATTATGATAAAGAGAATGGCATTGAAAAAAGTGGTGTTCAGCTTTTGGACTATGGAAAAACCCAGCTGCTTCAGCCTGGGGAAAGTGAAACCCTTACAATTCAGGCTGATATGCAGTATATGACAAGCTGGGATTCTGGTGCTGACAATGAAGCAGGAACGAAGGGATGTTACATTCTTGAGTCAGGTGCTTATTATTTTGCGGTTGGCGAAGATGCGCATCAGGCAGCAAACAATGTGCTTGCATATACAGGAAGTAAAATAAGTGATGGAATGACAGAAGAGGGAAATAAGGAACTGGTATCCTCATGGAATCTGGAACAGCTGGATGATAAGACATTTGCCTATACAAAAAATGGTACTGCAGTTGAGAACCAGCTTCAGGATATGGATCTGAATTACTGGATGCCAGATATTGTGACATATCTGTCAAGAAGTGACTGGGAGAAAACATGGCCGGTTACATACAAAGATATTACTGCAACAGATGAGATGCTTCAGGCAATGAATAATGATAATTATGAGATTAAAGCTCAGGGTAATCCAGATGAAGTTGTTTTGGGAGCTGACAATCATATGACATTATCTGACCTTCGTGGAAATTCGGATATAGAAGATCCTTTGTGGAATCAGCTTATGGATCAGCTAACCCTGGAAGATGCCATGAAACGTACTGCTTTTGGCGGTGTGAGCACAAAAGCTATGCCATCTTTAAATTCTCCTGAGGTAATACAGAATGATGGACCAAATGGAATTTATTCCTACCCGCTTGGACAGTATGCAAATTATGACACTGCTTCCGGTGATCCTTGCGCTGTAGAAAAGGACGACAAGAACCTGGAATATAAAGCCGGTGTTATGGCAAATGAAACTGTGATCGGCCAAACATTCAGCAAAGAACTTGCAGAAAAGTATGGCGAAGTAATGGGAAATTATTCCCTCTGGTCTAATCTAACCATTTACTGGGGAGCCGGTGTGAATATTCATCGTAGTCCTTATAATGGGCGTAACCATGAGTATTACTCAGAGGATCCGGTTCTGACTGGCTTTATGGGAGCTGCCTTTGTTGAAGGCGGACAGAAATATGGCTGTCTGATCGCGCCAAAGCATTTGGCATTTAATGATACAGAAGTAAACAGAATTGGAATCAGTACGTTTATGACAGAGCAGCAGGCAAGGGAAAACGAGCTTCGTGGATTCCAGAGTTCCTTTGAGGATGTACATGCACTGGCAGCTATGTCTGCGTTTAACAGAGTTGGTGTTTTACCATGTAATGCCCATGCAGGTCTGATGGTAAATATTCTCCGTAAGGAATGGGGATTTGAGGGCCTTCTCAGTGAAGATGCGATTCCACAGGCAAATTACTGCGTGTTAAAAGAAGCGGTTATGAATGGAGTGACGATGACCTGTAAAACAGGTGACGACACGATGGAAGCAATCGCAGAAAAATGGACTTACTGGACTAAAGAAAACGTAAGCCAGGACGAAGAACTTCTGAAGGCATTGAAACAGGCTATGAAGTGGCAGGCATTTGCACTTGCAAATTCTAATGCCATGGACGGAATGGCTGCTTCCAGTCATCTGGTAAGTGTGCGCACATGGTATGATAATCTGCTCACCGGATTACAGATTGCCTTTTTACTGCTGACGCTTTTAAGCTTGGTAATGTATGGAAAAGCGTGGATGACTGGAAGGAGAGGAAACAGTGATGAAAAATAAAGGTGCAGGTTTTTATCTTACGATCATTACAGTGGTGGCAGCGGTAGCAGCATTGGTGTGTTATGTATGGAATTGCAGAACAGATTATTTTGCAAGTTACGGGATCAGCAAGGTTGTAATTGGCTGTATGGTAGTTGGAATTCTGACTGAGATTCTGGTACTGGGGACTGGAAAGGGAGAGCCGAAGATATGGAAGGACATTTTGCCAGTGTTAGGAGCTGTATTATTAATGGTAGCGGCGATACAATTCATCGGACTTCGTATTAATGAGGCCGCATTTATTATGACTTTTCAGAAAAATGCAAGTAATGTTGCAGATCTTGAGAGTGCTATTGCAGGGATCATTTGTTGCCTGGTGGCTTCAATACTGGGAATGTGCGCTGCGTTTTTTGATATAAAAAAGGCTGCATAATAATGTTTTAGAGATTGTCTGCAAAGTAGAATTTTTCCTTGTAGACAGATTCAATTGTACTTCAGAGAAAGGAGGGGATTATGAAGAAATATAAGAGCCTGGGAATAATAGTTTTTTTGTTCCTGATATTATGCTATGTGGGAACTGTCTGGAAAAAACAGAGCATATTTTTTAAAGTACAGAATACATTGCCATGCGTCAATATAGCAATCCCCTCTGTTCATGAAGCTGCTGATGCAGAACTGGTAGAGGATGCGATCAACAGGCTGATCAGCGAACGTTATGGCTGCAATATCCACATTATTTATATTCCTATGGAAAACTGGAAACAGCAGGTTAACCTGCTGCTGGTAAATAATGCAGTGGATATTATGGCTTATATGAGCGAGCCGACGTTGCCTTTGCTGGTAAAAGAAGGAAAGCTGATGGAACTGGATGAATGTGTGGCGAATGCGTCTGAGGAATTCCGGAAAGTCTGGGATGAAGAAAAGCTTGCTGGAACAAAAGTAAATGGAAAGATTTATGCGATTCCAAGTTACCGGAATTATGGAAATTATATTGGGCTTACAATTGAGAAAGAAATAGCCAGTGAGTATGGAATACAGTCTGGAAAAAGAATGTCCTTGGATGAAATTTCGTCATTTTTGTATGAGCTGAAGAAGAAATATCCAGACCGTTATCCACTGGTACCCCAAGGTGGTGATGCATTGGTCAATGGCTGGACCTGGGATGGATTAGGGGATTCAAAGAATATAGGTGTATTAGAGAATTGTGGACAGTCATTGGTGGTGAAAAATATTTTTGATACAGAAGAATTTCAGGAATTTTGCAGATATACAAGACAGTGGTATAAGGATGGATTAATTTATCCCGATATTTTGAATAATACTTTAAGGGGAGATGAACTGGTAAGAAATAATAAAGGAATCTGTTATTTTGAGAATTTTGCAAATATGGAACAGACGGAGGTTGTACATACAGTGAGCGTGGAACCATGGGCAGTGTCAAATTCCTATATTGAAGTGGGCTATGGAATAAATGCAGAATCTTCCCATAAAGAAACTGCATGGGAAGTTTTGGAGATGCTGTTTACAGATTGCGAGGTAAATACGCTTCTGGTTGATGGACTTGAGGGAATACATTACGAAAAAAATACAGATGGGACGATTGCCTGGACAAGTAAAAGATCAAAAGGGTATCTGATGGCAGATCAATATTATTTCTTTCCATATTGTGCAAATACGCCGCCTTTGCAGGAAGAAGGGGCAGATTTCTGGAAAAAACTTGACTTTTTTAATAAAAATGTGCGGACTTCCAAGGCAATCGGGTTCTGTTTTGACAGCTCGGAGGTATCAACGGAGTATCAGCTGTGCGAGGCTGTTGTTGATAAATATTATACTGCTATTTTGTCAGGAGCAGTGGATACAGAGAAAATGATAGAACGGGCTGACAGAGAAATGAAAGCTGCTGGAATTGAAAAAGTGATTGCGGAAAAACAGAGACAGCTGGAACAGTTTCTTAGAATTAATTAATGGAAAATGGCGTGTTATGTAACCGGTAAAAATACGGACATAACACGCCGTTTTGAATTAGAGCGAGCCAAACTCATTGGTGCAGAAGACTTTTTTTAAATGCTTTAAGATAAAATTCCAGTAGATTGCAGGAACAGGATAAACATCAGAACCGGGGCAACGAAGCGGATCATCACCCTATAAAGCTTTTTCCGGCGGAACTTTTCCCCATTTTTTTCCATTTCATCAATCACATAGTCGGGGGTTACGATCCAACCGATCAAGATGGTTGAGAGCAATGCGATGAATGGCATCATAACACTGTTGCTGATGTAATCCATAATGTCAAGTAACTGACCTGTGGAACCGTTAGGCAACTTCACTTCTACATAGAAAATACTGTAACCAAGCGCAATGATTGCGGAGGCTGCAAGGTAGATCACGGATAGGTGATCCATCCACCGATCACTGCGTAATAGGTCATGATGAGAACCGGTACTAGGAAAGTAAGGATTCCAAGAAACTTCCACTTCGGATGCATCTGGGTGTAAGCGTCGCTAGCACTTTTCTGGGTGCGGCGGCCGATGGCAATATCAGAAGTAAGAAGAGTAAAGCCGAAGGTCAGTACCAGGATTAGGTAAATGATCAGAAAGAGGCCGCCCCCATCTTTGGCTGCAAGATAGGGAAATCTCCATAAGTTTCCCACTCCCACAGCACTGCCGGCTGCGGCAAGGACAAAACCAAGCTGTCCTGAAAAATGATTTGATTTCTTTTCCATTGTAAATAGTTCCCCTTAAAAAAATGTGAACGGGCTAGAGCGTGCAGATTGCAGGAATGATTTTTCAAACAGGCTCTAAGCCGTATATGTAAATATTGTAAGAGAATGGCTCTCTCTTGTCAACAATACCAGCCTGGTTATTCAGTATCGAAAAGGTTACTCTTTGATGCTGGACACAAGGTGGTAGTAGAAGATTCCACTTGACGTCGGCAAGTGGATTTGTTAAAATATCGTCTCGGAATATGACATTAAAATTATTTTTTACAACGGCTTGCTCCGTTACATTTTCAGATATAATTGAATATGATAGGGCGCTGATTACTTCAGTGCTACGGTCGGACATCCATAATCCATTTTGCAATTCGGGTTATGGATGTTTTTTGGTGAAAGGAGTAAGACATGGAAAACGAATTATTTGAAAAAACTTCTGTGCCGAAAGCGTACATGAAACTGGCGCTGCCGGTTGTGCTCAGCATGATGGTTTCCCTGGTCTACAATATGGTGGACACGTATTTTATCGCATTGACAGGAGTGCAGGAGCTGGTGGCAGGAGTGTCCCTTGTGGTTCCGATATTTACAATGATGATTGCTTTTGGGGATATTTTCGGACTTGGAGGAAGTTCGGTTATTTCACGGCTTTTTGGAGAAAAAAGAGAGGCTGATGCAAAGCGGGCCAGTGCTTTTTGTGTCTGGGCGTCTGTGCTTTTTGGCGTTTTCGTAACAGTGATACTTCTTCTGTTCCGCAGCCAGATTCTTGGCATATTGGGAGCAGATGAGACTACATGGCAGTATGCAGGTGATTATTACACCTGGATCGTACTTGGTGCAGTATTTATTATTTTTGGCCTTGTGCCTAGCAATATTCTTCGTACAGAGGGGCTGGCAACACAGGCAATGACGGGCTCGATTCTGGGCTCTATTGTGAATATTATTCTCGATCCGGTATTTATTTTCGGACTGAAACAGGGAGCAGCCGGAGCTGCAATCGCAACAGTACTGGGAAATGTGATTGCTGATATTTATTATGTTTATGCGATCCGAAAGAAGGCAAAACGTCTGTCCGTGGCACTTACCGATGTGAAAATCCCTGGTGTTATGATCCGGGATATTTTTACTATCGGAATTCCGGCATCGATCACTAATTTAATGCAGAGCTTCATGGTGATGATGACCAATCATTTTCTGCTCAGTTATGGAACTGACAAAATCGCTGCTATGGGAATTGCCCTGAAAGCGAATATGATCACAACACTGATCCTGGTTGGATTTGCCTTTGGAGGACAGCCTTTGATTGGTTATAATTATGGTTCTGGAAATCAGAAAAGACTGAAAGAAATTTTGAAGTTTTCTTATCTTTTTGAAATGGGACTTGGACTTGTTTTTACAGTGATTATGAGTGCGTTTGCGCCGATGATCATAAGCATATTTATGAATGATCCGGAGATTGTAAACAATGGGGCAATGATGCTGAGATTTCAGCAGCTGGGTATGACGTTCATGGCGGTTACCCTTGTATCTACCTGTGTGTGTCAGTCTGTGGGAAATGCGCTGGGAGCTTTCACATTATCGCTCAGCAGACAAGGTGTGCTGTATGTGATCGCGCTACTGATTCTTTCCAGGATCTTTGGATATACAGGTGTGCTGGTTTCACAGGCTTGTGCAGATGTGGTGACGGCTGTGATAGCGGTGGGTATTGTGCGGAAGATTCTGAAAGTGAGAAGATAGTGTTGCCGTTACCTTAGTTTTAGTGGTATTCTAAGAGCATATTAGAGCGTGTTTACAAAAATTTAACATCAAAAAATTGAGGGGCAGTTTGGATGTATTTATGGGTTATTGCGGTAGTGGCAGCTTATTTTATCAAGGGCCTGTGTGGCTTTGCCAATACATTGATATTTACAACTATATTGAGTTTTGGTACGGCGAATGCAGATATTTCGCCAATTGATCTGCTGGTGGGGTACCCGTCTAATCTGATTCTTACATGGAAAAACAGGAAAAGACTAGATCCGAAAATATATCTCCCCCTTATAGGATTGGTCCTGTTGGGGAGTATTCCTGGCTCTTTTTTGCTGAAAAATGTAGATGCAGGTGCGATTAAGCTGTTATTTGGTGTAGTGGTGATCGTTCTGGGTGCAGAAATGGTATTACGGGAGTATAGTCACAAAAAGGGAAAATCCTCCAGAATCCTGTTGGCGGTTATTGGAATCCTGTCAGGAGTGCTTTGCGGTTTATTTGGCATTGGTGCTTTGCTGGCGGCCTATGTCAGCAGGGTAACAGAAGACACGGACTCCTTTAAGGCTAATATTAGTGTGGTTTTTATAGCAGATAATACGGTGCGCATAATCCTTTACAGCGTTCTGGGCCTGTTGAATCTGAAAACGGTACAAATGAGTCTGTTGCTTTTTCCATTTGCTTTACTGGGATTGCTGGCAGGTATAAAATGCAGCAATATTGCAGATGAAAAATGGATCCGCAGGATTACAGCGGGGTTGCTGATGCTTTCGGGAATTTCTCTTATTTTGAAAAACCTGTAGATGTAAAAAACGTAGGTTAAAAAATGTTTTCCTTTGTCAGCAATATCAGCATATGCTAAAGCGAATATGCAGATATCTTTTGAACTGCGGTGTAGAATATGAGGCAGATACTATTAAGAAGGTATATCTTCGCAGTAAAGATGGCACAATAAACCAAGAGGTTTATGTAATCCCATTAATTACTTTCGTTATCCTCTGATCATTCCGATTGTTTATTATGAGGGTGCTGGAAACTGGACGGCTGGGTTGCATTTCCGGGACCGGATTGAATTTGCTGAAGAAATGAAAGAATATATACCAGATTTTAAATATCATGTAGTCAGTGTACATAAATATACAGATGAGGAACTCTTCCGCCAGAATAATGAGATGGCGCTTGTCATGCGTATTAACAAATTGCAGAATGTGAGAAATTTGGAGGATTTTTCGAAAGAATCTGATGAGTTTCTGCGCCGTATCTATGGAAATGCATCGGAAGAGATAAAGAACATACTGAAAAATATCATTTGGGCCTTGCTGAAAAATATGAATGTTCCGAACAGAACAGCAGAGGAATTCATGGACAGTATAGAAGGAGGGTGTGGAATGGGTGAGTTGTTTGCGAATGCAAAGCTAAATATCTATGAAGGCTTAGAAGAGCTGAGAAGGGAGAAAGAAGAAGCTGAGAAACAGGTAGCAGATGCGAGAATAGCGTGCTATGTTACGGATACAAATTTCGAACATAGTACGCTATTTTGTCTTTGGCAGAATACAAAAAAAGCACCTCTTCCGAGGTGCTCCATTTAGCAGGGCTACAAGGATTCGAACCTTGAAATGACGGAGTCAGAGTCCGTTGCCTTACCATTTGGCGATAGCCCTATGCGCTTTAGCAAGTTGTTTTCTCGCTTGCGACAGGTTGTATTATATATCAATATCCATATAAAAGTCAACCCCTTTTTTCAAATTTTTTTAAAAAATTTATTCAATTCCTGCAAAGCCTTGATTTTACTGGAAAAAAATAGGATTCCTACTCGCTTTTCCCTGTGCATTATGGATGAAATATGTTATAATCAAGCAAAATATATGGGCGTAGCACATATATTTTGCGCTACGCGAGCGGAGCGCAAGCGTAGTTCGCGGTTCCCGTATATATGGGCGTAGCACATATATTTTGCGCTACGCGAACGGAGCGCAAGCGTAGTTCGCGGTTCCCGTATATATGGGCGTAGCACATATATTTTGCGCTACGCAAACGGAGCGCAAGCGTAGTTCGCGGTTCCCGTATATATGGGCG
>NZ_JBQKCL010000022.1:0-32588 GCF_052122375.1 Blautia sp. HCP3S3_H10_2
TATTTCAGTACCTGATACATTGAAATGCTCATAGCTGTGGCTTATTCACTGAGATATGAAAGGTTGAAAAACCTTGAATTTTCAATAAAAACACTTGATTATATGAGGAGGTGATGAGACATGGGAAAGCCCACAGCAATGCAGGAAGTACGTCAGTTATACTGTTTGTTTATACAAGCTGCAGCAAAGAGATGGGAAGAAGATTGTATATCAGCATGTCTGGGGCACGAGGCAAAGGCGCTGGCGGATGTTAAAAGAAGCGGAGCGTTATTTGGAGTATGCACAGCTCGACAAGGAGAATGGGCTGCTGGATGTAACTGGGTACCAACAGGAAATGCAGGTTATAAATGCCCTCAGATTCACTGTTTTACAATGTTACCAGGAAATCCCAGGAGAACAAAAAGAAGAAAAGGCGGAAGAGTGAAATATGGAAGAGGATGAAATTGTAAGGCTGTTTAATGCCAAGATCAAGCTGGAACGGAAGCAGTATAAAAAACGAGTATTACAGTTAGAACCAGAGAAGATTTACCAGAAGGCGCACCAGATCAACTGCAGGGAGAACATTGCAGAGACATTACTGAAAAAGAGCTGTGAGATGAAATCAGAGGTTCTTCGCTGCCTTCTGGTCCTGCCAAATGTGATCCAGTTCTTTTATGTCCGGTGGATGGGAAAAGGAGATTCTTTTCAGCTGGAACTGGAGAACAGTATGGATGCTGGAATCAAGGAAATTGGTCTGCTCTTAAAGCAGACAGAAATGGAGGCAGCATGAAGAAAAGAGTCATGTGTGTACATACGGAGCTGGTAAAGGATGGCTCTGTCCTTTATGAAGGGAAAGATGGAAACAGAAGTTTTTCAACAACGGAAGAGGCTGCAGGTTTTGCAGCCCCTTTTTTCGGAAATCAGGATAAGGAAATGCTATATGTTTGCGCTGTGAATGGGGAAGGTGAACCAATATTAATGGAAATGGTTGCAAAAGGTAGCATGAATACCTGCTATGTGGAACCGGCAGATGTATTTAAAGCTGCGATCCTGGTGAATGCGTATGGAATCTTCTGTTTTCATAACCATCCTGGTGGCAGGGTAAAAGCGAGCAAGGAAGATATAAACCTGACTGCAAGGCTGGAAGCCTGTGGTGTTATGCTGGGGATTCCGTTATTGGACCATATTATTATCAGCAGCCAGGGAGAAGTTTATAGCATAAAAGAACATGATGAGAAACAGCTTAACGAAACCATGAGCGGAATGTTTGATAAAAAGAACGAATAAAAATCAATGGAAAAAGGAGAATGAAATTATGGCTGCAGAAGTTGAAACAATGTTTTACACAAGAGAAAAACCATGGCATGGCTTAGGGACACTGGTTGCAGAAGCACCAGAATCAAGGGAAGCACTGCGGATTGCCGGGCTGAACTGGAAAGTCCTCCAGGAACCTGTCTATACGGAAAATGACGAACTGATCCAGGGCTATAAGGCAAATGTAAGGGATTCTGACAGGAAGATATTAGGTGTGGTCACAGACCGCTACAAGGTTATCCAGAACGAGGAAGCCTTTGCATTTACAGATGCCTTGTTAGGAGAAGGAGTGCGCTACGAAACAGCTGGCTCCCTGCAGGAGGGGAGAAGGGTGTGGCTGCTTGCAAGACTTCCAAGGGAATATATCATTGCCGGCGAGCGTATCAGCCCATACATGGTATTTTCCAATACCCATGACGGTTCCGGTGCGGTGAAGACGGCGCTTACCCCTATCCGTGTAGTATGCAATAATACGCTTAACCTTGCCCTGCGCACGGCAAAGCGGAGCTGGTCTATGATCCACACAGGGGATATCAGCGGAAAAATCGAGGAAGCGAAGAATACCCTGTTCCTGGCGGATGAGTATATGTCTGCTCTTGGAAAAGAGTTTGAAAATCTGAGGGGAATCCGGCTGTCTGAAAAACAGGTCATGGATTATATCGAGATTCTGCTTCCGGTAGAAGAAAATTTCACCCCACAGCAGAAACGTGGCATTGAAAGATTGAGGGAAGACATGAGAATGCGCTACTTTGACGCTCCCGATCTGAAAGACGTAGGAAACAATGGCTACCGCTTTATCAATGCAGTATCGGATTTTGCAACCCATTCTACCCCAAGAAGAAAGACTGCAAATTACAAAGAGAATATCTTTGCCAGAACCGCAGACGGAAATCCGCTGATCGACAAGGCTTATCAGATGGTGCTGGCAGCATAAGGGGGAGCAGATGAAAAAATTTGGTTTGGTAGATATTATCATTATTTTATGCGTGCTGATCCTGGAAGTGCTGGTATTCCACGATCAGCTTGTTTCATTTATAAGGGCTGTAATAACCGGAATTTAAGAACGGAGGAATGGCTGAAAAGCCTGTAGAAAGTAAGGATGAAGATTTTTGAGATCATAGCAGGGATCTGCATATTGGTAGTTGATGTTTTGGTAGCTGTAAATCAGTTTATGAAAGTAATGGATATTTTTACAGGGGAGAATGCAGAATGAAGAATATTATGATTCCGACAAAAGATTTAACAAGGGAAGAGTGGCTGGAACTCCGCCGAAATGGTATCGGAGGCTCTGACGCTTCGGTGGTGATGAGAAAGAATCCCTGGCGTTCCATCCAGCAGCTGTGGGAAGACAAGACTGGCAAAACACCGGTGCAGGAGAACTCCAATGAGTATACATACTGGGGCAATGTGATGGAGGGGATTATCCGTAAGGAATTTATGAACCGTACAGGTCTGAAGGTACGGCAGAAACATTTTATGATGTTCCATCCCCGGTTTCCGTTTATGTTCGCGGATGTGGACGGGATTGTCACAGACGAGCGTGGTGAAAAATGTATTTTTGAGGCTAAGACCGTCAGCCAGTACCGTGAGGATGAATGGAAGGATGGGAAGATTCCTACAGAGTACATGATGCAGGTCCAGCATTACCTGGCAGTCTGCAATATGCAGAAAGCATATATTGCAGCTCTGATCGGCGGCAACCGTTTCATATATTATACGATCTTGCGTGATGAAGAGATGATTGCTGATCTGGTCTATGCAGAGAAAAAGTTCTGGGAGTATAACGTAAAGTGCGATATCCGCCCGGAGATAGATGATTCTGAGGCTACGAAAGAGTTTCTGGACAGAAAGTATAAGGAATCCGTGAAGGACAGTGTCCCGCTTGACCGTTCCCTGGTGAAAGTCCTGGAGGAATACCAGGATGTAAGCGGTCAGCTGAAGGTTATGGAGAAGCGGAAGACCGGCCTTTCCAATCAGCTGAAAGCTGCCCTTGGGGAGCATGAAGAGGGAAAATTTGACAACGGTCAGATTGTACGCTGGAAACGGATTGAGAAGAATTTACTGGATTCTAAGAGGCTGAAAGCAGAGAAGCCGGAGATTTATAATCAGTATACCAGTGTAAATGCTTACCGCACCCTGTCCATTGCGTCTTAAAGGGGGCTGGTACTATGGCTGTGGAATCGAAGATAAGAAGCTTACATGCAGATGAAATCGAATGCAGGGTAGGCAGTATCGGTGAAAAAGGAATCTCGCTTCTGTTATATAAGAATGCAAGGGTAGACCAGGCAATCCTGGATGAAGTCTTTGGCATATATGGCTGGCAGAGAAGCCATATGATGATTGGAAATTCCCTGTACTGTACCGTGAGTATCTGGGACCAGGAGAAAAAGACCTGGATTTCCAAGCAGGATGTGGGGACAACAGGGGATTTTGAAAAGGAGAAAAGTGCTGCTTCGGATTCGTTCAAAAGAGCGTGCGTGAATCTGGGGATTGGAAGGGAGCTGTATACGGCTCCCTTCATTTTTATCCCAGCCAGTAAAGTGGTGGTTACAGAGAAAGACCGGAAGAAGGTTGTGAAAGACAGTTTCAGTGTAAGTGCAATCACTATTTCGGCAGATAAGGTCATTACAGGAATTTCGGTTATCAATCAGAAGAAAGCGGAGGTTTTCAGATGGGGAAACTTAAACGCTGCAGAGAAGAACAATGGAGATGCAAACGAGGAATGGCAGGAACTGTACAGGGAGCTGGAAAGGACGAAGGTGCCAGAGGAACAGATTCTAAAGCGGTATGGTGTTAAGTCTCTTTCCGAACTGGATGAGGTATCAAGGAAAAGAGCACTGAATGGACTGAAACGAACAAAATCAGCCGCCTGATTATGGGCGGCTAATCGAGAAGCTGGAAATTGTAGATATGGGATGACGCGTCAGATCCAAGAAAAAATGTACGGCAGTCAGAAGTACCGCTGCGGAGCTACAAAGAGTAAAAATAACGGAGGAATTGCAGATGGATTACATGGAATTTAAAAATCAGATGTTAGCAGAGATAGAGGAACGCCTTACTGAAAAAGAATATGCCTGTTATGAACCGGCAGATGGCAATATGCTGGAAGAAAGTCTGGTGATTCAGGAAGGAAACGAGCCGATAAGATTTGGTGCGACTACGACAAGCATGTACCGGGCTTATAAATCCGGTTACAGTATAAGGCAGATTGCAGAAGAAATCATAAGGGAAAAAGAGGCACATAAGGAAATCAAGGGGCTGGAAAAGATCAGAATGCTTGATGATTATGAGCGTGTGAAGGAAGACTTATATATTCGTATTGTCAGTACAAATAAAAAAGTGACAGTACTGGAACGAGGAATTTACAGAAAGATTGGGGATATCATTTTGGGGGTGTATCTGCGGATAAATGAGGATGATGGAAAACTGTGCACAACACTGATAGACAATACTTATCTGGATAAGTGGGAGTTGTCAAAAGAAGACGTTTTGGAGCAGGCTATGGATAATACCGTGAAAATGGCACCGCCAAGATTTTATGACGGTATGCAACTGAAACTCTCTATCCTTACTGGTAGATATGGTGGAATTCCCATAAAAGAATTCAGCCCTACGGAGAATGAGAGAAGATATGGCTGTTTTCTAAGCACGGATAAAAAAACGAATGGTGCGACTGCAGTGTTCTATCCCGGAGTAGCAAGAAAGATATGTGAGGTGTATGGCACAGAAGCTGTTTATATTGTACCAACCAGTATCCATGAAGTAGCAATACACGACATCAGATACACGGAGGATGTGGAGATGCTGTCAAAGTGTCTGGAAGCTGTAACGGAGGACTCAACGCCAGAGGATGAAGTGGCAAGCAGCCATATTTTTATGTATGAGCTGAAAACAGATAAGATTACCGAGGTAATGTGATGGAATACGGTTATGCAAGAGTAAGTTCTACAGAGCAGAACCTTGACCGCCAGGTTCTTGCCCTGCAGGAATATGTAAAGCCAGAGAACATTGTAATGGACCGGCAGTCCGGGAAAAACTTAGACCGTCCTGGCTATAATGCCTTAAAAGGAATATTTGGTCTGCGCCCAGGGGATGTTTTATACATAGTGAGCCTGGACCGTCTCAGCAGGAACAAGGAAGACATCAAGAATGAAATCGCCTGGTTCAAGGCGCATAAGGTAAGGCTGATGATCTTAGATCTCCCAAGTTCCATGGTGCAGGTACCGGAGAACCAGGAATGGATTATTGACATGATACAGAATATCCTTATAGAAGTGCTGGCTTCCATGGCAGAGCAGGAGCGACTGATGATCCGCAAGCGGCAGAGGGAAGGAATCGAAGCAGCGAAGAAGAAAGGCAGGCACCTGGGACGTCCTTATCTGAAAGTGCCCGATAATTTTGAAGAAGTGTATGCTGAATGGAAGGCAGGAACTATCACAGCCAGAGCAGCGCAGAAGAAACTTGGAATGTCCAGTGCGAGTTTCTATCGTCTGGTGAAAAAGCAGCAAGCGGATGAATCAAAAGGTGTGTGATTTTTGTTACATGTATCAAATACAGAAACTAAGATTTTGAGAGACCAGATAAGGGGGCTTATCTGGTCTCTCGTAAGGTAGAGGTTGTGAAAATGTCCTCTTTTGAAAAAAATCGAAGGAAAAGTTGAATTATAAGGTTATTTTTAGAAAAACTATAATTTTTTTTCTAAAAGAGGGCAGATCTGATCTCTAATTGTGGAAGAGGTTGAAAATCTCCTGTGCTCGTTTATATTGGAAATTATATACTTCAATCTCAGCAGGAGCTTTGGTTTCGCCCGCCTGTTTTGAGGAAATATAAGAAAAAGGATAAAAACCTTTGGAAGCTTCTACAGAAGATTCCATGGGACGGAGTAGAAATCCACGTAACAATGAGCTGTTGAATGTAGTATTTGCAGCATTCAAAAAATGATCAGAGTAAAAAGCTTGATCTGTCGATGCTGAATTTTTTGAATCATGGATGACTGTATTCTGCTTTGCAATATATAAAGTTTCAATATCGTGAACCAAGTGATTCCAATAGAAATCAGGGTTATTAATAGGGGAAGCTTTTCCACAACAACCTAAAATGTCTTCATGACTTAAATGTGTAAAATCAGCAGTAAGAAGATGAAGGTGTTTCTCAATATATGCTTCAAAATAAATGGTCGTTTTTTTCGGCATAAAATCTGGAACAAGATGTTGGAGAGTTGTTTTCCAGAGTGCTGAAAATATAGGAAGAACCATTTGGTTAAGTGTTTGAAAAAATTGCTCTAATAATTCTTTACCTCTTAAACTCTTCTGTATGTTATTTAAAACTTTGTTAGGACCGGAACGTGTCATCATTGATTGTGGAGTGTACTGTAAATATTTTGTTTCCAAGGTATCATTGTCTTTGAGTGCTTCTAGTGCATAATGCAGAAAAAAGTGTCTGGAATATACCAACGGGCAGAGGGCTAAGTTTTCCAGCAAGTTATTGAAGTCAGTTCCAGCAAATTTTGAAGGAACGGACTCTAAATCTGTTTTAGATCCATCTATGTCTGAACTAATGTCCGTAATATACGAGAAAGTAGAAAATCCAAAGTAACGTTCATTTAAAGTATGAAAGAGATATGCGTCAGTAGCTGAAAAAGAATGAGCATTTTGGGGAGCGTGTAAAAGTTCCTTATATAATTGTGCATAAAGTGAAAGTGTAGTTCGAGCAGCACTTTTGGTATGTGACGATAGATTGTGGCTTAGGGCATTAACTGCATTTCCTTTAAAATATGTGTAAATTGGAAATTTATAAATCCAAGGGACATATATTTCAGAACTAGTTGAGGTTACAATTTTTTTACAGTCATTAAAAACAAAATGAATGAAATCTTGTTTATTCTTACCCTTTACATTGTTCTTATGGTACCACCAATTTTGGCGGCGATCGTCCGTTGGATCTGAATTTAGGTCGGTGGATTTTTTATAGTCTGGATTGGAAAAGAACCCAGAATTAAAATAATCTTCATATTTCACTGATAAAGGCGAACAACGCTTTGGATCATTATAAAAATAATCCTGCTCAAGATAGTGAAAGAAACCTTCTGAAATACAGTAATTATAGAGCGAGAGCTTGAGAAGTGCAGCTAATGCAGAAAGAAACCAGTAAAAATTATCATCCTTCTCTTGTTCCGCTGTTGTTTCTCCAAAAAAGGAATCCATGAATCCAGTTGTCGGAATAAATTTTACATATTGATAGGCATGGGTGTATATATGGTCAAAAAGTGTATGAAAAAAGAGTTCAATATTCTCAGAATTAATATCTAATTCTACTATCCCCTTTTGTTCTAATTCTGCGTGCACCTCAATAGCTATGGCTTGTGGATCAAGAAGATAGAAGTACTTTAGGATATATTCTTGTTCCAATAAAGAATTGGTACTGAAAAAATCTAAATTCATATTATCATCTCCTGCAAAAATATTTTACATTTAATTGAATTATACAATATAAATCTAAAAATGTAAAATAAAATCACACTATTAAAGCGTATTTACGAAATGGTAATATTACAAAAATGGATGTATGATAAGAGCATAAAAAACAAAGGAGGACATGAAGATGACAAACGGATTTAATCCTGGCTATCCAATGAATACTTGCACAGGACCGGGAATGAGTATCCCAGTGAGCGAGCCAGAAAGAGTTCTTTATGAGGTTACAAAGAGTAATGCAGAGATGGTGGCTGCTGTAAACACGCTGCATAATAATACGCAAAAGAGCTTGTATGACAATCAGAAGCTCATGGAACGGATGGCAAGGAAGAGCAAAAAACTACATGGAAAACCTTGTATTATGATAGGTGGGAATGGAGTTTATTGCCTTGCTCAGTTATATGATGATGGGACTTCTACGCAATCTCAACTTATTTTTAACATAACCGGCGAGTGTGATATATACAATCTCAGTTTTCCAAAATTACATGGAAAAACGAAAAGATATGTAGCGATTATTTTTATGAACGAAAGGACATGGGTTATATGCGATAAAGAAAAAGTAACTGGAATAAATCTATACAAATGGTTCGTGGAGGCTGGTATTCAGTTTGATCCATGCTTTAAAGATAAGCTGATTAAGGAGGCTCTCTTTGATTATTTTGCCCCGAAAATTGCAAATGCTAGAAGTATAAAGGAATTGGATGGAATGGCAGGATGGTGGCAAAGCCAATGGAGATATGCCGAATGGTTCCAGACATTTATACCTAGCGGTATGCCGGAACTTCCGGTTATGGATAAACACTTTACAACAGAATATCGTGGAAAGGAACTACTGGAAAAGTTTCTGAAGGGAATTGCCAGTATAGAAAGTAAGCATTACCGCGTTGTAGTGCTGGAGACACTGGTTAGCGGTGTACTGGCAAACCTTTTTCAAGAGGCAGGGATTTATAGTAATTACTTTTTGAACTTTGTGTTAATCGGTAGACTGGACAAGGAACTGTTCTGTCGGTTATATCAGGTGTTCAACAGAGGAATTTGGGAAATCCAGGAAGCAAATGTTAGATCAAAACTAATTTCAGATTATGTTCGTACCATAAATGATGAGGTGTTGATAGTACATGTACCAAGTGACGAAGATTCTCATAGGCGGAAGAGTATAGAAAGGAATTTGGGAGATATTGTGAATAAAATATGTGAAAGAGACTGTTCATCCTTGAACATTCCTTGGAAAGTAAATGCTTCATTGGTAGTGGTGAATGAGTATGTATCAGACTTGGACAGCGCAATCAATATTATCACAGACAAACATACTTTCACGCCAGAACTTATAGACATGCTAAGAGGAAATGCAGTTGACGCATTCTTGTATGAGCTAGTGACATATGTAGAAGCACATATGGCTGAGGTAAGGGCTGTTATAAAAAAGTGGTCGAGCAACCAGGACGGCAATATGAGCCTGGTGCTTCTGAAAGCAATTTGGGAAATACTGTCAGAGTTTGCAAGAGATAAAGGCATTGATCTTGCAGCTGCTTTGGGAATACCTGGAAGTCCAGATTGGGGAGTTATGTGGCGCAGCTTAACTGACCGACAAGAAATGGGCGAAAGGATGGTAAAGGCTGTGAGAAGCTCGATGAGTAAGTTCTACGTTAAAGAGAAGTATTTCGGTTGTGGATATGTGAAGGACAGTTGTTACTATGACAACGAATATTTCTGGATTCCAATTAAGGTGTTCAAGGAAATAATGAAAACCAACTGCATTCCATCCAATAAGTATCGGGAGACGCTTGTAAAATGGAAACAGCAGGAACTTTTATTACCAGATGAGAGTGGGCTGACATACAAACTACGTGTGGATGGAGCAGCTATACAAACTTATCGGTTTAGAAAGGCATTATTCGATCAGCCGCTTTTTGTTCCGATTGAAGAACTCGGAAAAGATGAAGAGCATGAAAGTGAAAAGGGTATGCGTGTAGTTTGGCACCCTCAAAACGGTGAAAACTATAAACAGTGTAAACACTAGAAAGGAGACCACAGTACAATGCTGAGAGATTTAGAAGGAAACATAATAAACCTAAAAGAATTCCCGGATGCGTTAAATAACCATAGACTTATTTGGGGTAAATCCGGTAGTGGTAAAACCTGGTGCTGTTACAGGATGATTGAAGAGGCAGTAGAACAGAAGAAAAAGTGCGTGATTTTTGACTACTCTGGAAGTTATACCACAAAAGAACAGGAAAGAAGCAAGTTTGCTAGCAGGGATCAGACATATGTGTTTGATGGAAACCAGCCGGGGATTACATACTGGTATACAGGCAAGAATGTCTATTCTGCTTTTGAAGAGGCATTGATAGTGGCGCTCCCATTTAGGGGACACCGACAGCGGGAGTTTCTGCACAAAGTGATGGAACTTCTAAAGGAACAGGAGAAGGAGCTTACGTTTGCTTCGGTAATATCGGTTCTGGATGGGTATGTGCAAGGTTTGACGGATGACGAGAGTAAGGAACGTGGTGAGAAACTGTTAGATATCATTGGACAATATGAAAAGCTTGATATCATTTTTCGCAAGAAGACGCCAGAGATGGACAAGGAGCTGGAAGATAACAACCTTGTCACTATAATGCAGTTTACTGAACTTGAAGGTGGTACAAAAAAGTTTTTGACGGAATTTATGTCAGAGTTGCTGTGGCAGAGTGTGAAGGATGGAGCTAACAGTGCAGATTACATTTTGTATGATGAGTTTCAGAATGTTGCCCTTGGCAAGGGGAGTACACTTGGAGCAATGTTGCGTGAAGGACGCAAATGTGGACTGGGTGTATGGCTGGCAACTCAGATTCTTTCAAATTACAAGCCAGAGCAGATTGATACGTTACAGCAGGTAGATACAATGTTGCTGTTTCAGCCTTCAGATCGAAGTATGAAGGGGATTGCACAGCTTGTTGATTGTGAAGCTTGGAAAATTTGGCGAAGAGCATTATGGGAGCTGCCAAAAGGACAGGCCATCTTAAAAGGAAAGTACAGTGTTAATCACAATTCAAAAGTTTTGAATACACCGATCATATGCTTGGTGGATTCAAAGTCCACTAACTGAAAACCTGTAAATTGGATAAAAGAGAGGAGAACCTACCTATGAAAAATGAAGTTGATATTTCCAAGAAATGTTTGCTGACACTGGAAGAAGCTGCTGGTTATACAGGCATTGGAGTGAACAAGTTGCGAGATATGAGTAATGATGAGCGGTGCACCTGGGTTCTTTGGAACGGTGCGCGCAGGATGATTAAGCGAACCAAGCTGGAAGCCTATCTGGATTCAGCATATTCAATCTAAAGAGAAATCCACTGGAACTGTAGGTACTGTTGTCCTACAGTTCCGTCTATGAAAGGGGAAATTTTATATGGCAAAAAGATATGATTCAAGACATCGTTTACTTCGTACTGGCGAATCTGAGAGAGCAGATGGATATTATACATATCGTTGGACGTCAAGATCAGGAAAAAGAAATTCGGTAACTGCGGGCACATTGGAAGAGCTTCGCGAGAAAGAAGATGAAATTCAAAGAGATGTGTCTGATGGAATACGTGCTGACGCTAAGAATGTGACGCTTAACACACTGTATGATTTATGGAAAGAACTGAAGGTGAACCTTAAGCACAATACGTTTTCAAATTATTGCTATATGTATGACCAGTTTGTTGCTGATAACATTGGAATGTTGCCGGTTACAAAGCTGAAACGTTCTGATATAAAGGCATTTTATAACATGCTAGCAGATACAAGGGGCCTGAAGATTGCGACAATAGATAATATTCATACAGTGATACATCAGATTCTGCAGCTTGCTGTTGAAGACAATTACATAAGAAGAAATATTTCAGATAATTTGCTCAAAGAATTAAAAAGTTCTCATCATTATGAGGATTCACATAGACGCGCTTTGACATTACCAGAGCAGGAGCTGTTTATGGAATTTTTGTCCAAAGAGAACTCACAGTATTATCATTGGCTTCCTATTTTTACAGTTATGCTGGGAACTGGAATGCGAGTAGGTGAAATTACCGGGTTACGTTGGAATGATATCGACTTAAAGTCTGGAATGATAGACGTGAACCATACGCTGGTTTATTATAAACATCGGGATGAGAACGGCTGTTATTTCGATATTCATTCTCCGAAGACCAAAGCTGGAGTGCGTCAGATCCCTATGACGGAGGAAGTAAAGAATGCGTTCCTGTTAGAGAAAAAAATGCAGGATCTGGCAGGAATACAGTCCAAAGTAACTATTGACGGGTACCACAACTTTATTTTTGTAAACCGCTTTGGTAATGTGCAGAACCAGGGAACCCTAAATAGGGCTTTACGGCGTATTATAAGAGACTGTAATGACAAACAGCTCCTGAAAGAAAAAAAGAATCCCATGTTACTTCCAAACTTCTCCTGCCACTCACTCAGACATACGTTTACAACACGCTTGGTAGAAGCAGGAGTAAATATTAAAGTGATACAGAACCTGTGTGGTCATAGCAGAAGTGATGTGACACTTGATATATATACGACAGTAACAAAAGAATTAAAACAGGCAGAGTTTGATGATTTCCAGAAAAAACTGAAAGAAAAGAAGCAGGAATGGAAAAACAGACAGGAAAAGGATGCGTGATTCTCTTCTGGCGTTGTCGAAAAAATCTTATTGCATAAGCAGTGGTAGTAAGATTATAATAAATGTAAAGGAAACAAAAGATAAGCTATGGAGTTATAGACTATAACAAGTGAATGAAACATTGGATAATTTGAAAGGAGGAATTGTCGATGGGAGCAACAGCAACAGTGAGAAAATCAGATTTTATAGATGCAATGGAAGAGAACCAGAAGGATGTCCGTAAGATGGTAATGGACAGTTACCATGATATTGAAAAAGGAAAAGGAAGAGATTACAAAGAGTTTTTTGCAGAATTAGAAAGCAGGTACAGGAATGCAAATGTATAAAGTTATGATGCTTCCTATGGCAGAGGAAGATATCATGAATAATACGGATTATAGTGCGTTCGAGAAAAAAGCACCTGAAACAGCGTTAGAATTGGCAATGGGTTTTCGTAACACCATTGCCAAACTTGAGTTTATGCCTAAACAGCATGAATTGGATGAGGATGAAGAATTAGCGGCGAGAGAAATCCGGAAGTGCTATTATAAAAACTATAAGATATATTTCTTTATAGATGAAAGAGTTAGAACAGTATACGTGCTGAGAGTCTTACATATGCTGGTGAATGCAAAACCATTGTTACTGAATATGAGGTTCTGATTTTTGTACCAATCATGTACCAATTTTGTACCAATCTGTAAAAAATATCGTAGGGATATATAAAGAGATGTTCTGACAATTAAACCCATGAAATAGAGCCATTATCCAGACGTTATGGAATGAAAGTGTGGCAATCATATCTGGAAAATAAAACCAGTGGCGCAATGAGAATGTACTGGGTTTACGGTCCAGATCAGAAAGATATTACAATTATCGGTTTGGAGCCACACTCAGAAGATAAGAAAATGGTGCATACGACCGAATTTCACTGTCAGATTTGTAGAATAAAACTGAATATGGAATTTTAACTGAGCAGCTATTCTATAAATAATAGGGTGGCTGCTTTTATTCCTTATTAAGTGGGAGGTGTTTGTCTAAATTTGGAGAAAAATACTTATTGCATAACCGAGTGTGGTACGCTTATAATAAAGTAAGATATCTACTATATTTGAACAGAAGGTGCCGTGAGAGGCATTGAAACTGGTAATGAGCAGCAGGAGGTGGGACTATGCCGATAACAACACGAAATTTATTGGACCAGTACACAGAAATTTTACAGAAAATATATGGAAAACATTTAAAAAAGGTGATTTTGTATGGTTCTTATGCAAGAGGTGATTACAGGGATGATTCAGATATAGATATTATGATTCTTCTGGATTTATCTGATATGGATATAAAACAGTATCGGCATGAATTATCTGGTGAAACCTTTGATTTTAATATGGATCACGATCTTGATATAAAGCCCATAGCTAAAAGTCAACAGCATTTTCAAAATTGGGTTGATGCGTACCCATTTTATGCAAACGTGGAAAAAGAGGGGGTAAAGCTATTTGAAGCAGCCTAATGAAAAAGGAACACAGAAGGATCTGGTTCTGTATAGAATTGAAACGGCACAAAGTGACATTAAAGCCGCAGAGATTCTTCTCGGTGCGAAAGAGTTTCGTGGTGCCAATAATCGTGCATATTACGGAATCTATCATGCTGTGTCTGCAATTCATGCGCTAGACGGAAATGCTTATAAAAGACATAAGGATGCATTGGCAAACTTCAATAAAAATTATGTCAAAACCGAGATTTTTCCAAGAAAGCTCGGAAAGAAAATTGCTGAATCAGAAGAAATAAGACATGCCAGTGATTATGATGATTTTTATATAGCTACTAAGGTCGAGGCTGAGGAACAGATTCAGACCGCCAAAGAGTTGGTGAAGCTGGTAGAAGAATATGTTCAGAAAAGATGGGCACAGGAAGAATGAACACTTCAAATTGAATATGGATATAACGTTAAAAAGTCTTGAAACAGCATTTTCATACCAGTCTTGAATATGTTGTAAGAGAATTATTATAGCTGGATCTTGGGGTACAATCTTTGTACCAATCTTGTACCAATTTTGTACCAATCGGTACAAAAAATAGTAGGAAAACGTAGATTTCCGTGGAATCACGAAATGCGAAAAAGCCTGAAAAATAGGCATTTGTGGGACATTGGAGAGATGGATTAAGAGACATCCTGATTTTCCCGACAATGAAGTCCTTACCGAACGACAAGTAAGAAAAACCCAGTGTTTATGCGGGTTTCGGGACTTTCAAAATCAAATAAATTTACCTCTTTACACCAAATTTACACCAATCGGTGCTAAAAACGGTGCAGAGACTAAAAAATCGCATAATTTTAAGTTTCACACAGCTCCTGAGAAGTTACTGCTTCTCAGGAGCTTCTTTCATTTCTCATAGTTTTCGGACTACATCGCAAACTACACCAATCCTGTTTTTCTCAATATAATGAGGATAATCACAGAGGAAGGGGTGGTTATACTATGAGCAACAGTTTAGCAAGCGTTCACCCGGAGCTAATTTCTGAATGGTCAGAGAAGAACTTACCGCTAACGCCGGATAAGATAACCTTCGGTTCAAATAAAAGAGTGTGGTGGATAGGTGCTTGCGGACACGAGTGGGAAACGAGCGTCAAAGCTCGTTCAAAGGGCGAGAAATGCCCGATATGCTCAGGAGCGAGAGTAATAGAGGGTATCAATGATTTAGCCACATTGAAGCCCCTGTTGGCTCAGGAGTGGTCTAAAAAGAACAAATTAAAGCCTACCGAGGTATCTGTCGCTTCTCATAAGAAGATTATTTGGAAATGTAAACACGGACACGAATGGGAAGCAAGCGTTAAAAGCAGAACGGTAAACGGCACAGGCTGTCCATACTGCTCACATAATAAAGTCCTTGCCGGATTCAATGACCTTGCTTCACAGTATCCCGATATTGCTGCTGAATGGTCTGACAGAAATCTTCCGTTGCTGCCTACAATGGTAACAGCCTTTGCAAACAGTAAGGCTTGGTGGAAATGCAAAGATTGCGGAAACGAGTGGTACACTCTTATTTCAACCCGTTCCGGTGGGAGCAGATGTCCGTATTGTAGCGGATATACATTGCTCAAAGGATTTAATGACTTGGCGACTACGCACCCTGACCTTGCGGCTGAGTGGTCAGAAAGAAATTATCCCCTAATGCCTGATGAGGTAAACGCAAAATCAAGACACAATGTTTGGTGGAAGTGTAAGACCTGTGGCAATGAGTGGAAGTCCGTTATCAATGCTCGTGTAAAAGGAACAGTATGCCCGGTTTGTGCGGACAGGGCGGTTCTTGCAGGATACAATGATTTAGCCACAACGGACAGGAAACTGCTTGCTGAATGGGATTACGAAAAAAACTCTCTGCTCCCGACACAAGTGTCAAGAAAGTCAATGAAAAGTGTGTGGTGGAAATGTTCACTTGGACACTCTTGGAAAGCAAAAATCAGCGACAGAACAATTATCGGAGAAAAATGCACCGTATGCGAAAGCGAATATCGATCCGTGTTCCCCGGCTTGGCTGTCGCCTATTACGCCAATCAAAAAGGACTAAAGGTACAGCTCGGTTCAGATAAACTATTGGGAATACCTCTTGAAACATACATTCCGTCAGAAAAGCTGGCGATAGAATTTACGAACGGCTCAGAACATATGGAGGTTCTCAAAAGCCACTTATGCAAGCAACGAAATATAAAACTCGTAAAACTCCCTTTTAAGACAACCGAAACGGAAGCGGAGTATGCCGACAGAGTAAAAGCAGTTTTCAAAAGCGTACATATCTTTATTTATTCTGATGTCGAAGCAGATGTTTCGGTAATCAGAGCAAAATTCAATGAATGGAGGAAGCGACTGTGAGAGAAGAAAAGTTCCATATCTATCTTAATGATGACGAATATAGCAGAGTAATACAAACACTTATCCGCTTAAAGAACAGTCTGATTTCACAAGGCAGATACACCGACGGAGTTGACGATGTTCTCTGCAAGGTGCTTTCAACCAAGAAAAGAAAGCTCAAAATCAAATATATCTGAATACGAAAAGAGACCGCCTACACGATGTAAGCGGTCTTTGCTAATTTAGAGTAAGTTCGACAAATTGGAATTTATTTTAAGCTATCACGTTTTACCTTCTTAAGCCTTACTATCATTACCATAGGAATTTCTTTGTTGGTTTTAAAACATTCTTCATAAAATCCATCAATGACAAATCCAGCTCTAAAACAAAGGTTAAAAATATCTTGTATGGAACGATGATAATAAATCTGCTCTTTCGGTTGCCCTTCAATCGCTATATCATAGTAACTGTGCGGTGTCATATATTTTTCAGTCAACGTGACAAAACAAGGGTGTTGCGTTGCAAAGACAAAAATTCCGCTTTCCTGCAACAGTTCATAAACAGCCATAAGAAGTGGTTCAATATCCGTAATATCCATAATTGCCATATTAGAAACTGCTTTCGTAAAGGCTCGATTTCTTTTTAATTCTAATATACTTTTTCTATCGGTCGCATCCGCCACACAAAATTCAATTTGTTTTGCATATTGTGATTGCCGTCTTTTAGCCAATTCTATCATTTTTTTGCTGTAATCAAAAGCGACAACCGAAGCGCCTCTTTGTGCAAGATACGAAGAATAATTTCCATTGCCACACGCAATATCCAAAATGTAATCCGCAGGATTAGGAGATAGAAGTTCCGTTACTTTGGGACGCACTACCTCTCTGTGAAATTCATTAGATTCGTCACCCATTGCATTATCCCAAAATTGTGCGTTCTCCTCCCAGATTTTTTTACTTTCCTCTGTTCCCATGTTCTCTCCCACTCCCCAAATTTGCTTTTTTGCTTCCATTAAATCTTCCTTACTATATTCCATTGTTACCCTCCATAACTTCTGATTGTTGCCGTCTTGACGATTATGTATCTTTACATTACCTTCTGAAACATATGGCGCACCTTGTCCAGGCGGCTGTTTGGACGGCGGGGCTGGATGACTGGCTTGCCGACAGCGGCCTGATACCCTTTCAGTTCTGTAAGGCATACGCTCTGCCCGTTGGTGTAAAAGGCCAGATCAGTACGGTATGCCTGTATACAGCGGGCGGGAATCTCGCCAGTAAAGACAACTTCATCCTTTTTTTCCTGGACCGTTTCGATGGTGGCACAGTATTTCGGTGCATCATGATAAGCCCTGGAAAGATATTCCCGGGGCGCATAGAGGGTGAAGGAGAGATAAGGTTCCAGCAGTTGCGTCCCTGATTCCTTCAATGCCTGTTCCAATACAATCGGGGCCAATGAGCGGAAGTCCGCCGGCGTGCTGACCGGACTGTAATAAAGCCCGTATTCAAAGCAAATCTTACAGTCCGTTACGTTCCAGCCGAACAAGCCCTGCTCCAGCCCGTAACGGATACCATCCCTGACAGCGTTTTGAAAACTCTGGTTCAAGTATCCCAGCGAAACCCGGCTCTCGTATTGTACACCGGAGCCAAGCGGGAGTGGTGTAACAGACAGTCCGATGGATGCCCAAAACGGGTTGGGCGGCACCTCGATATGGATGGTGTGGCTGGCTGCTTTGAGCGGCCGCTCCATATAAATGACGGTGGGTTCCTTTACCACTGTTTCAAGCTTGTATTTTTCCGACAGCAAAGCGGAAACAACCTCCAACTGCACCCGGCCCAAAAAAGAAAGAATGATCTCATGGGTGATGGAATCCACCTCGCAGCGCAAAAGCGGGTCAGTATCCGCAAGTTGCGTAAGAGCGTCCAGCAGCCGTTCTCTTTGCGCTGCCGTTTTCGGCGCAATCGACGTCCGCAGCATGGGGAGGGGGTCCTCACGCCACCTTTTACGAGGGAGCCGGGTTGGGTCCCCTAATACATCGTTTAACCTCACGCTGTCGCTGGGAAGGATAACAATTTCACCCGGATAAGCGGTGTCTGTCCGAACAATTTCCCCTTTGGATGGAATACGCATCTCTGTGATTTTCAGCTTTTCTCTCCCGGCCAGGGCCACCGTATCCCGCAGGCGCAGCGTTCCGCTGTATAGCCGTAGATAGACACGCCGCTGGCCGCAATCTGTATACTCCACCTTGAAAACGCTGCCGCATAGGGCGGCGCTCCCCTGTTCCCCAATCGGTTGGAACAGCCCTGTCACCGCATCCATCAACGGTTGAATGCCAAGGCCCTTTTTGGCGCTGCCATAATAGACCGGGAACAGGGAGGCGTCTTGAACCCGCCGCTGTTCCTCCCGCACAAGTTTTTCCCGGCTGATTGGTTCTCCTGCGATATACTTTTCCAATAATTCATCGTTATTTTCGATGACCGCATCCCATGCTTCTATGTCGGTATTTTCCTCCAGGACTATTTCCGGGGACAGCGACACCGTCTGCTTGATGATAATATCGGCGGAGAGCTTATCCCGAACAGACTGAACCACGCTCTGCAAATCAACGCCAGCCTGGTCGATCTTGTTGATAAAGATAACGGTGGGAATGTTCATTTTCCGCAGGGCATGGAACAGAATACGGGTCTGGGCCTGCACGCCATCTTTAGCGGAGATCACCAAGATGGCCCCATCTAAAACAGCCAAAGAGCGGTACACCTCCGCCAAAAAATCCATGTGGCCGGGCGTATCCACAATGTTGACTTTACATCTGTGCCACTGGAAGGAAGTGACTGCCGCTTGAATGGTAATCCCACGCTGCCGCTCCAAAAACATGGTGTCCGTCCTCGTTGTCCCTTTTTCGACGCTCCCCGGTTCTGAAATGGCTCCGCTGGCATATAGCAGGCTCTCCGTCAAGGTCGTCTTTCCAGCGTCTACATGGGCAAGAATTCCAATATTGATTATTTTCATGTGATTGTCCTCCCTTTACTGCCCCGAAGGGCATAAAAATCCCCAGCAGTAAAATACTTTTACCACTGGGGATGATAATTTGCGGACATACACATATACAGCATACACCTGTTTGTGATTGCTGTTTTTGGGGATATGTCAAAATTGATAAGGCAAAAGTATTCTTAAATTGGGTACAAAAAACTAAGCCCCTACAAAAGGGACTATCATAATCCTTTGTTCCCACTATTTGATTATAGTTTTATTTAAGAATACCTTGCCGCATATTTTTTACTCCTTTTCTGGACTTGAATTATTATATCACATCAGTTTTAGGAAAACAAGTATCTAAAAGAAATTTTTCTTCCCCTTATATGTAACAATCATACCGGCTTCCTAACGTTCAGAATGGTTTCTACTGTCTGCTGCGGTGTTTGGTTGGAATTGTCCAGCCAAAAGCCGATCCGTGGTGTTGTCTGCATTTTACTAAATACAAATTTGTCTTTCTCTTAATTTCCTATTATACACCAAAATTATGAATATTTCTACCCGCCGTCTATTGACCTCAATTACGAGGGAAATAGGCGGCTTTTTTGTTTCTAAAAAAATATTTTCAAGAAATTTTTGAAAAAGGGGTGATTTTGGGTGTGCATTTTGACCCCCTTTGTCCAAATGAGTGAAGGGGTTAATTCCGAACCACGAAAAGGTCAGCCCATTCACTTGTATTTTGACAACTGAATAAATCATTCACTAAGACTTTAATTCTGATGATTTTAGCCACCTTATCGGGTACGCCGTGACTTCTGCATTGCAGAACAGCGAGAACTCCCGGTATAAGTAACAGGTTGCCCCTGTTACGGCGATGACAGTCAGAAGGATAATGATACTTCTCTACGGAGCTGGCGGAGTACCCGGCAGAGGTGAAATTCCTATGATACAGATTAGCAACCTGTTCCTTAGTGACTTCCCGTGAGCTTTATGCTCGGCAAGGGGTGTTGAGAACAAATATTGCCCGACCGGTTAGGAAATGAGCCGGTCAAGTACATAGCCATACTGCGATGGCTATGAATTTTACGAAAGGAGGACGCACAAAGTGTCGAACTGCAAAACGATTGCGATATGCAATCAAAAAGGCGGAGTTGGAAAGACGACCACTACGGTAAACCTCGGCGTCGGTCTTGCAATGCAGGGAAAGAAAGTGCTGCTCATAGACGCAGACCCACAGGGCGACTTAACCACTTGTCTCGGTTGGCAGGATATGGATAACTTGGGTATCACGCTTGCAACAAAACTCACAGATGTCATAAACGAAACGATGAATGACCCTACGGTCGGTATTCTGCACCACGACGAAGGTGTTGACCTTGTTCCGGCAAACCTTGAGCTTTCTGCGATGGAATTTAACCTTGTCAACGCAATGAGCAGAGAGACGGCATTGAGAAATTATCTCAGCGAAGTGAAGGACAAATACGACTATATCCTTATAGACTGTATGCCTTCCCTCGGAATGGTAACAATCAATGCGCTATCTGCGGCAGACAGCGTTATTATTCCTGTTCAGGCTCAGTATTTACCGGCAAAAGGAATGACGCAGCTTGTTCAGACCATTTCAAGAGTTAAGAAGCGTATCAATCCGAACTTAAAGATTGGCGGTATGCTTCTCACTTTGGTGGATAGCCGTACCAACCTCGCCAAAAGCACGGTAGAAGCTCTGAGAGAAAACTTCGGTAGTCAAATCAAGATGTATCGAACATATATCCCGATTGCCGTAAAAGCCGCAGAGACTTCTTCCAAAGGCAAGAGCATTTATGCCTACGAACCCAACAGTACGGTGTCAAAGGCGTACACCGAATTTACAAAGGAGGTGTTAGCCGATGGCAGGAAGAAAGAGCGACTTCACTCTCACGAAGCTCGATGACTTATTTTCAACGCAGGAACAGAGAGATGAAGAAAAGCTTTCCAAAATTCGAGATATTCCCTTGACTGAAATTGACGATTTCCCCGACCACCCTTTTAAGGTGCGTGATGACGAGGATATGGCACAGCTCATTGAGAGTATCAAGGAACGAGGGGTTATTACTCCGGCAACGGTAAGGCAGAAAGAGGACGGCAGATACGAACTCATTTCAGGACACAGACGAAAGCGAGCTTGTGAACTGGCAGGATTTGAAACACTGAGAAGTGAGATTGTAGACCTAAGCAGAGATGAAGCGACCATTTTAATGGTTGAGAGTAATTTTCAGAGGGCAGAGATATTGCCAAGTGAAAAAGCCTTTGCCTATAAAATGCGTTTGGAAGCAATGAAAAGACAAGCAGGCAGACCTACAAAAAATAATTTAGTCCCAGTGGGACAAAATTATTCAAGGGAAGAACTTGCTGCACAAAGTGGAGAAAGTCAAACACAAATACAGCGTTATATTCGTCTGACAAACCTTGTTCCTGAACTGCTTGAATTTGTTGATGAGGGGCGTATTAAAATGCGTCCTGCCGTAGAACTTTCTTATCTTGATGAAGATTGCCAGCGTGATGTGGTTGACGAAATCGACTTGAATGACGCAACCCCGTCACACGACCAGACAATCCGTATGCGAAAGTTATTCAACGAGGGCAACCTTACAACAGAAGCAATCCACGCTGTTATGTCTGAGGAAAAGCCGAATCAAAAGGAAAAAATCGTGTTGAGGGGCGACAGAGTAAGACAGCTTATCCCGAAAAACATTCCCGTCAGTCAGACGGAGGATTTTGTCTGCAAAGCATTGGAGCATTACAACAAGTTTTTGCGTAATCGTGCAGAACGTGACAGCAGATAGCCTGAGTTACAGTTCCCCTTTCTCACACTCTAACCCCTTAGTTATACTTCTACCTACCGAAAATGATATATATTATCTCACTTGAATATAACTATCTCAAAGTATATGTCTATCTCTAAGGGGCAATCGCACAGTATGAACGGACTGGAGGTGTATGGTAAAATGAAAAATTAACGAAAAATCCGCATTTGTTTTTCGGCAGGTAAATCTTGTCGTAAGAGAAAATCCACAAAGGCACATCGTAGAGATACGGTGTGTTTTTCAATTTTTACAGGAGGAAACGCAATGATAAAGTCAAAATTCAAAAGAGTCACGTCGCTTTTCTTGGCGACCCTTATGTGTGTGACCACTTTTGCAGGCATTGGCTCGACAACAGCATATGCTGCTTCGGGAGAAAAAGCCGATGTTTATATGGTCGATTTCCCTCGTGATGGCGATGCTAATTACGATGGGGTATGGGGACACAGTAATTTGACCTTGAAAAATGGTTGGCATACCGGACGTTCCAATTTTACCAATCTTAAGGCTATTGGCTCATACTCAGGCAATGTTGCTTATTGTATTGAGCCGGGAATTTCGCTCAAGGTCGGTCAGACAATGAATAAGTATGACGAAAATTATTTTAATAACCTTGCATCCAATGGGGTTATTTCCGGAGATGAAATCCGTCTTTTCGTTGGTCGTATTTTACAGTATGGCTACCGTGGGACAATCTCGACATCTTGGAGGTCACAGAATGAAGCAGCAGCAAACAGCATTGCACAGGCTTATGCCACACAGCTTCTTATCTGGGAAACTGTTATCGGAGAGCGTGATGTGAACTTCAATCATGTAGCAGCCAGTGGTTGCAGCAATGTGAAAGATGTCATCAATGCAAAGCATCCGCTTCGCAATAAGATTTTCAGTTATTACAACAGTATGGTGCAGAGTGTACAGAACCATGCGACCATACCGAGTTTTTGTAATAAATCATCCGGTTCGGCAAAGACAATAGAACTTGAGTGGAACGGAAGCAAGTACACAACTACTCTGACAGATTCCAATAATGTGCTGTCCAAATATAATTTCAAGGCAAGTATCAGTGGAGTGAGCTTTTCAGTGAATGGTAACAAACTTACTGTTTCTATGGATACTGCACCGAGTAAGGAATTTACCATTACCGCAACGAAGAAAAATGCAGTCCGCAGAGGTGTGGTTGTATGGTCAGAGGGCAAACACGGTCAGAACTCCAGTGTGCAGGATGTTGTCAGCTATGCTCAGGAAGTAAGCGACAGTATCAACGGTTATGTGAAGATGAAAGTCAGCTATGGTTCTTGTCAGATTGTAAAGACCAGTGAGGACGGCAAGGTTGACGGTATCAACTTCACGATTACCGGAAACGGTATCAATCAGACAGTTACAACAGCTAATGGCGGTAAGTTCCAGATTGATAACCTTATGCCGGGTATCTATACTGTAACCGAGCAGTCATACGATAAGTACGAGCCGCAGGAAACACATAGAGTTACTGTTGTAGCAGGACAGATTGCAAAGGTCACTTTCAATAACAAATTGAAGCGTGGCGACCTTCAGGTAGTGAAGTCCTCAGAAGATAACCTTGTTGAAGGTGTGAAGTTCCATCTTTTCGGTACTTCTCTTTCCGGTGATGCTGTTGACCAGTATGCAGTTACAGACAAAAACGGTGTGGCAACTTTCAAAGATGTGCTTATCAGTGGTTCTGAACCATATACCCTTGAAGAAGTAGACACAGCTATCCGTTATGTCGTACCGAAAAATCAGACTGCACCAGTGAAGTGGAAAGAAGTAACCACAAGAAACTTCAATAACATTTTGAAGAAGTTTACTGTAACAGTCACAAAGAGCGACGCTGAGAAAGGCGAAGCACAGGGCAATGCCAAACTTTCGGGAGCAGTTTATGGTATCTATAAGGGCGAAACGCTTGTAGATAAGTATGTTACTGATGAAAACGGTCAGTTCACTACTAAAGAATATGTTTGTGATACCGACTGGACAACCCGAGAAATCACACCGTCAGAGGGATATTTGCTTGATAAGACTATCCATGAAGTAGGTGCAGACCCGAAACTTTATGAGGTGGAACACAACCTTACTTCCAATGATGTAACCGAGCAGGTAATCAAAGGCAATGTGGCTATCATCAAACATACCGATGACGGAGAAACAAAGATTGAAACACCTGAAAAGGGTGCTTCCTTTGAGATTTATCTGAAATCTGCCGGAAGCTATGATGCAGCAAATAAAGATGAGAGAGATACCATTGTTTGCGATGAAAATGGCTTCGGTCAGACAAAAGATATGCCGTATGGTATTTATACCGTACACCAGACTTCCGGTTGGGAAGGCAGAGAGATGATGGACGATTTTGATGTGTTCATTTCACAGAACGCACAGACCTACCGTTATCTTATCAATAACCGTAACTTTGAGAGCTTTGTCAATGTAGTCAAGGTGGACGCAGAAAGCGGAAAGAGTATTCCGTATGCAGGAGCAGGATTTAAGATTTACGACCCGCAGGGCAATCAGGTCAAAATGACATTTACTTATCCGACACCGACCACGATTGATGTGTTCTATACCGACGCAAATGGTTCTCTTGTCACACCTGAGAAACTGGATTACGGCAAGGGATATTCTATCGTAGAGGTACAAGCTCCATACGGATATGTACTTGATGATACTCCAGTATATTTTGATATTACCGAAGAAAATTCCACAGAGGAAGGCGGCGTAACTGTTGTGAAAGTCAATAAGCCGAATATGGCACAGAAAGGTACTATCACGGTTGAAAAGACCGGAGAAGTATTTAGTGGTGTCAATGTAAGTGGTTCTGAGGACAGTGATGTTATTTATCAGCCTGCTTATGAAGTGGCAGGACTTGAGGGTGCAGTTTATGAAGTCCGTGCTGCGGAAGATATTAGCACACCGGACGGTACACTCCGCTATTCAAAGGGCGAAGTGGTAGATACTATCACAACAAGCTCCGATGGATTTGTTAAGAGCAAAGAACTTTATCTCGGAAAATACGAGGTCAAGGAAATTACCGCACCTGATGGAATGGTAGTGAGTGGCGAAACACATACGGTTGAGCTTACTTATGCAGGTCAGAATATCTCTGTTACCGAAACTTCCACATCATTCTATAACGAAAGACAGAAAGTTCAGGTAAGCCTTGCAAAAGCCATTGAAAAGGATAAGACATTTGGTATTGGCGACAACGGAGAAATCAAAAACATCAGCTTTGGTCTTTATGCCGCAGAAGATATTGTATCTGCAAGCGGTACCGTTATTCCGGCTGATGGACTGATTGAGATTGTCAGCGTAAATGAAAATGGAACTGCTGTTATGAAGTCAGACCTTCCGTTTGGCAAATACTATGTCAAAGAGATTGCAACCGATGAGCATTATATTCTCTCTGATACGAAGTATCCGGTTGTATTTGAATACGCAGGTCAGGATACCGCAACGGTTGAAATTAAAGTGAATGACGGAAAAGAAATCAAGAATGAACTTATCTATGGTTCTGTATCAGGTAAGAAGATTGACGAGAATGGAGAAGCACTTGAGGGTGCTGTTATCGGTATCTTCAAAGCCGAAGAAACAGAATTTACAAAGGATACTGCACTTATGACGACTACCTCTGCAAAAGACGGTAGTTTTTCTTTTGCAAAAGTTCCTTATGGCAAATGGATTGTAAGAGAAATCGAGCAGCCAAAGGGATTTGTTCTTGATGAAAAAGCGTATGAGGTCAATATCAGCAAAGCCGAGCAGGTAGTTGAAATTGAGATTGTCAATGAGTATGTTCACGGCAATATCAGACTCACGAAGATGGACGCTGAATATCCAGATAACAAACTTACGGGTGCAACCTTTGAGGTATATAAGGACACCAATGAGAACGGAAAGATTGATGATGGCGATGAACTTATCGGAAATCTTGAAGAAACCGAAACCGGAATTTATGAGATGAAAGAGCTGCTTTACGGAAAATATATTGTCCGTGAAACAAAAGCACCAGAGGGCTTTCTGCTTGATAAGGGAGAATACTCTGTTTTCATTGAGAAAGACGAAACAACTTATTCCGTTGAGAATAAGGCTGGTGTTGGATTTATCAATGAAGCTATGCGTGGAACACTGAAAATCGTCAAGACATCTTCAGACGGTAAGGTTAAAGGTTTTGCGTTCAGAGTAACCGGAGCAAACGGTTATGATATGACATTTGAAACAGATAAGAACGGCGAAATTGTGATTGAGGGACTTCGTATTGGCGAATATACCGTATCCGAAGTGGCAAACAATGCCTCTGCCGCATATATCACACCTGCCGACCAGAATGTTACTATCAAACTTGATGAAACAGCCGTTGTAAAAATGCACAATGAGTTGAGGGATACTCCGAAAACAGGAGATGATACCAATATGAAACTTTGGTATGTCCTTGCCGGACTTTCTGCTGTTGGTATCGCCGTAACTTCTGTTGTTGCACACAAAAAGAAGAAAAAGGAGGGTAACGAGTAATGGAAGCAAAGACAATTATCGCTATCGCATTAGTCGCCGTTATTGTCGGCGGCTTTATCTTTCTTCAGGTTAAAAACCGTAAGAAGTAAGTAACAAGCGAACATTAACCAGTCGGGGCAGAGCGTAAAAAACTCTGTCCCTTTAATTTTTGGAGGAACATTATGAAACAACAGAAAACGGTGGAGAGCCGAGTGCTTGAAATCTTAAAGGAATGCCCGATGTCGAGGTATGATGATATGCTTCTCATTCTGCATTATTACAATCGGTACGGATATATACCTGCCGGAAATCTTCCGCTTGAGGATATTGTATTTAATTACCGAGCATACGGACTTCCTTGTTTTGAAACCATACGCAGGGCAAGGCAGAGAGTACAGTCCCTTTTTCCTGAGTATTCACGTAATCCGCAGAAAGAAGAACAGAGCGGCAGTATTTCTATTGTAATCAACATTAGCTAAGGAGGTATTTTCGTGAAAGACAAAGCAACTTTTCAGAATAAGGTCAAGGTGCTGAATAAACTCTTTGACTCCGGTTGTGATACGGAGAAAAAGTTGCAGCAGCTTGATATGGAAGCAATCCTGAAAATCCCGAATATCACGATTCCTGATATGGGTGTGATTATGGAGCTTCAGAAGAATACAAAGTCCGGTAAACTCTTTTCGTATTTGGGCGGCGGTTCTGATGAAGCAACAAAAATGAGAGGTAAGGAAAATGAAGCAACAGGAGAATAGAGCAGAGCCGCAGGAAAAGCAAATTCGATTTATAGACAGTCATTACAATTTGAAATTCTATATTCCCGATGGAGGGAAAATCAGGATTACTTTTCGTGATGGACACACAGCAGACAGAGTGTGCAAGTATATTGATGACTACCATTTGTATGTCGGAAATTGCTGCTATCATATATGCGAGTTTGCTGAAAAAATGGAGCTTAGTGGAAGTAAAGTTGAACCTGTCAATCAATCCGAACCGTCAAAAAACAAGACCAGAAACAGAGAAAAACAGCGATAAGGAGGTGCAAGAGTAATGGCACGAAAATATGACCTTATTTCTGAGCTTTACAACCGCACCTGCAAAACGGTTGTGTCAAATCCTCAGAACTGGCAGGCATTCTTGGCTTCGGCTTGCCGAAATTATAAGTTACGTTATGACGAACAGCTACTTGTATATGCACAGCGACCTGATGCAACAGCGGTTCTTGAGATAGAGCAGTGGAACAAAATTTTTGGCAGATGGGTCAACCGAGGTGCAAGAGGTATTGCTGTTTTTGCTGATGAAAACCGTTCACGGCAAAGACTGACACATTACTTTGACATTTCAGATACTCACGAAAGCAGATATTCAAGAACAGTCCCGATTTGGGATATGCGTCAGGAATACGAAGCTGATGTGATTGAAACATTGGAAAGCACTTTCGGAGAGATTGAGAATAAGAGCAGTCTTGCCGAAGCAATTATGGGAGCAGCAAGAAATGCGGCAGAGGATAATATCCCTGATTATCTGCAAGACCTTTACTATGCAACCGAGGGCAGTTCCTTTGAGGAAGTGGAAGAGGATATTGTGGCTTTCATTTATAAAAATGTCGTGGCAAATAGTGTGGCATATATGATGATGTCAAGGCTTGGCGTTGATACGGACGGTTATTTTGAACTTGATGATTTCAGAGATGTTACTAACTTCAATACGCAGGAAACACTCAATGCACTTGGATTTGCTACCAGTGATATTGCAGAAATGGGATTGACGGAAATATCTAAAACAATTACTGCACTCAACCGTCAAAATCGCATAATTGTCGGTCAGGACAGAAATGAATACAATAAGGTTGAAAATAATGACGAAAGGAGTTTGGACAATGAACGAACTGACCTACACGATGGTGGGCGATTACAGCCTTCCGAACCTGAAACTTCCACAGCAGCCGGAAGTGACGCTGGGCAGATACGCTCAGATGAGGAGAGAGTTTCTGAAGGAACATCACAGAGTCCTTTACTACAATCTCCTGACGAGGGGCGAACTGACACAGCACTTGGCGGAAGTGGAACAGAGAGCCAGCAAGATGGAGGAAACAATCCTGAGCCAGATGGCACAGAAAGAGGGAGTGACCGAACAGATGAAAGCGGAGGATATGATGAAATGGGTTCGTCTGATGAACTCCCTTCGCAGCTCGGCACAGGAAATCGTGAAAGCGGAAGTGATATTCGCTTAGAGTATTACGACAGAACGCACGAGGATAAAAGCCTTCCGTTCTTTGGACGTGATGAAGTAATCAATGAAATTCTCAGAACGACACCACATTTGTCAGCAAGTCTGGAAGAAATCAAAGATTATTATGAACGTAATCCTGATAACAAAGACCGCACAGAGTATATAAAGAGTATTTTCAATAATGATTATACCGAACTTACTTTAGAGGACGGCAGGACAGTAGGGTACAAGACCTTTGAAAATGTTCTGCATTTGTGGGAGGGCAAATACGACAGCAGAACCGCACAGAGCTTTTATGATTGGGCTGTTATTGCCCGACACTTTGAAGCTATGCGATTACTGGGAGAATTAAGTGACAGCATAAAACCATTACCGTCAATGGACGGTCAGATGACATTCATATTAGACGGTCGGGCAGAGGAAAAGAAAACCTCTGCCTTTACTTTTTCTCAGGAGATTATCGACGCTATTCTTGCGAATGGAAGCGGATTTTCTGAGGGAAAAATGCGTATTTATGAGCAGTTTGAAAAAAGCCTTTCTGCAAAAGAAAATGCCGACTTCTTGAAAAATGAATACGGTTGGGGCGGCTCTTATCCAGTAATAATCGGAGCAAGCATCGATGAGAGCCACGATGGAAAAGGTATTACGATTACGAAAGGTATCGGTAAAGAGAAGCCGCATATCACGCTTTCGTGGTCGCAGGTGGAGAAGCGTATCGGGGAACTTATCCGAATGGACAGATACTTAAATCCAAAGGAAAAAGAACACTATCCTCAGTGGCTTGAAAGTCAAGAGGAACGCAGAGCCAAAATCGAGGAAACGAAAAGAAATCGTGAGATACTTTCTAATGCACCACTGGAGCAAGAGGTCGAACCAACCGAAAAAGAACCTGAAGAAGCAGAACAGCTACAAGATGTGCAGTATGAATATCATCTTGGCGATAAGGTGTATATCGGTGCTTCTGAGTACGAAATCTTATCTGTTGATGATGAGAGAGTAATGCTCTATGACTATGATATGCCACTGTTCAATAAGGAATTTTCACGCACAGAGTTTGACAGAAAAGTGCGAGAGAATCCGATAAATGAGCATTTGATTGTAAAGGAAGAACCTGCCGAAGAAAGAAATGATAAAGAGCCTGAGCCGGTAGTTCCCGCTTGGGAGCAGAAGAAAAAGGTCAAAGGATTTGACCTGCACCCTGATGTGCCTATGGCAGACTGTCATACCTTTAATCTCAGAGAAAATGAGGTTGAAACGGTTGGTAAAAAGGAACGCTTCCGCAGAAATATTATGGCGATACAGCTTCTTAAAAAATGTCAGGAAGAAAACAGATTTGCCACTCCTGAAGAACAGATTATCTTATCAAAGTATGTCGGTTGGGGTGGGCTCTCAGAAGCCTTTGATGAAAATAATTCAGCGTGGGCAACGGAATATCTGGAACTATCTTCGGTATTAACACCGGAGGAATATGCTTCGGCAAGAGAAAGCACGTTGACTGCGTTCTACACGCCGCCTGAAGTTATCACAGCCATTTATAAGGCAATGGAGCAGATGGGCTTTAAGGAAGGCAACTTGTTAGAGCCGTCCTGCGGTATCGGTAATTTCATCGGTATGCTGCCGGACACAATGCAGGACAGTAAGATTTACGGTGTGGAACTTGATACGATTTCCGCAGGGATTGCACAGCAGCTTTATCAGAAAACAACCATTGCGGCACAAGGATTTGAAGAAACAAATCTGCCGGACAGCTTCTTTGATGGAGTGGTTGGTAATGTGCCTTTTGGAGATTTTAAGGTATCGGATAAAAGATACGACAAGCATAAGTTCCTGATACACGATTACTTTTTTGCAAAGTCCCTTGATAAGTTAAGACCCGGCGGTGTGATGGCTCTTGTAACGAGCAAAGGCACAATGGATAAGGAAACTTTAGCAGTACGAAAGTATATTGCACAGAGAGCAGAGCTTCTTGGAGCAATCCGATTGCCGAATAATACCTTTAAGGGTAATGCAGGAACGGAAGTCGTTTCGGATATTCTTATCCTACAAAAGCGTGACAGACTGATAGATATTGAGCCGGATTGGGTTCATCTTGATACCGATGAGAACGGAATTAAGATGAACTCTTATTTTGTGCAGCACCCCGAAATGATACTTGGAGAAATGAAAATGGTATCGGGGCGTTTCGGTATGGAAGCAACTTGTGTGCCGTATGAAAATGCAGACCTTGCAGCACAGCTTGATGAAGCAGTAGCAAACATTCACGGAGAAATCACGGAATATGAAACTGAGGAAGAACTGGAGGAGGAAGATAATTCTATTCCGGCAGACCCGACAGTGAGAAACTTTTCCTATACGTTGGTAGACGATAAAATCTACTATCGTGAAAATTCCCGTATGACTCCGGTGGAAGTGTCGGCAACCGCAGAGAACCGAATTAAGGGTATGATTGCTATTAGAAATTCCGTCAGAACGCTGATTGAATTGCAGACAGAAGATTACCCTGACAGCGAAATCAAAGCGGAGCAGAAGCGATTAAACAGACTTTATGATACCTTTTCAGGTAAGTACGGACTCATTAACAGCCGTGCAAATACTTCTGCTTTCTCGCAGGATAGTTCATTCTCTTTGCTTTCCGCATTGGAGATAATCGGAGAGGACGGAGAACTGGAGCGTAAGGCTGATATGTTTTCTAAGAGGACAATTAAGCCGCATACTCCGGTTACTTCTGTTGATACGGCAAGTGAAGCGTTGGCGGTATCTCTTGGAGAAAAAGCCACGATTGATATGGACTATATGATGGGGATTTCCGGTAAATCGGAGAATGAAATCTTTGAGGACTTAAAGGGTGTTATCTTCTTAAACCCGCTTTATGAGTATGGAAATTCTTACGAACCGAAGTATCTGATGGCTGATGAATACCTTTCGGGTAATGTCAGGGAAAAGCTGAGGATTGCAAAGAAATCGGCAGAACTCTATCCGAAAGATTATAAGGTCAATGTAGAAGCACTTCAAAAGGTGCAGCCGAAAGACCTGACTGCAAGTGAAATTTCCGTGCGACTTGGTGCAACTTGGTTGCCACCGGACGATGTGCAGGAGTTTATCTTTCATTTGCTTGAAACACCACGCTATGCACAGTGGAATATCAAAGTTCACTTCTCCCCATTTACGAGTGAGTGGAATATTGAGGGCAAATCTTACGACAAAGGAAATGTAAGGGCATATAACACTTACGGAACTTCCCGCATCAATGCCTATAAGATTATCGAGGAAACACTGAACTTAAAAGATGTGCGTATCTTTGATTATATCGAAGATGATGAGGGAAAGAAAAAAGCTGTCCTGAATAAAAAGGAAACAGCGATTGCTCAGTCGAAGCAGGAAATGATTAAGCAGGAATTTCAGGACTGGATATGGTCTGACCCTGAACGAAGGGAAAGGCTTTGCAAATCCTATAATGAGAAATTCAATAGCGTCAGACCTCGTGAGTATGATGGAAGTCATATCATATTCAATGGTATGAACCCTGAAATTGAACTCAGGGAACATCAGAAAAATGCGGTTGCTCATATCCTTTACGGAGGAAATACGCTTCTTGCACACGCAGTCGGTGCAGGAAAAACTTTTGAAATGGTAGCGGCAGCACAGGAGTCGAAAAGGCTTGGGCTTTGTAATAAGTCACTGTTTGTTTGATATTGTCAATATTGGTTGACACATTTATCTCAAAGATATCACTGACTATGCAGCCAGGTCCAAAGATTGATAGTATCTCTGGCGCTTGATGATCGGAGGAAGCCCA
>NZ_JBQKCL010000023.1:0-29863 GCF_052122375.1 Blautia sp. HCP3S3_H10_2
AAGCACGCCGCCAGCGTTCATCCTGAGCCAGGATCAAACTCTCTGATAAAATGTAGTTTGATGCACTCAAGACAACCAACTAGCTTAGTTATCTCTCGTCATTACTGTTTTAAAAGTTTCATTCGAAAATGAATTGTATAAAGAAATTTTCGAGAATCGTATGTGTTTCACTGTTTAGTTATCAAGGTTGTTCGCTGTTGTTTTCAAAACAGCTTGTTTATATTATCATATGTTCAAGTGTTTGTCAACAACTTTTTCAAAATTCTTTTCAAAGAACTTTGAAGCGGAGAAGGAGGGATTTGAACCCTCGCGCCGCTATTAACGACCTACTCCCTTTCCAGGGGAGCCCCTTCGGCCAGCTTGGGTACTTCTCCAAATTGCCCTACTTATTAAGTAAGTTCTTTATTTAATTATTCACTCTCTTGCGACAGCTCGTTTAGTATAACTGATGTTTCTTTATTTGTCAAGCACTTTTTTAATTTATTTTAAAGTGTTTAACAAGCGGAGAGAGTGGGATTCGAACCCACGCGCCCTTGCGGACAAACGGTTTTCAAGACCGCCTCGTTATGACCACTTCGATATCTCTCCATATATAATTATCTGATAAAGCAGTTCTGCACATCAGGAGTTGTCCTTCACTCAAGAGGTTGTCTCTGTCAGTGCAAAACGTATTCTATCATCAAAACCTTTTTGTGTCAACAAGATTTTTTATTTTTTTCAAAAATTCGCTCAATAATGCAAAAATGCCTCTGCTACAGCCAGATCTTCTGGCGTGGTAATCTTAATATTCCGATAAGAACCCTCCACCAGAAGGATCTTAGTACCAGTCTCCTGTTCCACTACCATAGCGTCATCTGTCACGTTGCTCATATCTTTTTTACGGATACTTTCATAAGCTTCACGTATCAGATCATAGGAAAATATCTGAGGAGTCTGAATATTCCATACAATTTTCCGATTTGGCGTCTCTTTAATATAGCCGGATGAATCCGCAAGTTTGACGGTATCCTTGGATGGCATTCCCATTACACAGGCACCCGTACGCCGTACTGCCTCATATCCCCTTTGAATCATCTCTTCGTCGATAAAAGGCCGTGCACCGTCATGAATATATACATAATCGGTATTTTCACAGCATAACAATCCTGCATACACAGAATCATAGCGTTCTTTTCCCCCGGCTGTCACTTTCCTTATCTTGGTAAATCCGTATTTCTCCGCAATTTCCCTTTGGCAATAGGAAATCATATCTTCTCCTGTTACCAGAATAATATCCTGAATCAGCGGACTTTCCTGGAAACAATGCAGAGAATAGTACAAAACCGGCTTCCCCCCTATCTCCAGAAACTGTTTTTGTACCTTGCTGTGCATCCTTTTCCCCTGTCCTGCTGCCAGAACGATTGCCGTACACCTGCTCTGTTCCATTATCTTTCCCCCAGCTTCAGGTTCGGGACTGCATTCAGGTCCCAGCCGTGGCGTGTGCCTTTTATATATTCATAATAAGCAGCAACTCCGATCATTGCCGCATTATCTGTGCAGAAAATAGGGGATGGACGATAAAATTTATAGCCCCTCTTTTCACATGCCTTCATCATCGCTTCCCTTAAAGCCCCATTGGACGCAACGCCTCCTGCGATTGCGATCTTATCCATATGGTAATCCTTTGCAGCAAGCATGGTGTGTTCAACAAGTACGTCTACCACGGACTTCTGGAACGAGGCGGCCAGATCGGCACGGTTAATTTCCTCGCCTTTCATCTGAGCATTATTAATGTAATTCAAAACTGCAGATTTCACGCCGCTAAAACTAAAGTCATAGGGACAATCGCCTAATTTTCCTTTCGGGAAAACAATAGCATCCGGATTTCCCTCACGGGCAAGCTTATCCACCTTCGGGCCTCCCGGATAGCCAAGCCCGATGGCACGGGCAACTTTATCAAAAGCCTCTCCTGCTGCATCGTCTCTGGTTCGTCCAAGGATTTCAAATTCTCCATAATCCTTTACAATGACAAGGTGTGTATGTCCGCCTGACACGATCAGACAGAGAAATGGAGGTTCCAGATCCGGATGTTCGATATAATTAGCGGAGACATGTCCCTCAATATGATGTACCCCCACAAGTGGAAGCTTCTTCGCGTATGCAATTGCCTTAGCCTCTGCTACTCCCACCAGAAGCGCACCTACCAGTCCAGGACCATAGGTGACACCGATCGCATCCAGATCATCCAGAGTCACATCAGCTTCAGAAAGTGCCTCTTCAATAACCTGGTTGATCTTCTCAATATGTTTACGGGATGCGATTTCCGGCACGACCCCTCCATATAAAGTATGAAGTGCAATCTGGGAAGAAATCACATTTGATAATATCGTCCTGCCATTTTTCACCACAGAAGCGGCAGTTTCATCACAAGAGCTCTCTATTGCAAGAATTAATGTATCTTTCATTTTTTAATCCTCTTCGAAATTCATTTCCATTGTTTTTCCATCTTTGCCAGGATAAGCATTAGGGAAAATCTCCCGTACCATATCCATATATTCATCAGGGCGGATCAGGGACGGACTGTAGTGCGTCAGCCACATCTCTCCCACCTTAGCCTCTTTTGCAAGAGTGGCAGCCTCACGGAAAGTCATATGCTTATAGCCTCTGGCTTTCTCCTGCTTATCGTCCTCGCCGTACATTCCTTCACAGATAAACAGATCCGATCCCGGAGCATGTTTCAGAATGGATTCTGTAGGACGTGTATCTGTAGTATAGGTAACTTTCAATCCTTTTCTTGCAGGACCCAGAACCATATCCGGTGTATAAGTCACGCCATCTGTCTCAATGGTCTGACCCTTCTGAAGGGGATTCCAGTACTGCAGCGGAATTCCCTTCTCACGGGCGCGCTCCGGGGAAAATTTCCCCTGGCGTAGAATCTCCAGGGAATATCCGTAACAAAGTACATTATGATTTACCTTAAAGGCTGTGATCCTGTAGCCATTTATCTCAAATACCTGTTCAGGGCCGTTGATCTCAATAAATTTTAATTCAAATGGAAGCTCCGGCGCGATCACACGAAGTGCATTTACCACCCGCTCCAGTCCTTTGGGGCCAATAAGTGTCAGCGGCTCTGTCCGCTCCGCGTTTCCCATTGTAAGAAGAAGGCCCGGAAGTCCGCTAATGTGGTCTCCATGATAATGGGTAAAACAGATCACGTCAATAGGCTTGAAGCTCCATCCTTTTTCTTTAATCGCCACCTGTGTTCCCTCACCGCAGTCGATCAGAAGGCTGCTGCCATTATAACGGGTCATCAGGGCTGTCAGCCATCTTCTTGGAAGTGGCATCATACCTCCGGTTCCTACCAGACAAACATCTAACATATATTAAAATATCCTCTTTTCGTTTAACATTCTTTTTCGTATACTTTCAAAAGTTTAACACAAGCAGATTACTAAAACAAGTGGCGGTTATTTTGAATCCGAAAAAAGTTTTAAATTACAAAACAATAATCATTTCAGAATATTATTATATTTGCAATTTTCTTCACACTTGACAAACTGCCTGTAATATGTTTTGATAACCTGATTACAGATAACTGACTCTTCCAAGCAGGGAACTGCATTACTACACTACATCATTTTGATCAAGAAAGGGCTCTATATGATTTTCTATAACAAATATCAAAAATTCACCTGGTGGAATCTATTCACTTTACTGCTTCTTCTGGCTGCAGGAGGTATTTTGATCTGGCAGCTGATTCCTTCCGGCTCCTGGTTCGGTTCCGAAACCGACTGGTATTCCCAGCATGTAACCTTCGCAGATTATATGAGAAAAAATTTTTATGCAACCGGAAAGCTTTTTCCGGATTTCACCGGGCTTGGAGGGGGAACTAACTTTTTCTCCTTGTCCTATTACGGCTTTATGCGCCCGGATGTGCTTATTTCCTACCTTTTTCCAACTGTTCCTATGGCCTATTTCATCCAGGGATATGCCATACTGGAAATCCTGCTGGGCGGTGGACTTCTTTATTATTGGCTTCACAGAAAGGGGTTTTCGGATTTTACCGGCTTTGTATGCGGATTTTTCTATTTGTGCGCAAACTGTTTCTTTCAGGCGCACAGGCAGATCATGTTTGTGAATTACCTGCCTTTTCTCATCCTGGCATTTCTTTCCCTGGACCAGATTCTGGCTTACAGGGAACAGACAGACTATAAATTCCGTCCCCATATAGGACTTATCTTTTCACTGTTTTTCTGTATCCTGCACAGCTTTTACTTTTTCCCATCCTGCTTCGTGGCTTGTATCCTTTATATCTGCCACCTGCTGCCGGATTACCTGAAAAACGTGCCTATCTCCAGCCAGAAGAAGTTTAGGCTCAAAATCTGGTGGAATTATATTCTGGATGTGTCCTTTGCCGTATCCATGAATCTTTTCCTCCTGCTTCCTACAGGCCTTGCCATTCTGGGAAATAAAAAGGATACCGGGGCAAGTGAATCACTTTTTAAGGTTCTCGGGGTAAATCCTACACTGGACAGTCTCCTCTACAGTCCTTATGGATGTGGTCTTACCCTTTTCTGTCTGTACGCCCTTTTCCTTTGCATCCGGGAAAAAAAGACCCGGAAGCTGGCAATTGCTATTTTTGTTTTGTTGTTCTTCGATGTTTTTTACTGGATCTTAAATGCCACATTATATGTACGGCCCAAATGCCTGATTCCGTTTTTGCCTCTTATCCTTTACCTTACCGCACAGGCTCTAGAAGGGCTACGTCTCAGGAAAATACGGCACAGTCTGCCGCTTGCACTGCTTAGTGCCATCCCGGTCTTGATACAGCTTGTTTTTCTTCTTCGGAATCAGCAGGTCCGCACACTTGTCATTTCCGATATGATTCTCCTGCTAGTGCTTGTTACTGCCAGCACTATTTTAGAAAAGAAACAGATCCTGGTGCCTGTAAATTCCTGGTTTTCCAATATATGCAGCCTGATCCTGCTTCTTGTGATTCCCTGTATGCTTTATCTTGCAAAGGGGCAGGAGGAACATTATGCCACTGTGGCCGATGAATCCAGGGATTATTTTTCCAGTGAAGATCTGGTGAATTACTGTGAGAATTCCCAGGCCCGTTTCGACGTGATCGAACATCCATCCAATAACACCAATTATGTGATCACCGGTGACCAGAACAAAAGTACCTTGTATTCCTCTATTTCCAACAGTACTTACAACACGCTGCTGTACGATATCCTGCAAATGCCGATCAGCATCCGTAACCGTGTCGCCATGACCGCAGATGTGAATCCATTCCAGGAATATCTGATGGGTGTCCGTTATATTCAGACCAAATCAGATAAGGTTCCGGCTGGATACACCATTCTACAGGAAAAAGAAGGTCATGTGCTTGCAGAGAACAAAAATGTACTGCCAATTGCTTATGGAAGTACTGCACTTATGGCAGAAACTGAGTTCGACAAGCTTTCCTATCCACAGACACTGGATACACTTGTTAACCGGACCATTACCCCGGATTCAGGAAGTCCGGAGGCTGTCAGCGCAGTTTCAGCAGACTCAGATCCAGTAATTGACACAGATGCCAGAAACAGGATTACATCAGCAGAGCCTTATGTTTCCCAAATGAAATCTTATTCTCTCCCGGATGATTTCTTTACCCACAAGGCTGCGCGAAAGGACATTACGGTACGCCGGAAGCTTTCCCAGCAGCTGCCAGCTTCTACGATTCTGCTGATCACTTTTGATGTGGAATACAGTGGTGCGAAAGATATATCTATTACCATAAACGGGATCCGCAACAGGCTTTCCGGCTCTGAGGCACCTTATCCCAATAATAACAATCGTTTCTGCTATATGATATCCGGAAATGAAGATATGGATTCCCTGGAGATCACATTTTCCAGGGGAAGCTATCGAATAAAAAATGTTTCTGCCTATACGATTCCTTTATCTGCCCTTTCCCATCCTGGACTGGTGGATTTTCAGGAAAACACCACTTCTGGAAATGAAATCGTAAATGGCAGTATTGAGATGTCACAGGATGGTTATTTCGTAACCTCCTACACGTTTTCCAGAGGCTACACGGCGTATGTGGATGGAAAAGAGGTTGAGCCCGTACAGGTAAACAAGGCTTTTGTCGGTTTTCCATTACAAAAAGGGGCACATGAAATCCGAATCGAATTCCATGCGCCCGGTAAGTTACCTGGATTATTTCTCAGCCTGGGAGCTTTATTTATTCTGCTACTGACAAGCCTGCTCTTAGCGGCTAAGTCACATATCAGCTCTTTGACAAAATATGCTGCAAAGTGAAGCGTGCAGATGGCAGAAAACCTTTTTCAAACAGGCGAGTACTAAGCTTCCGGAACAGGATGCCTGGTCATAAGCAATGCATCTTCCACGGGATCCGTATAATAGTTTTTGCGGATCCCGTCTTTTGTAAAGCCCTCTCTTTCGTAAAGACGGATCGCTGTCTCATTTCCAACACGAACCTCAAGGTGTATGGTTGTCACCCCCTGCACCCCTGCAAAACGAATCAGACTATCCAGAAGAAAACGCCCGATTCCCTCTCTCTGTCTGTCAGGACGGACTGCCACATTGGTAATATCTCCTTCGTCCAGAACCATGATCAGCCCACAGTATGCCAGGATTTCATCCTTTTCTTCCACCACAAGGAACATAGCATCCTTACGGGTCAGGTAAGTGAAAAATCCCTCTTTCGTCCATGGCGTGGAAAATAATTCATTCTCAATTTTCATAACCTGATCCAGGTCATCTACTAACATTTCACGAAGAATCATATCTGCACTGCTCCTATCCGTTTTTTCAGTCTGTTATATCGTCAGCTTTACTCTTCTGCTTTTTCGGCTGTTCTATTGTCGGCTTTATCTTATTGCATTTTCCATCTGCTCTATTGCAAGCTTTACTCTTCTGCCTTTTTCTCTTCTGCCAGCTTCTGGGCACGTTCCCGCTCTGCCTGGGAAACCCTCAGATATTCCGGTACATGCTCCATGGCCGTTACCACTTTTCCCTCTTTTACATACAGCTCTCCAAGAGCTGCTACTGCCGCTGCTCTTTGTTTATTCACATGGGCCGGGGCAAAGGAATAAGGCACCTGCAGCTTCTCCTGGATCATCTGGGCAAAAACAGGAACACCATCCCCAAGGAAGATTACCTCTTCCCCTCTGGCATTCAGTTTCTCGATCATTTCCGCCATTGGAACTGCCATCTGCGCCTCCACAGTTACAAGCTTATGATCCTCAAAGCGGTAAATTCCGGTATAAACCTGGCTTCTTCTTGCATCCATGATCGGGCAGACCAATGCCTTCGCGTCATATAAATTATAAGCCAGTGCATCTACAGTAGGAATCTCTACCAGAGGCTTGCCAAGTGCCAGGCCTAGTCCCTTAGCTGTAGCAGAGCCGATACGGAGTCCTGTGAAAGAACCAGGTCCAGCCGCTACTGCAATGGCATCTATAGTATGCAGATCCAGCTCTGTCATTTTCACCAGCTCGTCCAGCATGGGAAGTAACGTCTGGGAATGGGTCTTCTTGTAATTTACTGTATATTCCGCGATCAGGTTCTCATCCTCCACAATTGCCACAGAAGCGACGATTCCTGAGCTGTCAAGTCCTAAAATCTTCATTATTTCTCCTTATTCTCCCCACTTTAAGGAGATTCCTATATATTCTCTTTCATGGGGATTCTTACATTTTTTCTCTTCAAAATACCTCCGGCAGTAACATTACAGTTTGTATTATACTGTTATAGCTATTATACCGTTATACTTATTATGCCGTTACACTTATTATTTCGTTACACTTACTCCTCAAGTCCGGTTACCGTAATTTTACGATAATCAAACCCTTTCTCCAGATCCTTCTCGATGGTGATCTGGATTATATGCTCAGGCAGGATCTCCTCGATCAAATTCGCCCATTCGATCAGGCAGATTCCATTTCCATAGAAATAATCATCATAACCGATTTCTTCCATCTCCTCAATGTCCCCGATCCGGTACACATCGAAATGGTAAAATGGCATGCGGCCAGTCTCATATTCCTGAATGATGGTAAAAGTAGGGCTGTTTACCGGCTCCGTGATTCCAAGGCCTGCGGCCACACCCTGGGTAAAAACGGTCTTCCCTACTCCAAGGTCTCCTACCAGCGTATATACCTGCCCGGCAAGGGCATTTTCCCCGATCCATTTGCCAAAAGCGAAGGTCTCTTCGGGACTGAATGTTTCTTTTATCATAGCTTGCAACTCCTTTATACATTTCCCTTTTTTCCTTGCAGAATTGCTCTTTGCATATTATAATAGAACGAATAGCGAAATACAATACTTTTTGAAAAAGGAGATCAAACTATGGCAAATCCAGTTGTTACCATTACAATGGATAATGGAGATGTGATGAAGGCAGAATTATATCCGGAAATCGCACCAAATACTGTAAATAACTTTATCAGCCTTGTAAAAAAGGGATTCTATGACGGCCTTATTTTCCACCGCGTGATCTATGGCTTCATGATTCAGGGCGGATGCCCGGATGGAACCGGAATGGGCGGCCCGGGATACAGCATTAAGGGTGAATTCGCACAGAACGGTGTGAAGAATGACCTTAGACATACCGAGGGCGTTCTTTCCATGGCGAGAGCTATGCACCCGGATTCAGCAGGAAGCCAGTTCTTCATCATGCACAAAAATGCACCGCATCTTGACGGCGCATATGCAGCTTTCGGTAAAGTGATCGAAGGAATGGATGTGGTAAACAAGATTGCTGAGACAGACACAGACTACAGTGACAGACCACTTGACGAGCAGAAGATCAAATCCATGACCGTTGACACCTTCGGTGTAGATTATCCGGAACCTGAGAAATGCTGATTGATTGACAGGCAAACTCAGGGATGTTTCATTCTTACTTGAAGCATTCCTGAGTTTTTAATTTCTATCTAGTGGTCAAACACCTTATTCTCGCCTTCCACATCTGCGAAATATAATTCTTTCTCTTTTTCCATTTTTACACGTCCGCTGGTGGCTTCTGTGATCACCTTCTGTACTCTTCCCACCTGGTCATTTGGTACGAGAAGATGCATGATCACTTTGTCCGTGTATTCCGTATCCAGAACTGGCAGCTGGTTCTCTGCCGCAATATACTGAAGCTTACCGATTGCCGTATAATCAGCAGTCAGCGCCAGGGAAATCCCATGATGCTTCTCGATCACAGTGCTCTCCATAAGGCCCGCCTGTACTGCACCCGAATAAGCTCTTACCAGGCCACCTGTGCCTAGGAGCACACCGCCGAAATATCTTGTCACCACTACTGCCACATTGTAAATATCTTCCCCCAGGATCACGTCCAGCATAGGACGTCCGGCAGTTCCAGAAGGCTCTCCGTCATCACTGCATCTTGTAAATTCCCTGTGCTCTCCAACAGAATAAGCATAGCAGTTATGTCTGGCATCCCAGTATTTCTTCTTCATTTCCTCTATGAACGCAAGCGCATCCTCTTCTTTCTCCACCAGACGTACGGTGGCAATGAAACGGGATTTCTTCTCCGTGATCTCCCCCTCACCGCCTGTGTAGATTGTTTTATAATTCTCCAGCATACCGGGAACCTCCAAAATTGATTTCTCTATCTGTTATCCGGGCAATAACCCGTTCTGATTTCTTTGCTATAGTGTAACATGAATCGCAGATTGTTTCCAGCCCTGGAAAATCCATTTTCCAGCTGTTTTTCCCTGATCTGCTATAATATGGCATAGAAAAGCATCATTTTGGAAAAAATGCCATAAGAATGCGCCATTTTGCCCTAATTGTTCACAGAAATATTCGATTTTAGGGTTTATTTACGAATGGAGATTTGATATAATAGAACGGATTATAAAGGAGGTTTATCATGAACTACGGAAAAAAATCGGCCTCTAAAAAGCGGAATTCTCTTATTTCCCGCTCGTCCATGATGGGAAAAAGAGCACATGTTTCACTTATCAGAGTCCTTTTCATCGGTCTGATTGCCCTGTGCGTGGGCGTATCCTTCCTTGGAATCGGTTCCATCAGAGGGATACTTGCCAATACGCCAGATGTAAATGAAGTAGATATTATGCCCCTTGGTTACGCTACTTTCCTCTATGACTGTAATGGAAACCAGAGCCGGAAGCTGGCAGCACCTAATGCCAACCGTCTCCCAGTCTCTATTGACCAGATACCAGAGGACCTGCAGCATGCAGTAGTGGCAATCGAGGATGAGCGTTTTTATGAACATAACGGAATCGATGTGAGAGGTATTCTCCGTGCCGGTGTGAAAGCACTTACTACCGGAAGCTTTTCCGAGGGTGCAAGTACCATCACCCAGCAGCTTCTGAAAAATAACGTTTTCACTAACTGGACCAATGAATCCACACAGATCGAGCGATTCACGCGTAAGCTTCAGGAACAGTACCTTGCCATTGAGATCGAGAAGAAGATCAATGACAAGAGCGTTATCCTTGAGAATTACCTGAATACCATTAACCTTGGTGCCGGTGCATACGGCGTACAGGCTGCTGCCCGTCAGTATTTTAATAAAGATGTATGGGATCTGAACCTTTCCGAGTGTGCTACCCTCGCAGGTATCACGCAGGCTCCTACCCAGTACAATCCCATTGAGAATCCTAAGGAAAACGCCAAGAGACGTAAGGAAGTACTGGATCATATGCTGGATCAGGGATATATCACACAGGAGCAGTATGACGAAGCCCTTAACGATGATGTTTACACCCGTATCCAGGAAGCACAGGCTTACAATACACAGTCTTCCAGTAAGACATATACCTACTTTGAGGATGAACTTACCCAGCAGGTTATCAATGACCTGATGAATATCAAAGGATACACCAAGACACAGGCACAGAACCTTCTGTACAGCGGCGGTCTGAAGATCATGACTACACAGGATCCTGATATCCAGAATATTGTAGACGAGGAATATTCTGATCCTTCCAATTATCCGGATTATGTACAGTACGCCCTTGATTATGCCCTTACCGTAAAGCAGCCTGATGGTCAGGAAGTAAACTACAGCAAAGAAATGATGAAGCTTTATTTCCAGAACGAGGATCCATCCTTTGATCTGCTCTTTGACTCCCAGGACGAGGGACAGACCTATGTAGACCGTTATAAAGCCAATATTCTTGCTGATGGAAGTACGGTTGTTGCAGAGCGCGTAAGCTTTGCCCCACAGCCTCAGTCAGCAATGACCATTATCGACCAGCACACCGGCTATGTGAAAGCAATCATCGGCGGACGTGGAACCAAGACCGCCAGCCTTACCCTGAACCGTGCTACGGACAGTACCCGTCAGCCAGGTTCTACCTTTAAGATCGTATCCACTTATGCTCCTGCACTGAATGAGAAAGGCATGACACTGGCTACCACTTATGAGGACGAGCCAATCACCTACGAAAACGGTGCACCAGTCAATAATGCAGGCGGCAGCTTCAATGGTACTACTACCATCCGTACTGCCATCCGTAATTCTGTCAATACCGTTGCTGTCCAGTGTTTCGAGGATGTCACTCCTGAGCTTGGTCTGAAATACCTGGATAACTTTGGATTTACCACACTGGCGCATGGTACTGAGGCTGATACAGATGCCTACGGTAACGTTTATACAGACGCTAACCTGCCTACAGCTCTCGGTGGTCTGACTTACGGTATTAAGAACGTAGAGCTTTGTGCTGCATATGCAGCTATTGCAAATGGCGGTAATTATATCAAGCCAGTTTATTACACCAAGATTCTGGATCACAATGGAAACGTACTGATTGAGAATAACTCAGCAGGACGTTCTGTTATCAAAGACACTACCGCATATCTTCTCACAAGCGCTATGGAGGATGTTGTCCAGAACGGTACTGGTACAGCCTGCCAGCTTGATAATATGGCAGTTGCAGGTAAAACAGGTACTACAGATGAGTACAATGACCTCTGGTTCGTAGGCTACACTCCATATTACACATGTGCAGTATGGTCCGGCTACGATGGCAACCAGAAAATCCCGGAAGGGGATGCCCGTAACTTCCATAAGACCTTATGGCGTAAGGTTATGAGCCGTATCCACCAGGGTATGGAATATAAAGAATTCGAACAGCCAGCAGGTATCGAACAGATCAGTATCTGCTCTGAGACCGGTCTTCTTCCAAGAGCCGGCTGCCCGGTTATTGAAGAATACTTCGATGAAGCTACCATTCCTACAGAATATTGCGACCAGCACTTCTACGAATATGATGAAGAGGATGATCAAAGCGACGAGGAAATGGAAATCTATGAAGAAGACAGCCTGACTCCTACTCCAGATCCTGATAATCCAGATAACCCAGACAATCCGGATAACGGAGGCGATGGTGGTGACGGCGGCGATGGCGGTGGAGATGTCCAGGAACCTGATAATGGTGATGGTGATGTTTCCAATGATGATATCACTTATTATTAAGCAGTTAGATAGTTGCCAGATTTTCTAAAAATAAAGTAACGGTTCAGTTACAAAAAAACTGCAGCTCCGATTTTACGGGCTGCAGTTTTTTTATGTAGTTTTTTATGTAGAATCAGTCTTTAATCACCATACGTGCTGCGCCATAGATACCAGCGTCATTTCCAAGGCTTGCAAGAATGATCGGGGTGCTCTTGCAGGACGGGAATGCGTATTTCTGGTAATACTTCTGGATGCAGTCTGTAAGCGCCTTACCAGCCTTGGATACACCGCCGCCGATAACGATTGCTTCCGGATCTGTAACACATGCAAACATTGCAAGTGCGCTTCCAAGAATATCGCCAACCTTCTCCATTGTCTGAATCGCAAGGGCATCTCCCTCTTTGTAGAAGTCAAGGACATTCTTCGCGGAAAGCTTCTCTACATGACGCATTTTGCTGTCCTCCTGGCTCTCCTCCATAATGTCATTTGCCACACGGACGATACCGGTTGCAGAAGCATACTGCTCCAGACAGCCGTGGTTGCCACAGTTACACGGACGTACTTCATTGTGGTTCACACATGCATGTCCGATCTCACCGCCAGCACCGTGATGGCCTGCAATGATCTTGCTGTCAATGATGATTCCACCACCAACACCAGTACCAAGAGTAACCATGATCACGTTCTTAGAGCCCTCTGCAGCGCCCTTCCATGCCTCGCCAAGAGCTGCGATATTTGCATCGTTGGCAGCTTTTGCAGGAAGGCCGGTAAGTGCGCTTAATTCGCTTGCAACGGCCTTAAAGCCCCAATGAAGGTTAACAGCCATAGGAACTTCACCATTCTCATTAACCGGTCCTGGAATACCGATTCCAACACCATCTACATTATCCTTTGTGATACCTCTCTCATCCAGCTTCGTCTTGATCGCATCTGCAACATCCGGAAGAATTGAAGAACCATTATTCTCCAGTCTGGTAGGGATCTCCCACTGCTCCACCAGAGTTCCATTGGTAAGGAACAGACCACATTTTACGGAAGTTCCTCCTACGTCAATACCAAAACAATACATACCCATTGTAAATTTCCATCCTTTCTGATCTTTATGTTTCAATTCCAGTCTATTTTATGGGACTGGTTATTCTTCTCTCTTTCTTGCGATATTCGCCTGGACACGCTTGTACAGCTCCTCAGCCGCATTGTAGCCCATCTTCTTCTGTCTGTGGTTAACCGCTGCGGATTCAACGATAACAGCCAGATTACGGCCAGGACGAATCGGAAGGGAATGGCAGACGATCTTATTGCCAAGATATTCTGTGTACTCCTCATGAAGTCCCAGACGGTCATATTCCTTGTCGCGATCCCACTCTTCAAGCTTGATCACAAGATCTACAGACTGGGTATCCTTAACACTCTCAACACCAAACAATGTCTTAACATCAATGATACCGATACCACGAAGCTCAATAAAATGACGGGTGATATCCGGTGCGGAACCAACCAGTGTAACATCGCTCACTTTACGCAGCTCTACAACATCATCACTTACCAGACGGTGACCACGCTTGATCAGCTCAAGAGCAGCCTCGCTTTTTCCAATGCCGCTCTCACCTGTGATGAGAACACCTTCACCGTAAACATCCACAAGCACACCATGAATGGAAATACAAGGTGCCAGCTGGACACCCAGCCAACGGATGATCTCCGCCATCAGACTGGAAGTGGTTCTCTCTGTCACAAATGTAGGAACATTATATTTATAAGCAAGATCGATCATATCCTGTGACGGTCTCGTCATGGTACTGAAGATGACACATGGGATCTTGCTGGAGATAAAGCGCTCATACTTGAATGTCCGCTCCTCATCACTTAACTGCATCAGATAGGTATATTCTACATATCCGATGATCTGAACACGCTCGTTTGCAAAATGCTCCAGATATCCTGTAAGCTGCAATGCCGGACGATTTATTTCTGCTGTTTTCACATAAATTTCCGTAAAGTCAATATCAGGCGTCAGGTTTGTCAGATTCAATTCCTGCGCCAGCTTAGTAAGCTGTACACCCTTCATGCTTTTATCTCCTTTTCTTTCTATGATGTCAGAGGCGAATAAGGTTACCCATATTCTTTTTTATTATACACAATTTATCGCATAACTTCAATGTTGAATCTTGTATTCTGCACAGTATTAAGCGCGAAAAATGTTATTGTTCATTGCCGGCACTTTTGTGAAAAAAAGCGTACACCGCCTCTGCACTTTGTACATTCATAGACTCTGTCTGACTTAATTCTTCCACCGATGCATCCCTGATATTCTCTATAGAACGGAATCTACGCATAAGAGCCTTCCGTCTGGTTTCCCCGATTCCCGGAATGTCATCCAGCACAGAGCGCACCTGTTCCTTGCTTCTTAGGGAACGATGGTATTCGATGGCAAATCTGTGGGCCTCATCCTGGATCCTGGTAACCAGATGAAAGCCCTCGCTTGAAGTATCAATGGGAATCTCCACATTATTGAAATAAACACCTCTGGTACGATGGTTGTCATCCTTTACCATACCGCACACCGGAATATGGATTCCAAGCTCTCCAAGCACCTTCAGGGCAATGTTTACCTGCCCGCGGCCACCATCCATCAGGATCAGATCCGGCAGCACGGAAAAACTGTCGTATTCCCCTTTGGATTCGTGAGTAAAACGCCTGGTAAGCACCTCTTCCATACTGGCATAATCATTTGGCCCCTGAACCCATTTGATCTTAAATTTGCGGTAATCGCTGCGCTTCGGCTTGCCCTTTTCGTAGACAACCATGGAGCCAACTGATTCGAAGCCACTGATATTGGAAATATCATAAGCCTCCATACGCACAATATCCTTCAGCCCAAGCCATCCTTCGATTTCTTTTACTGCGCCAATGGTACGGCCTTCTTCCCGCTTGATCCGCTCTCTGTCCTTGGAAAGGACCATCCAGGCATTTTCCTTTGCCAGCTCTACCAGCTTCTCCTTGGTACCTTTCTTTGGCACACGGATATGAACCCGCTGTCCACGCCGTTTGGACAGCCAGTCTTCGATTACCTGTGCATCCTCAATCTCTGTCTGCAGCATAATTTCTGCCGGAATAAAAGGTGTGCCTGCATAAAACTGCTTCAGGAAGCTGGACAAAACCAGTGCCTTGGTGTCTCCTCTTGCCACCCGCAGGAAAAAGTGATCTCTTCCGATCAGCTTGCCTCCACGCATAAAAAATACCTGCACCACTGCGTCCTGCTCCCGCAGATCTTCACTTTCATCCATGGCAACCGCAATAATATCCTTGTCCTCTTCCCCATACGTAGTGATCTTCTGACGCTCCCCGATCCGTTTAATGCTGTTTATCAGATCACGGTAGCCCGCTGCATCCTCAAAGCGCATCTCCTCAGAAGCTGCCATCATTTTTTCCGTCAGCTGATCGATGGTCTCTTTATAATTTCCATTCAGGAAATGAAGCACCTGCGCAATGTTTTTCTTATACTCTTCTTCGCTTACATTCCCCTGGCAGGGAGCCATACACTGCTTCATATGATAATACAGACAAGGGCGGTCTTTGCCGCAGTCCCGGGGCAGCGTACGGTTACAGGAACGAACCATATAGATCTTCCTTACCAGCTCGATCACATCCTTTACTGCTGTGGAACTGGTATATGGGCCAAAATACTTCGCCTTGTCCTTTTTCATGGTACGGGAAAAAAGCACTCTGGGATAAGGCTCATTTACTGTCACTTTGATAAAAGGATAGGTTTTGTCATCCTTCAGCATGGTGTTGTATTTCGGGCGGTGCTCCTTGATCAGGTTACATTCCAGCACTAAAGCTTCCAGTTCTGAATCGGTGACAATATACTCAAATCTGGTGATATGAGTGACCATCTGCTCAATTTTCGCCCCTTTATTCCGGCTGCTCTGGAAATACTGGCGGACACGGTTCTTCAGGCTGACTGCCTTACCCACATAGATGATCTCGTCCTTTTCCCCGTGCATGATGTAGACGCCCGGCTTGCCAGGAAGCTTTTTCAATTCTTCTTCGATCAGGAACATAAAATTCCTCCTTTTGAAAAGAACCGGGAAAGCTCGTCTCCCGGTTCTGCTATTTGCATAATCAGCATAATGATTCAGAGTCTATTTCAAAAGGCTCTGAAACAGGTATATTTATACCATTTTCATGTTACCTTGCATCATTCTTATTTTCTGTAGCTGTATTCTGTGCTTCACTTCCTGCTGCTGCATTCGGTACTTCATTTCCAGCTGCCGCATTCTGTGCTTCACTTCCTGCTACTACATTCGTTTCTTCATTTCCCGCAGCTGCGCTCTGCGCTTCGCTCTCGCCTTTCACGGCGGCATCCAGTGCTTTCAGCCCTTCTGCATCCAGTTCATCAGACACATCCAGTCCCTTCTCTACTGCACGGAAAATGATCATAAATTCCTTGCCTGTAATGGTCTCCTTGCGGATCAGATAAGCCGCGATCTTGTCCAGGGCTTCTCTGTGGCTGCTGATCAGACGCTTAGCCTCCTCATAGGAGGAACGAAGCAGCTCCATAACCTCATGGTCAACCTCTGTGGCTGTATTATCACCGCAGTTCAAAACTGCACGGCCATTCAGATACTGGTTCTCCTGGGTGGCAAGACCCATAAGGCCAAATTTCTCAGACATACCATACTGGGTGATCATAGCCCGGGCAACCTTGGTAGCCTGCTCGATATCATTGGAAGCACCTGTAGTCACACTGTCAAAGACGATTTCCTCAGCAGCACGGCCTCCCAGATAGCCCACAAGCATCGCTTCCAGTTCTTTCTTGGTATTCAGGTATTTCTCTTCTTCCGGAACCTGCATTACATAACCAAGCGCACCCATGGTACGAGGTACAATGGTAATTTTCTGTACCGGTTCGGAATCCTTCTGAAGGGCGCTTACCAGTGCGTGGCCCACCTCATGATAAGACACGATCCGGCGCTCCTGCGCACTTAAAATGCGGTCCTTCTTCTCTTTACCAACAAGCACGACCTCAACAGATTCCAGAAGATCCTTCTGGGAAACTGCATGACGGCCATTCTTAACCGCCAGGATGGCAGCCTCATTTACCATATTGGCAAGGTCTGATCCCACTGCACCGGATGTGGCAAGGGCAACTGCCTCAAAATCAACGGTATCATCCAATCTTACATTCTTGGCATGAACCTTCAGGATATCAATACGTCCCTTCAGATCCGGTCTGTCTACGATAACCCGGCGGTCAAAACGACCCGGACGAAGCAGTGCCGGATCCAGAACCTCCGGACGGTTGGTAGCCGCCAGGATAAGAAGACCCTTGGAAGTATCAAAACCATCCATCTCAGCAAGCAGCTGGTTCAAGGTCTGCTCACGCTCATCATTGCCACCGCCGTAATGGGAATCACGGCTCTTACCGATGGCATCAATCTCATCAATGAAAACAATGCAAGGTGCGTTCTTCTTCGCTTCCTCGAAAAGGTCACGTACACGGGATGCACCTACACCTACAAACATCTCCACAAATTCTGATCCAGAAAGGGAAAAGAACGGTACATGTGCCTCTCCAGCTACAGCCTTGGCAAGAAGGGTCTTACCTGTACCAGGAGGGCCTACAAGCAGTGCACCCTTGGGAAGCTTGGCACCGATCTCCACGTATTTACCAGGATTGTGAAGGAATTCCACAACCTCCTGCAGGGATTCCTTGGCTTCATCCTGACCCGCCACATCCTTAAATGTGATTCCCGTCTCCTTCTGTACATAAGCCTTGGCACGGCTTTTGCCAACTCCCATCATACCACCGCCGCCTTTGTTCATACGGCGCATGAAAAACATAAGAAGTACAAACAACAGAACAGATGGAAGAAGCACACTGAGCATCATTGCCATAAATTCCCCGAACGCATCCGGCGGCTCAGATTTGAAAATAATGCCGGTTCCTTCCAGACGCTTGGTAAGGGCAGTCTCATCTTCTGTCAGATTGGTGTAATAGCTGATCTCCTGATAAGGATTCACCTGCTTCTTCGGCACGATGGTCAGGTTATCAGACTGAAGGGTAACCGATTTCACCTCATCGTTATTCACCATATCAATAAACTTATCATACGTAATCTCACTGGAATTATCCTGCAGCATATTGGTAAACAGGCTGAAACACACCAGAGTAACCAAAAGACATATCAGAAAAGCCAGAATGGACTGATGATTCTTCTTATTGCGGTTTGGATCCTGGTTTCTCCTGGGATCCCCTTTATCAGGGCGTCGTCCGCCTTGATTGTTATCCAGATTATTATCCATTTCGTTCCTCCTTACTATCTTTTTTATTATAAAGATAAACGCCGGATAAATCAACCTGGATATTGTGAAAACCCTCTGAATTTTTGAGAAAAAAAGGTCAAAAAAATTTACATTTCGGAGCAAATAGATACTTTTTTTACAAGAAAATCTGTAGTATACTAGGAACATGGTTTTTTTGCGGCAGGTGCGGATCTGCATCTGCTGCATACTTTATGCCTGTATTATTATAGAAGCTGTACCTGTATAGCCGCAGAAACTGTACACATATATTTACAGCTGTATACTTTATTGATACAGAGCCGAAATAATAAATGGATGAGGAACCAGTAACAGAGCAGCCCAGAGAAAGAGAGAGGAAAGGCAGAATGAAAAAAATTGGATTCGATAATGACAAGTATCTGAAAATGCAGTCCGAGCACATCCGTGAGCGAATCAGCAAATTTGACAACAAGCTTTATCTGGAATTTGGAGGCAAGTTGTTTGATGACTACCACGCTTCCCGTGTTCTTCCAGGATTTGAGCCGGACAGCAAGCTCCGTATGCTGATGCAGCTTTCGGACCAGGCCGAGATCGTAATTGTAATCGGCGCACCTGATATTGAGAAAAATAAAGTCCGCGGCGACCTTGGCATCACCTATGATGAGGATGTACTCCGTCTGATGAATGAATTTACCAGCAGGGGCCTTTATGTAGGAAGCGTCTGCATCACCCGTTACTCCGGACAGGACAGCGCAGATGCATTCAAGAAGCGTCTGGAGAAGCTTGGAATCAAGGTTTATGTTCTTTATAATATCCCAGGTTACCCGAGCAATACTTCCCTGATCGTAAGCGATGAGGGATACGGTAAGAATGACTATATCGAGACCACCCGTCCGCTGGTTGTCATCACAGCACCAGGACCTGGAAGCGGAAAAATGGCCACCTGCCTTTCCCAGCTTTACCATGAATACAAGAGAGGCATCAGCGCAGGCTATGCCAAGTTTGAGACTTTCCCGATCTGGAATATCCCGCTGAAGCATCCGGTAAACCTGGCTTATGAGGCAGCTACCGCTGACCTTAATGATGTCAATATGATCGACCCGTTCCATCTGGAAGCATACGGTGAGACCACTGTCAACTATAACCGTGACGTAGAGATTTTCCCTGTAGTACAGGCAATGTTCGAGAAGATCATGGGCGAGTGCCCATACAAATCCCCTACAGATATGGGTGTCAATATGGCTGGTAACTGTATCGTGGACGACGAAGTCTGCCAGGAGGCTTCCCGTCAGGAGATCATCCGCAGATATTATAAGAGCATGGACGCCCTTCTTTCCGGTACCGGCACAGAGGAAGAGGTTTACAAGATCGAGCTTCTTCTGAAACAGGCTCATGCCACACTGGAGGACCGCAAGGTTGTTCCGGCTGCCCTTGAGCGTGAGAAGGCTACTGGTGCTCCGGCTGCTGCCATGGAGCTGGATGACGGACGGATCATCACCGGCAAGACCTCTGATCTCCTTGGTGCTTCCTCAGCTCTCCTTCTGAATGTCCTGAAGGAACTTGCCGGAATCGACCACGAGAAGCATGTGATCTCCCCGGATGCCATCCATCCGATCCAGGAGCTGAAAACAGACTACCTGGGAAGCAAGAACCCTCGTCTTCATATGGATGAGACTATGATCGCACTTTCCATCAGTGCCGCTACCAACCCGGATGCCCGCCTTGCCCTGGAGCAGATTCCGAAGCTGAAAGGCTGCCAGGCACATACCTCTGTTATGCTGTCTTCCGTGGATATCCTTTCCTTCCGTAAGCTTGGCGTGGAACTGACCTGCGAGCCGAAATTTGAGCAGGGGAAGAAGCTGCAGTAAGAAGCATATTTCCACAGTTCTAAAAGAAATTGGTTAAAAAAAGTGTGTGATTCGTTTGATTGAGTCACACACTTTCTTTCATTTGAGGATATAAGTGCTTAGTCTTCCTTTTCCTACCCGTTCTAGCAGATTTTCTTCACAGAGTTCTTTGATAAGTCGAAATGCTTTTGTTGTTCCGGAACCGATTAGATTCTCAACTTCTTTTCTTGTAATACTCCCCTTCTTGCTCGCATACTGAAGGATAAGATTTTTCTGCTCATTCAATGAATCTTCGATTTCCATACTGTTATTCGACTGAATCTTTCCATCACATTCTTCATTTCTATTTGGAAGCGTCACCCGAAAAACTCCCTTCGCAGTTTCAAACTCCGGTTGAGATTGATAATTTTTGTATGCCCTCTCTATTTTTCCAATTCCTGTACCATAACTTTCAATCAATCTCATTCGATAAAATATCGCTGCAAGATTTGGATTTCGTGATTGTGAGACACCAAGAAAAATAGACTGTAATTCCAGTCCAGGTACAAGACCTCCAAGAGAAACAAACTCAATTCTATTCTCATAGATATTCACCAAGTTGCTGCCACTAAAAGAATAATCCCTATGAACAATACTGTTTAAAAGAGCCTCTCTTAACGCCTCTTCTGGATAATCTCTGAAATCTGTTCTATCCAATCCGTAAAATGTTGCTTTCGTTTTATTGGCTAAATTAATAAACTGGTATACTTCTTCCAACTGCTTAAGAATGGACCCGCTAAATTCTCTTCTATCTCGAAATATTTCCTTATCCGTACCTTGAAAAAGTGCAACTTTGGTCGTTGTTTCGCACTGTTCAGATAACAGCAACGCAAGATTTGTATATAGTCCATCTTCCCCAAGTAATTTGAGTGTTTTCATTTGCGAAGGTCCAATTTCTATTGACCGCCGTTTCATTTCATTTTCAAATGTCTCAAAAGTCAGATTCTGGTTCATACTTCTACACAGCTCGAAAGAGCGTCTGCTATTTTGAAGTATCATTTCCCGAATTCCCTCTTCCGTCATCGGTTGTGTAGAACTTCCTTTTCTTACATATACGCCACTAGGTTTTAACCCTTTTTCTCTGAGATAGTAAGGACGATTAGTTCCTGTTGTTACATCAATTTCAACAACTATTTTCCCTTCCATTTCAACTGTATTAACTTTTACAAATGGCATCACATCTGGCACTAATGCATCCTTCAATGAATTTACAATTTGCAACATTACTCCATCCGGATCTGCTACGCCCAAAACTGCTCCGTCTTTTCTGACTCCTACAAATATAGTTCCGCCTTCAGCATTTACAAAGCCCATCACTTCTTTCCTGATATCTGGTACATACTCTTGCTTAAATTCAACATTCTGATTCTCGAACAATAGAATTTCTTTCCCCCTTTCTTTCATATTTTCTTATTGCTTTTATCTCTTTTGTTTCTTTCTTCTTTCTTTTTCTTTCTTCTCTATTATTATAAAAAAGAAAGAAAAGAAAGTCAAGTACATTAAAGAACCGCTTATTATTCTCCCCGCATTTTTCGGGCTACTTCTTCCGGCACCTGAATCAGCCCAAATTTCCAGAACAACGGATAAATATAGGAAATTCCACGGATATCGCCCAGCGCTTTCGGCCTTTTCACTTCGCCAGATATTTTCTGACTGTTCCGAAATGCCATTTTTATGCTGCTCCAGGATAAGGTCTTGCTATTTTCACGGCGGTCGATCAACAATTCTTTGTTGTATGTGCCGTTTTTCCCGATCTTTAGTTTATATTGGAAGGGAAGACCAGAAGCAGTATAAAACGGATAATTCTGGAATGCCATCACCGCATTCCAGAGATTTTCTTCGGTACAGTTCTCTATAATATTTTTCTCCTCTGCTTTATGACATTTTGTTTTACACAAAATTCCCTTTAAAAGCAGTATAATTCCCCGTATTTCTTTCACAAGTGATAGATTCAGGTCCTGGAAATCCACCTTTTTTTCTCTGGAAGCGTACTTTTCTTCCAGAAGCTTCGCCTGCTCTTCGTCGTGATCCTTATATCTGGCTTTCCCCGCCATATAAGCGTAAGAATTCGCCGTTCCCGGATATTCCTCATTTCTCTGTACATAAAAAGCGAACGGATTCTCCTCCAGATCATGCTCCAGGCAATCTAATTTTTCCAGAAATTCCCCAGTAACTTCTGGGAAATGCTCCCGGATATAACTCAGATTCTTATGCAGACACACTGCACTTTTTTCCATCATCTGCCGTTCCTTTGGATTTTTCAGACAATCGTATTCATATTCCTGCACTTCGTGTCCCTCCATGGAACGAATCAATTCACTGTACCAGTACATGTGCTGTGCAGAATTCTCCGGGAATATAAAATATGTGGAAAATTCATGGTCAATCATAGGCGCCAGCCTACGAATCTCCCCATCTTTTCCGCATACAAAAGCAATATTCTCATAATGGTAATTCTGATCTCCCTTCAACACAGAAACCAGAATCTGCATAACAAGCTGCTCTGCCATCTCTTTATGTGTCTGAAAATAAGAAGCTTCCAGAATATCCGTATAATCATAAAACATCATGCAGTAATTCTCATACTGGTCAATATCCACTTTCTCATCCGGATACTTCCGAAAAAATTCCAGAAGATTCAACAGCTGCTCATCCTCATTATAGATTACAGGAACCGCAGTCCCATAATCATAATACTTCTGAGTCTCCTCCTCATATCCATGACAAAAAGCCAGCTGATACAACGGCGCTGGAATAAAATATTTATTTATAATATTTGACCAGAATACTTCCGCATAGGCAAACAAAGGGGTGGAAAATGGTTTGGATTTACTAAGTGGTTTAAAAATCTGGTTTCCACCAAATACCGGAAAGTGCTTTTCGCCCTTTACGACGCCTACAGCTTCCGCTTTCAGATTATAGAGCCGCTCTGTATAATTATAATGAACAACATCAAAACATAATTTTGTTTGCAAGTACTATCACGTTCCTTATTTATCAATTCCTACTTTGCAGTTACAGGAGTCTCCTTATTCACACGTTTCTTTATTCATGCAGTTCCAGTGGTAACCCGTCCGGATCCTGGAAGAATGTCATCTTTTTCCCAGTGTAATCATCTGTCCGGATCGGTTCACACAAAATTCCTACTGCTGCCAGTTCCTGTACTGTTTGCTCCACGCTCTCCACTCCAAAATCAAGATGGCGCAGACCACAGGCCTCTGGCCGGTTCACACGCCTCGGCGGGGTTGGCTCTGCAAAGATTTCAAGCTCTGTGTATTCATTTACACGAAGATCCAATTTCCAATCCTTACGCTCTGGGCGATAATTCTCACGAATAACGGAGAATCCCAGCTTATTTACATAAAAATCTTTGGAAATCTCATAATCTGACACAATAATAGCAATATGATGTATTTTGGATAAATTCATTTTCTTATAACTCCCTCTTTAATGCTTCTTCCATCACATCCACCGGTGCCTCTTCTCCTGTCCAAAGGGTAAAATTCAATGCAGCCTGCTGTACCAGCATACCCAGCCCGGTCACTGTTTTGGCACCATTTTCGGCTGCTGCTTTCAGAAAAAGAGTCTGGGCAGGATTAAAAATAACATCGCATACACACATTTTTCCTGTCAAAGAAGAATAATCTATATCCGGTCTGTCATTTACATTTGGTGAAAATCCGATTGAAGTAGCATTGATCAAAATATCTGTATCCGCAGGAATTGTCAGATTTCCTGTCCAGTTAAGGTATTTCGCACTGCTGCCTGTCTTCTCCCGGATCAATACAGCCAGCTCCATACCTTTTTCGCTGCTTCGATTGACAATATTGATATGGGCTGCGCCATTTAATGCACACTCCACTGCAATCGCCCGGGCTGCACCGCCAGCGCCCAGAATCGTAACCGTTTTTCCCTCCAAAGTCTCGCCGGAATTTTTCAAAGCGATCACAAAACCTTTGCCGTCTGTGTTTTCACCGTATAATTTTCCATCCTTTTGAATCACGGTATTCACCGCGCCAATAATCTCTGCCGCAGGACTTAGCTCGTCCAGATATGGAATTACCTTGATCTTATGCGGCATGGTAAGATTAATTCCCTTCATTCCAAAAATTCTTACACTATCCATGGCTTTCTGAAGGTCTTCTGGCCGAACCTTAACCGTCAGGTATCTGTAATTCAGTTTTTTCGCAGCAAACGCCGCTTCTTCCACTACGCCAGTAGGATTGTCATCCACCGGATCACCAAAAACACCAGTTAATTCTGCACGGTAGTTTTTCATTCTGTAAAATCCCCTTTTTATTATTTTAATCATTTGCCAACTATGTCGCGTCTAAGCTTTGTAAGAAGTTTTTGATCCGTATCCTCTGGCAGAGGTATATCAAACAAATCACGATACGCAGTCTCTTTTGATGCAAAGACACCCATTTTAACAAACTCTTCAATTTTTTCATCTGAATAAATCTGAAGATTTGTAATATATTTACGAGCTATGCCCTTATGTCTTTCATAACGCTCTTCCAATCGAAGCTTGTTCACATTCTGTATGTCCGATTCTTCCAGACTCTCCACCATATCAGAAATTCTTTAATCATGTAATTTCATTTTTCCCAATAATTCAAGCAGTTCTCTCAGATTAATACACTCATTGTTGTAATATCTAAATAGCTTTTCTTTAAATTTTTCCTGTGATTCTTCATTGGAAAAAATATCTTTAACTTCTTTTTCTAATTCAGTAAACACAGCTTCATTTATGTGATAAATTTCACTTTGTGTTCTAACATTAATTTCTACGTTTTTCCTATCTGCTGGTTTCGTTTCCTGCAATTTTTTATCAACGAACTTGAAACGAGAATTGCATCGGAATAGATGTGATTCTCGTTTCAAGTTCCGCCTTGCCGGATGATTTTACATTACGTCCGAAACGTCAGCAGCATATCCATAATCACGTCCAGAAACGCTTTATTCACCTCATCCAGCAACGCATGGGAATCCTCGTTTAACATATACATACTATGTACAAGCAGGCATCTTACAGAATACAGATTTTCTGCCATTTCTGCCCCTGTTTTCTTCTGATTTTCCTGAAGCAGCTTCCTGCAGCATTCGTTGAGAATATTTTTATCCTGCTGTGGAAGCGAAACGTATTCCGAGAAAAGCCATTTCACCCGCTGTTTTTCAAGAACCATATTTCCAAGTTCATCCCGTTGGTCAAATAAGGACGCTGTATTGGTATTCAGCTGATTCACGAACTTTTTAAACTTGTCCTCAAACACCACGGAGATCAGAATTTCGATGATCTGATAATACGTGTGAAATCTCGCAAATGCTTCCTGCGTCTTTGGAATTTCCTTCTCAAACAGTGTGTCAATGTAGGTCGTTCCCTGCAGTTCTTTCGCGAGGGGCTTCAAATGGATCTTTTTATCCGGCTTTTCGATCTGCGAATCCAGATTTCCTTTGCCGGACCAGGAATACCCCTGCTGATACAGGCTGACGGTATAATCCTTGATATGGAATGGCTCGTCCAGCTTCGCGATATTATCGTGATCCAGAACAAGAACTGTCAATGAGTCATCATAAAAGTCTTCCAGAAATATTTCAGAAGAGATTTCTTTCTCATTCTTACTTTGGATATTGTTTAATAACAGGTAAAACGCTACATAGGCATACCGAAGAAAAAACGGATTTTCCGCATAATCATGCTCTGTGGACAGCAGCGCCTGGAGTGGAAAAATCCAGCCGATTCGCTGCCTGCTTACGCATACTTGAAAAATACTGTTTTCGGAGTATTCCTCCCGTTCGTTGTGTAAAAATAAATATTCATAGTGTGACGGGTCGTATGTGGAATCCAGATCCAGTTTCGAAGCACACGTGCAGATTGTTTTATTTTCTTTATTCTGCAGAAAAAACACATGATCTTCCGCGTTATATTGCATGGTGCAGATTTCTTCTTCGGAATCTTTAAACTTTAAAAACATATCAGATCACCTGACTATAGTATTTATTATATCCATTCTGAACGGCATCTTCCAAATTCAGGTAAGAATCACTTTCTGTGTTAAACAACTCTCTGAAAAAATACTGAAAAAACATTCTTTGCGCATTGCCAATCTTTTTAGAGGAACTTTTGATAGAGTCCAACTTTGCAAGCAGCTCCATCATCCAGGCATAACCATCGTTGTTTTCTTCCAGCTTTTCCAGCATGTCGGCAAAATCGGCAAGCGATCTGATGATGCCCAGATCCTTCATTTTGCCTGCTGCAGCGCCAAAACCTGTGAGTGCCTGCGAACTGGAAAAGATCTTGCTTACTTTCTTGCCAAAAGGCGATTCGCTGATCTGATATTCCTGCAAATCTTCTTCTGTAACGACATGATTTTCTGTGATTTTTCGTAACGTTGTAAAAATCTTAATGTAAGTTTCCAGAAACTCCTTGAACAGATCCTCTGCAATATTTTCGTCTGCCATATGTTCCAATACTTTCACATTATCGAGGATATCCTGTCTGTCCAATGGCAGTTCATTTCGGTTCATGTAAGAATTAAATCCTTCGATTGCATTTTTGAAAATGAATTCATTTTCATCCGGATCCGCTTTTCCTTCCTTATCGGTAATCAGCCGGACTCCATCAATTTCCGTGTCAAGCATATTGCTGTAGAGCATTTCCAGCTGATGTCGGGCTGACATCGGTGTCTGGCCTGTGTTTAAAGTAAGCATTCTGTACAAGATGCCGAATTTATTAATCTCCACATAAATTTCCAGCCGCAGCTTGTTGTTCAGAAATTTTTCATATTCCTTTTGCTCTTTCAGCTTCATTTCATCGTCTGCGTCAATCAGGGTATAGGTTCTTTGCAAACCGTCCAATATTAATACATTTTCACTGTTTTCATTAATATAAGCCAGCAGTTTTTCTTCATCCGGATTCTGCGGATCCAGCACGCCGATTTCCGTAAGTGCCAGAACAAGAGGCGGCATGATACAGCCCTGCTGCAAATCGCTTTTCAGAAGAGAATAAATTGTCTTAGAAGTTTTCACTCTTTTTCGCTGGAGATCATTATTATGGATAATTTTCTTGGCAAACTGCAGATATTCTCCAAAGGAGCTCTCAACATATACATTCCAGCTGTTGATTCTCTGATCATAAATTTTTGACATTATCTTCATTTCCGTTCCTCTTTTCCAGTAGTATACTCGTAAAATGGGTGGTTCATGCATGGATGGTAGCTAAATCTTTTCTTCCATAACCCCCGTTTTCTGTACCAGCCGTGATTTCCAGCGTATCATATATTTGCGATAGGCGCTGGATTGTATTTCCTGCGTTTTACATTTGTTTGCGATGATGCGGTATTGGAGCTGGTATTGGGCGAGTTCTGCATGCAGCGCATTTGCTGTAGCTTCCAGCTGCCGGGCGGCTTTGGTTAAATCGGAACCTTTTAATTCAATCAGATAGGCATTTTTAGAAGTTTCGTTTATAAGAAGAAAATCACATCGGTTTCCATTTTTTATTACAACACCATCAATCTGGTAGTGCGTTACTTCGGAACCAGAAGAATTAATCGCTTTATGATATTGTGAATTTTTCTTATCGCGTGATACAATTTCTCTGGCGTTTCTTTCACATAAAGAGGCAAATCCCTTTAATGGCATTCATCCACCACACTTTCTGTATTCTGCAGTTCCAGCAGACTGTCAAATTCATTGTTGATAACCTGTGATATCTCATCGATTCGTTCATTTTGGATCATGTGGATCTCAGAATCCATACAATTTTCAACCATTCCATCTTTCACAAACCAGGAATTGAAAGTATGGTAATCCAGCCATAAAGATTCCGGAATGATTTTGCTGGCCTCGCGGGTCAGGCTGGACGGCAGTGTTTTTGCATACAATAAATTGTTTAAGGTTCCAAGTACATAGGGACTATGCGTCGTTAACACGATAGAGTTTTTATAATTGTTTACCAGTGCGATCAATTCAGTGATATATTTTTGAGATTCCGGGAATAAATGAGATTCCGGCTCTTCAATAATAAACAAAATGTCTTTTTGCTGAATGAAATAGTAAAATAAAAGGTTCAGAATCCAGACACATTCCTGCTGACCAGAAGAGGAAAAATTGATTTTTACATATTTTCCATCATCCAGCACAATCTGTTCTTCTCCGTTGCTGTAGCGGTATGTGCCACGCAGAATTTTCTGAGAAAGATTCTGCGCCTGCGATATCAGCGCTGGCGACAGACCGGAATGTCCTGTTTTTAAAAAAGTTAACCCCTGAATTCCATCTGCAAATTCCGGCTTTAATTTTAGAATTCTCTCCAGATAATCTTTTGTGCAGATATCAAGAGAACGTTTTTGCATGTCGTCCATGGTTGCATAAATATAATTCAACTGCTGTGAAAGCAGCGTAATCATGCTGCGTCCAGCTGGAATATATACAACAGAAGAGGAGTCATCAAAAATCTGATAGAGTTCTGTCTGAAAACGCCGTAAATCGTCCTCGGCGATTCCAAGCGGTGTAACCGACAGCGTATGATTATTCCTTTTAAAAAAATGGCACAGATCATAGCTGAGTGTAATCCAGATATAATTCGGTGTAGAATACGCGTTTCCTTCTTTTAAAGAAATTTTTACAGAACAGGTTTCTGTAAAACGATATTCCATATACATGGAATTTGGCATACTCCAGGAAGATCCAAAGGTTCGTAAAAATTTTTCACGCAGATAGTTTTCCAGGGCTTTTTTTAAAGATATGTTCGCATCAGCAGCAAACAGATTTTTCGAACCACTCGCAGGAGTAGCTGATAAAGCCTGGCTTTTTGCAAGCTCTGTTATGTCATCCTTGATTGTTCTAAAATAATAGATTGCTTTTGCAATCGTACTCTTTCCGGAAGCCTGAGATCCTGTAAACGTCATAAACTGTGTGCAATCCAGCTCACAATACTCAACAGGACCAAGCTTGTTGATAATTAATTTTGGCAAAATCGGTTCTCCTTGTTCAGAATTATAATAAATTAGATCAAACATCTGATACCGTGAAACGCTCTAAAACATAGAAAGTTGGAGCCACGGTTTCCCGTGGCTCCAGTATATCACAAGTTGCTGAACAAATCAGCTTTGCAGATCGTTTTTTTCTAATATTTTTTAATCATTTTTTTGTAAGTGCCTCAAAACATGGCGTAGTGCAAAAAGGCAATTTTCCTGCTATAATGCATACATCATTGTTTGAGGCATTTTTTTCGGCTTCTTTTCAAGCGGCACTGCTCCGG
>NZ_JBQKCL010000024.1:0-29860 GCF_052122375.1 Blautia sp. HCP3S3_H10_2
TTTGTTCACTATAGAAAAATCGAAATTGATGTAAACGATAGGGCAGTTTATCAAATATTGTAAGCTGCTTTATCGTTTACACCAACTTCGATTGGTTTCTAATCAATTTTCTGTTCCCTATAAAATTAGTTTATTGGGATTTACCAAATCGCCAAACAACGATTTGGTAAACCATCTATACAATACCATACTTCATTGTCTATTACAATAATTGCATCGCTCCCGCTTATTCTCATCAATTCTGCAACTATTATATTGTGATATTATGCTTACTCTTAGGCTGTCTGTTCACTTTTCTTTGTATGATACGCTTCACGTCTCTTAGCCAAGGTCTTTTCATATCTCTCTTTTGCAATAGGATCTCCGTTTAATGCATCGTCACGCATTTTTCGGTAACTCTTCACTGTAGCTCTAACCTGATACTGTTTATGCTCTGCTAGCTGGCTCTGTGCTTCCTGATCTCCGGCTTCTGCCCTAGCCTTCAAAGCATCTAACTGCTCCTTTCTCCTTGCGGTATGCCGTCTGTTATGTTCCGCATTTTTCTCTTCTAAATATTTCGCATATTCAGGGTCATTTTCTGCTCTCTGCTTACGCTTTTCTGCTGATTTCCTTGAACGTTCCCTTGCAATAGCTCTACGCTCCTCAAGCTCTCTGACGGCTTCCTGATTGCCTTTTTCTGCCTGTTCCTTTAATTCTGCCAAAGCAACCTTTTTCTTCCTTGTAGCACGCTCCTGACGCTTCTTTTCCCTTTCCAAAGTCAAGCGTTCTTTCTCTTCCATCTTCGCCCGATATTCAGGGTCAGCCATTCTCAATTTACGCATTCTTTCTGCTTGCTTACGATTGTTCTGCCTACCCTTTTCAAGAATTGCTTCATATTCTGCCATAGCTTCAGGATCTCCGGCTTCTGCTTTTGCCTTGATCTCTGCACGCTTCTGATTTCTTTTCTGCGTAGATTTCTTAGAAGAATTTCTCTTTCTTTCTGCAATCTCTTCCGCTCTGCGTGCTTCCTCTGACTGCATGGCTTCCACTTCGTCCTCACTGAGTGGGAGAACAAAATTTCCAATGAAATTGAAGTAAATATCCACTTGCTGAGTACGGTCTTTTGTTCTGCCACCCTCTGCTTCATGAATAACAACTTTTTCAATGAAATCATTAAGCATAGGTGTTGTCAGTTCGTCAAAATCTTTGTACTTCTTAACCAGTCGCACAAATCTGTCAATCTGCACTGTTTTAGTGGATATACGCTCTGTCGCAGTTTCAAGCTCCGAAATTCTCTGCTCTAGGTTGCTTTGTTCGGTGTCATATTCTGTCATAAGACGGTTAAACTGTCTCTCCGGCAATCGTCCTAAAGTGAAATTTTCATACAATCCCTTTATCAGATCATCTAAATCCATCATGCGACGCTTAGCTTCCAATAGCTCCTTTTTATCGTTGGTATTGTCCTTTTCACACTGTATTTCATACTGTGCCTTCAACTGTTCCACAAATTCCTTTTCATCATTCAGAACATATTGTGAAACTCGCTTAGTTGCCTGATAAATCAGCATTTCTACTGTACTTGCCTTAATATAATGACCGGTACATGAATGATATTTATTGTGATACCGGCTACAACGGAATGCCTGATTACTGTCATAGGTCTTTCCGTCTTTCGACTGTGAATTGATATATGCCAGTCTACTTCCACAATCCGCACAATAAAGGAGTCCTGACAGCCTATTAGTAGGCTTTTCATTGTTTCGTCTAGGTGAAACTCGTTTCCTCATTTTCTGTGCCTTATCATAAGTTTCCTGATCTATGATAGCTTCATGAGTATTATAGAAAATAAGCAGCTCGTCCTCATTCACAACTCTTTTTCGTTTCGTCTTGAAACTGTCTTTTGCTGTCTTTCCAAGAATGGTATGCCCCAAATACTCACGTCTGCTCAGAATATAGCCGACTGTTGTTGCATTCCATGTATAAGCATCATGGTATCTCGTACACTGGCAATCCTCAGGATGGTTCTGTCTCGCATAAGCTGACGGAATAAGCACTTTATCCGCTGACAAGGTATCTGCTATTGCGGTTGCTCCCATTCCCTCGCAAGCAAGCTGAAAAATGCGTCTGACAACCGAAGCGGATACTTCATCAACATACAAAGTCTGCTTATCCTCAGGCTTTCTGTAATATCCATAAGGCACAGCACCGCTGACACGTTTTCCGTCTCGCATTTTTGCCTTGAACACTGCCTTGATTTTCTTACTGGTATCTTTTGCATACCACTCATTCATGATATTCAGAAATGGTGTAAAATCATTATCTGCCGGATTGGCACTGTCAACTCCGTTATTTACTGCAATAAAACGGACACCTTTCTTTGGAAACATCATTTCCGTATAGAAACCTACTTGCAGATAGTTTCTGCCAAATCGGGACATATCTTTGACGATCACTGTTCCCACTCTGCCGGCTTCAATCTCTGTCAGCAAAGAATTGAATGCCGGTCTGTTGAAGTTCGTTCCTGAATATCCATCATCACTGAAATGTCGGATATTCTCGAAACCATTTTGTACCGCATAATCTTCAAGGTACTGCTTCTGATTTGTTATGGAGTTCGATTCTCCTTGAATCTCATCATCACGAGACAGACGCTCATAAAGTGCTGTTATTCTATTATCTTTAGCCATTTTCTCAGCTCCTTTCATAATGCTAAAAATAAGAACACACAGAAAACACTTCATTTTTTAATGACATATTTTCTCTGTATTCTTAAAATGTAACCCTTCGGATCAGTAATCACATAAGAGCTGTGCATCTGCATAATGTTAGGCTTTACAAAAAATCTGGTTTTTCCAGAACCGGAACCACCAATTACCAGAATGTTTTTATTCCTGGCGTATTTCGGATTCTTTGGTCTGCTTGACATAGTAAGACTCTCTGTTTCTGTGAGAATAATATTATTTTCAAATTCAGGATCAGCATATGGTCGTATATCTTTTTCTGTTCCCCATCTGGCAGAACCATACTCCACACCCAGCCGATATTTCCTGGCATTTTTCGTGCGGTAAATAATAATAAGCTTTACAGCCACGCCGCCTGCGATTCCACACAACAAATCTATATGATTCAAACTTGGCCAGAGATTCTGAAATGCCAGTTCAAAATAAGTAATGGTATTCATAAATTTATCCCAGGAAGTTGCTCCGGTGTTTACCCGATACAACCAGGCAATCTTATTGAAAAAATAGGCAAACATCAGATAGGGGAAATTAGCTAAAAACAGCTTTTTCTGATCTGCCCTCTTCAATTCACTTACCTTGTCCGTAATCAGATTTTTCACATCTGCAAGCATTTTTCCTGGGATACTCTCTGAGGAAAAAACAGCTTTTCCAGATATTTTTCTCTTTTTCGGAGAGCCTCTGATATGCTGAACTTTTCCTCTTTTCTTCTTATGCTGCTGTTTTTTCTCCGTCATAAACTCTGCCCTCTGTCTTTCTGCTGTTCTCTTGCTCGTTCTCTGTTCTTTCCTTTAGACACAGCATCCTTAAAGTGCATAAGTTTTTCCATAATAGATGGCTTATCCTTTTTGTTCATCTGGACACACAAATATTTCTTAAATGCCAGATTCATCATTTCTGTATCCTGCCCTTTAAAGAACACATAGTAGGTCGGTGGCTTGGTCGAACTGTCTTTTTTCAAGGCAAAATCTAAACGGTATTTTTTCGCCACACGCTCAAAGGACTTGATATTTCCATCTGTGATTTCAATATTGGATAAACCAGAACCCTGGCTTTTCAATTCTTTGTATGACTGTTTTCCAACCTTATAAGGATTCTTTCCCTTTTGCTTCTGTCCTGACAGATACTTCCGCAACATATTTTTTAACACGTCGGCAGTCACTCTTGCAGTTTTAACCGACAATGCGATTGTTTTCTGTGTAACTTCTTCCTGCAATTTGCACGCCTCCTTTCGATTCTGATCAGCAAATTACGGTGGCACTAACAGATGGGGGAGATATATTTTCATTGGAATTTGGCTCCTTTCCACTTCCCGACAAATTGTCGAGAAGTACTCTTTAAAATATAAAAAGCCGGCTGATTCCAATTTCTAATAAAATGGACCAACCGGCTACAAATTCTCTATTTCGTTTTTTCATTAATAAGCTGTTTTTTTATGAATACCAGCATTGAAATGAACTCAACTAACAACTCATATGCACTATGTATATCATCCGTTCCATATTCAACAATTCCATTATGCAGAATATTATTTCTAAACGGAATTCTTTTATCAATTTCCTTGGTATAAGCGTCAGTATTTGCAAACACTACATATGTAATTCCCATAACGTAAAGTTTTCCCACACTCTCAGAAGACATTCCCTCATTTTCATCTATAGACATTCGTTTTACTATTTGTTTCACTTTTGAATAAGGCTGTTTCGTGTAATTTAAAGTATTATATATTAACGGTTCTATATGTGATAACAATATTACTAATTTTTCACGTTCACTTATGGACGGATTGCTTATAATACTTTTTATATAACAATGTAATTTATTTTCTTGCTCATAATACTCCATAAGTTCTTCTTCCGCATCTTCTTTATCAATAAGCCCATAACTGTCTACCAACCACCAGACATCTTCATAATTCAAATCATAATTACTTAGTTTTTGAACGTTTGCAAAAAGTTGCGTATTCTTAACATCATCTGGTATATTTTTTAAAAATTCTGTCAAACTTCCAAATAAAGTATCTGGTATATTTTGTGAGAAACGACTTATTTTTTTTGAAAACTCAAGTAACACATCACCCAATTTATCTGTATCTATAAAATGATCTTCTTTATTCATCAGACCCTCCCTCTACTTATTTGTTCAATTTATTTTATTATAACCAATCATACTTATTCTGTCATTTATTTCTTAAACTCAGTAATAAATATACAGTACTGAATTGCACATACAACTTTCCTTCTTCCCAATCCATCTGATCCATCAGTAAACACTGAAATAATACATCTACATCCTGCAATTTATAAATCCTGTTGCACGTTTCTGACAAACCTTTCAATTCCGGGACCTCTTGCATCGCATTTCGTCTGTGCATAAGGCATTGCAGATATAATGCTTCCAAATGTTTCTGACTGAAAATAAGTGCTGCGATATCCTGTTCATTAACAGTACATTTACGTTTTTCTAACTCTTCTTGGGAAATATCCAGAAAACACCGGATATTTTCGACATATACATCACCATCAAATGTTGGATGCTTTTTCTTAATCCATCGTTTCGCCGCTACCTCCATATTCTTTCTGTCTCGATCAGATCTGGCACTACGGAAATTCAGCCTTTTGCCCATTTCTGCATAGATATTACTTTTCACCTGCCGATCTGTCAAAGCTGCGTATTCTTCATTGCGAAAAAAATAATCTAAAAGTTGGTTCATCTTAGCCTGACTATCTACCAAATGATAACATTCCTCGGAAAACCCCAAACCCGCAAATGCAACTGGCGCACTTCCTTTTTTGATTTCTTTTTCAATCACTCTCAAAATGTCTCTCTTTGATTCCATTTCTTGCTTTCCTTTCTCTTCTTCAATTTTCTGATTCTGTTCACAGATCATCAATAAGTTTTCATCTGCTCTTTTCGCTGTCAGTGTTAATGAATAACAAACCAAAACCAGAAACAGTGATATCAATGCACTTCCTACACCAATCATAAAAACTTTTCCCCCTCCAATACATGAAGCAATCCGTCCCACTTAAAAAACGGACTAATTTTTTTCAGCATAGCAATTAAGTCCGCTTCATTTTCTATTTCAATATCCAAAAATTCTATTACACTAATTTCAAGTCCATCCGCAATTTTCTTTAATTGTTCTACTTTCGGCTTTCGTATGCCTATTTCATACTTCCGAATTGTATTCACATTAATTCCTGTTCGTTCTGCAAGCAGCTCCTGCGATAGCCCTCTCTGTTTCCGAAAATAACGAATCTTTTCATTTATCTCCATGTCTTTCATCTGTTGAACTTCTCGACAATTTGTCGGGAAGTTGTTCCCTTTCCCAGTTTTCTTTTCCTTCATATCCATACATAGATATTTCCTCATCCAATAGCCTTGCAACCATAAAGCAACAAGACAGCAAAAACAAAAGCACTATTCCTGCCATAATAATAATTATCAAATCAATCACATCTCATCCTCCTATGTAAGCGGTACAGAAAAAGCAGCCTTGACAGACTGCTTTTTCAATCACCATATTCTATTTTTGTTCTCATGTAAAAAGGCTTCCGAAATTGTGCGAATCCCAAACGCTAATCCATCTATGTAAGCGTCTCTCTGTTCTGTTTGTTTAAGATTTAAAGTATATTCCTTGTAATCCTCAAACATTGCCTGCAGATCCGGACTCATTAGACTTATCATTTCCTTTTCTAATGTTTCACACAGTTCCTTTGTCTCTTCATAACTTTTACTTTGTGTCTCACATTGATTCATTGGATAAATGCTATAATACAATTTTTCCAGTTGCTTTTCGCTCATTTTTGATCACCATTTCTTTCAGTCTTTTTATGATCCATATAATTCCAGAAATGCCGTTTTTTAGCAAAATGCCTGCTACAGCTAATAATCTCCAGGCAAGAACCCCTATTCCAATCAAACTTCCTACCATCAGTTTAAGTACCACCAAACCAAGAATTTCCCCTGTCCCCACATTTCTTGGAACGACCAACAAAAACATTTTCTGGATTCCGAAAGGTATTCCCACAAAAAGCAATAATTTTCTCCAGTCTAATATTTCACCATTCATGCACATAGGGTGAACAATTAAGCAGATAATCATAGCTATTGCACCAGGAATTATCAATTTTGTTATAATTTCTTTTCCTCTCATATGCCACCTCCGTACATATCATGATTTACTTTTGCCTGGTAATAATTGCCTATTGTCGTTATTGAATTCATAAGACAGGTAAGCAAATACGCTTTTATGTTCTTTACTTCCCTGGTATTCTCATGCAGACAGTCAAGTACATACTCTATGTGGCTTTCTTCCAGCAACAATAATCTGCTTTTTACGAACTGATATGGGTATTTCACTCCACTGATCGTAATATTCTCCCGTTCTATGCTGATTGTTTCCACAATTAGTGCCACAATTTCATCCAACTGTTGCTGTTCCCCTAGTCTGCATCGTTGTACAAGACAGTCATATTCAATATTTCTTTTTACAAGTGCAGTATTCATCTGGAATAACTCCATCTCTTCCATCAAATCCATTGACTGCTGTTCGGAAGAATCTGAAAGATTGATAAGATCAGTATTACTTCTGTCAGTATTACTAATATCAGTATAATTATAATTAGTATTATTAGGGTCGGTTTTTCCGACTTCCAGACTTCGGTTTTTCCGAACTCTTGACTTCGACTTTCCAGAACTCCAGACTTCGGTTTTTCCGAACTCTTGACTTCGGCTTTTCCGACTTCTTGACTTCGGTTATCATTCTCTGCTGAATCTAATACTTTTTCTTTTCTATATACAAAGCTCTTTACATAAATAATTGTTGGTTTTCCCAATCCTCTCTTTACTCTTTCAATCAAACCAATTCCTTTATCAGTATCTAATTCTGCAAGAATTTTCACACCTTTGTCTTTTCCGCAGTTCATATATTCCATCACTTGTTCCAATGTAAATATGATATAAACTTTCCCCTCATTGTCCACCCAATTATTTCTGATAGACAAAGCCATTCTGTCCAGCATCAGCCCATAAAGAACCTTTGCATCGCTGGACAGATTACGGAAATATTCATCTGTGAATAATACTTTGGGAATACGGTAAAAAGCAAACTGTTCCGATTCATAATCGTGAAAATAACCAAACTCTATTTTTGTGCTTTCGGATTTTGCCATTTTGCTTTCTCTCCTTCCCTCGTTATTGGCTTTTCTTCCAGTTATCAAGCAGTTCATAGATAACCTGTTCAATCTGTTCTCTGTTATATTCCTTTGGGAAATACTTTCGTATTTTCTTTTCAGTTAAAGTAACTTTTCCTGTCTCTGTTTTCTTTTCATTCAGAATAAGCTGTACCGCTAATTCTGTCAGTTTACCTTCACCGCTGTATTGCTTCAGTTTTGTTGCCATTGAACCTGTAACAGAGCTTGCGCCAGACACTATGCAGTCTTTCACCCAAATCTGCTCCGGTTCTGATAAATAGGTTAATGAAACACCTACTGTAAAATTAATCTTTCCTTCATCCAACAATTTCAGCAATTCCGGAATAAGACAGGTCAAGCGTATGTAACGCTGAACGGTTCTTCCACTGTCACCGGCAGCCTGTCCAACCAGATCTGCACTGTCAACAGAAGCTGCGTTTTCGTCTTTTATGCCCTGATGTTTTACTGCATCCATCTTCATCTTATAAGCATATGCCTTTTCGCTTGGAAGCAAACTTTCTCTCTGTATATTAGAATCCACCATAACGATTACGGCTTCATCATCGGTATAGTTCCGTATGAGTACTGGCATTTTACTTTTTCCAGCCAGTTCGCAACCACGTTTTCTCCTGTGACCAGCAATCAGTTCATATCCTCCCTCTGCGCGAGGACGTACCAATGCAGGATTTAAGATGCCATAATTCTTGATACTTTCTACTGTTTCAGCCATTTTTTCATCATCATTTACATGAAATGGATGATTTCTAAAAGGATGTAACTCATTTAATGGCACTTCAACAATCTGATTAAGAGTATTCTGTTCGGCTTCATTGATTCCAAGCAATTCATCATAAGAAGTAAGCTGAATTTCTTTCTTAGGTTTACGCATGATTCAACACCTCCTGGACAAGTGCTTGATAACTGTACGCACCTTTTCCTTTTGCATCGTAAGAAAAAATACTGACACCTTCTGATGCAGTTTCGGCAAGAGCTTCTGTTCTTGGAATCGTCTGATCAAAAATTATAATCTCTGCTCCATAAGCATCTCGTACTGCCTGCTTATTTCTCTTTGAATTATTATAATGACTGCTGTCCATTGTAAACAGAATCCCTTCAATCTGTAAATCAGGATTAAATCTCTGATGAATGCCTTTCACAACTTTCAGTAATTCCATGAGACCATCTGCCGCATAGTATTGAGGCTGCACCGGAATCAAAACGCTATCAGCTGCACTTAACGCATTAATTGTCATCATTCCCAACGAGGGCATACAATCAATCAGGATATAGTCATAATCATTTTCCAAAAGTTCCAGATATTCTTTTAAGACTTTTTCTCTGTCCTCTACCGTAAATAATGACATGTCCATTCCCGAAAGAAGTTTATTAGATGGAATTACATCTATTCCTTCCTCATGGTGTAAAATTGCTTCCCTGGGATCAAATTCTAATCCCATAATGATATTTTCCATCATTGTTTTCAATGTTACCCTTAAGTTCTTTGGAAAACCAAGTCCCATTGTCAAATGTCCCTGTGGATCAGCATCTATCAGCATTACACGTTTTCCAACCTTAGACAGTCCTACTCCAAGATTAATAGTTGTTGTAGTCTTTGCTACTCCACCTTTTTGATTTGCGATTGCGATTATTTTGCACATGATATAATTCTCCTGTATTTCTACTATTTTTTATTTACATTACTTTTTTCAATTTCAGCATAAGCTCTATAATATTTGCTCGTCCCTTTATTGGAATAAAGTTCCGATAATTCCATAACTTCAATTTTAGGATGACGCTGCAGGATTTTCTGAAACCATGCAATATCATTTTTTGTTCCCATCAGTCTCACTTTCAGCATTAATCTATTCCTCCAAGCATGGCATGTAACTTTTGATTGTACACTACATATTCCGGATAACGGATCTGTATTGCCTGCCAAAAATATGGTGCATATACACAGCAGAAGATATCCTCTACTGTATACTGTCTGCACTCGTTTACCTGTTCCTCTGCATCTTCATAATCCCAAACGCTTGGCGTGCTGTTACAGTACAGATTAAATGCCATCCTTACCACTTTTAAGCTACCGCTTGTCTGCCATCCTTCATGTAAACATTTCGTTTTAACAGACCCCGTTTTAAAATTATAAATTCTGTCAGCATTTTTTCTGGTATCTCCATTAATACCCAGACAATAACACAATGCCTTATGGTACACATCCTGATACCGTACTTCTTGTAATTTTTCATAGTAGAATTTTTCATGTGCATCACTGATAAAAATAATGTTTTCTGCTCCTAACGCTGTACTTTTCATTTTGAACCTCCTTGAAATAAAAAAGGACCTTACCAATTGTTCTACCAATTAATAAGGTCATACTATATGTTACTTTTCTAAATTCGTGCTAGGGATTCCTCTTTAGTAAAAACTTAGTAAAACATCCCTACTGGTTCAAAAATATACTGTAAAATCAAGGTTTTTCAGAATTTTGCTAAGGTAGTGCCGTGACATTTAGAGTAACGCCGCCGTCAGCCATTGCTGTTACCGGGAAAACAGATGCCGCCATAACTCCACACAATACTGCGCTTAACACTTTTTTCTTCATACCAAAAACCCTCCTGTTTTTATTTATTTTGTTTTGGTTCGTCTCTCAACTTGTAGCTATATCATACATCCCGGGTTCGGTATTTTGAATAACTGGTTCTGCTATTTCTTGCATTTTATTGTCATTTGTGTACAATGTTTTTAATCAACTGTTAACAAGAATCGTCAATATAGATATGGTCTGCTCATCATTGTAGCTTTTTATGGTAAGTCCGCAGTTCTCCCCATACAAGATCCTGAGCCTCTGGTTTACATTGGCGATTCCAAGGTTTCCTGAGGATTCTTTTCTGGCATCATAATCCGGTGCAAGAAGGCGCTTTACCTTCTCCTCATTTTCTTTTCCGAAGCTTCCGTCATTAACGATCTCAATATACAGATACTTCTCATCCCTGTGAGCCCGTAGAAGAACTGTTCCGCCTCCTCTTTGAATAATACCATGTTCAATTGCATTTTCAATAATAGGCTGCATGATCAGGCGGGGAACCATCATTCCCATCAGTTCCTCTGGAATCTGCCGTTCCACCGTAAGCCTCTTTCCAAGCCTCTCTGCGATAATATAAAAGTAGGCATTCACATAGATCATCTCCTGTGAAAGCTTCACTTCTGGAAGTCCCTTCCTGTCCATAGCAGCATCCATTAAAGTAGACAATGCCCCGATCATCTTGGAAACCTTCTCATTTCCCCCAAGCCTTGCCTCCCAGTTAATGATTTCCAGGGTATTACTCATAAAGTGAGGATTAATGTGAGACTGCAAAGCCATGATCCTGGCATCACGGAGGGCCAGTTCTTCCTCATAAATATGGTCAAACTGATACTTTAACTGACCGGACATCTGGTTAATGGAATTTCTCAGATATTCAAATTCCAGATTCTCCATAGGTGTATCCACCTGGTATCCCAGATTTCCCTTCTCAATCTCCTCAGCACAGTTCATCAGTTTCTCCACCGGCTTCGACATTTCTTTGCCGGAAAGCCTCATGAACATGATCATCATAGGGATCAGTGCAAATCCCATAGCAAAGATCACATAGAAATATCCATACAGGAAACGGAACAGCAGCAGCTCCTTTGCATACAGCACCAGATTGATATCATAGTCGTTTTCCCGCTGGTTGCTGAATATGTAAACCTCACCTTTCTCCATTTCGTAGGCGGAAGCATTTTTCAGCACCTGTTTCTCTGCCAGCTCTTCTGCTGCGGCATCTTCATTTGTATTTTTTAAATCTCTCACTACCGGTATTCCGGATATGGTAAGCACAACGCCAAAATCCTCCCAGGCAGTCTTCACAGGTTCAAAGCAGTAATCCACATTTACCCTGCTTACCAGAATGCCCCAGGAGGTAAAGCTTCGGTTCATCATATTCCGGACAATGTAAAAACCGTTGTCTGTTTTTAAGAAGCCCACTGCTGTGTCCAGATCTTCTGCCAGTTTCAGAACCTTATCCCTGTCCTGGTCAAAAAAATGCTGGATCATGCCATAACTTCCGCCGGTTCCAAAGTTATAGCTTGTATAATGTTTATTCAGTGGATCTTCTTTTAGCATTAATACAGTAAAAATATTATTTTTTTGTGAGAGTACTGCGAATTCAGATAATTCTGTACCCCATTGGAAAAAATGCGCTCTCCGTCTGCGCCTTGCCGTCTATACTGCCTGTACTGTTCAAATAAAGTACCGTCATAAGTAGCCTGCCGTGAATCTGCAATAGCTCCGTTCAGTCTTTCCGCACAGGTCCGGGCATTGAGCCCGGCCTGTACACTAAGACGTTCCATCTGATTCTCCCGCTGGGTGATCAGCATATAGGAGCCAATGATCCCAATGATCACCAGAAACGGAAGAACCCAGCATAACAGCATGATTTTTGCAAATTTCCACTTCAGAGAGCGTATCTTCTTTTTATTTTTCATTATTTTAATTCCAGAAACTCCTCAAAAATATCAACCAGTTCCATGGCACTAAGCTCCTCATCCATTTCGCAGAATATACGCAGTAAAGGTTCTGTTCCGGAAAAACGTGCAATGATCCAGCCGCCATTCTGGAAATATACCTTGCAGCCATCCAGATATGATACCTTATGGATGGCATAAGGCAGCTTTGGCAGTAATTTGTCAATCATTAAAGCCTTATGGATCTGCTCTTTGCGCTGCGTCGTGAATCTGTAATCTCTTTCTACCATATGGATTTCTCCATATTCAGCTTCAATCTCTTTTGCGATTTCAGAAAGCTTTTTGCCGGTAACCGCAATCATCTCAACCAGCAGGGAAGCTGCATAAATACCATCCTTGCCGTTGATATGGCCTTTCACGGTAAGACCGCCGGAGGACTCACCTCCAATGATGGCATCTGTCTCCTGCATTTTTTCAGAAATATACTTGAAGCCTACAGGAACCTCATAGCACTTCTGTCCAAAGCTTTCGGCCACACGGTCAAGCATATGGGTAGTTGCCACATTGCGGACAACCGGACCTGACCATCCTTTATATTTTACCAGATAATAATACAAAAGTACAAGAATATCGTTTGGATGAAGAAATCTTCCCGTATTGTCGATTACACCGATTCTGTCCGCATCACCGTCTGTTGCAATTCCGATATCGCAGTAACGATCCAGGACATAATTCTGCAAAGGGCGCAGCGTGGCTGCATTTGGTGCAGGGAGCTTCCCACCAAACAAGGTGTCGTGGCGCTCATGGATGGTCTCCACCTCACATCTTCCAATAGATAAAATCGTTTTAAGGGAAGTCTGACTGACACCATAAAGAGGATCAAGTGCCACTCTAAGTGCCTTATCGCGAATCGCCTGCATATTTATCCTTGCTATAATATTGTCAATGTATTCGTTCAAAGGATTAAATTCCACTACCAGCCCTGCATTTTTCGCTTCTTCATATTCCATGACAGGGACTGGTCTGCCGGCCTTTATATCCTTTTCCACCATATCAATGTAATGTTCAATTTCCTGTGTCTGCTCCTGATTGGCATCTCTTCCGCCCCTTGTAAAAACTTTGATTCCATTATAGATAGCCGGGTTGTGACTGGCTGTCACCATCATTCCATATGGAAGATCATGTGCCATTACGTAATACATGATCAGCGGCGTTGGTGAAGATTTATTCACAAACCAGCTGCGGATTCCGTTTGCAGATAACGTCTCGCATGCCCACATAACAGATTCTTTCGAGAGAAAGCGACGGTCGTAACCGATACAAAGCCCCTGGTCTGCCACCCCCTCATCCTGCATTTTCCTGGCGATTGCCTCTGCCAGGATCTGAATATTCGCCTTAGTAAATTCATCTCCAATGACAGCTCTCCAGCCGCCTGTTCCAAATTTTATCATTTTGTCTTCTCCTTCTTAGCTCTGCTTATGGAGCGTTAACTCCTTTATAATGCCTCTCTCACTATCCCATTATCACACGAACCTGATGAATACTGCCTTTTTCAAGAACCGGGAGCACCGATACCTCTTTTCCATCCAGGAAGATCTGTCTCACACCTTTTGATACATGCTCCGGATTTTCAACTGTAATATCATATCTGGCACCTCTCCATTGTCTCGTCAGGGTAAATCCATCCCATTCTTTTGGAATGCAGGGATCAATTTCCAGGCTATCCATTCCCGGACGTACTCCTAACATGTAATGCGTTGCAGAATAATATGCCCAGCCGCCAGTTCCGGTCATAAACGGATGTCTCGCACGGCCGAATGCTGTGTGGTCTTTTCCCACAACAAACTGACAGTAGGAATAAGGCTCTGCCTCACGGATCTCTATCTTGTCGTTCTGGTAATAAGGACAAAGTGCATGGTAAAACTCCATAGCGCGGTCGCCTCTTCCAAGCATACACTCAGCTGCCCATGCCCAGGGATTGGGATGACTGAAAATAGAAGCATTCTCTTTTAGCCCCGGGTAAACTCTTGTGACAAATCCGATATCATCGTCCGATTTTGTATAAGCAGGACCGTTGAGCATAATTCCATATGGGGTAAAAAGCTGGTCATAAACACTATCCATGGCTTTTATTCCCTTGTCATAAGGTGCTGCACTGGAAAGCACTGCCCATGCGTTAGACTCCAGGTGGATTTTTCCTTCTGTATCCTTCTTAGTTCCGATTTTGCGGCCGTTTGCAGTGATTCCACGGATATACCAGTCACCGTCCCAAAGAACTTCATCACAGACAGCTTTTACCTTTTCTCCCATTTCTGTATATTTCTTTACATCCTCTTCCTCTCCTTTATATTTTGCCAGTTCCACAAATTTTCCGATTGCCCAGTAGTGGAGGAAAGAAACCATCGCACTCTCTCCGCCTCCCAGGTTCAGGCAGTCATTCCAGTCTGCACGAAGGCCCTTGCAGATTCCATCCTTTCCTACCTGTCTGCAGGAAAAATCCAAGATCCGTTTCATATGCTCATATACACTGCCCTCACCGCCGTCGGCATAGGTATAAATTTCATCCAGGAAAGAAAATTCGCCGCTTTCTTTTACATATTCATTGATGGATGCCACCAGCCAGAGGGCATCATCTGAACAGGTGTCCTCAATTCCGTGAATCATGTCGGTAAGCTTTGGCGTAGGTACAACTGTTGGTGATTTAAAAGGCTTTTTGCCTTTCTCTTCCGGATCAAACCATTCCGGCTGAAAAAGGTGAAGTCCATACCCCTCTTTTACCAGACCACGAAGAAGTTCTACGATCCTCTGACGGCATTTTTCCGGGTTAGAATGCGGAACAGTCATGGAGTCCTGTGAAGTGTCACGATAGCCAAGACCAGTGCGCCCTCCCACTTCAATAAAGGAAGCAAATCTGGAAAACATAATATTCACCTCTGCCTGGTACAAAGTCCATATATTGATCAGAGTGTTCATACCTTCGTCTGGAGTATGGATCTGTAATTTATTGATCTTTTTCTCCCAGTAATCCTTCAGCTGTTCATAGACATGATCTACTGCAGGTCCATTTTCATATTTGGCACGAAGCTTCTTTCCGTTCTCTCTGTCACCCTCTCCAAGAAGAAAAATCACCCGCACTTCTTCTCCTGGTGCCAGCTTTAGCTTTTTGTGGAGAGCACCACAGTGATTGTTGCCAAGCTCACTGCTGCCGCTTAATCTGCCACGCTCAACACCGATAGGATTGTCTTCTGTACGGTAATTTCCAATAAATTTATCCCTCAGGCAATCAAAACTCTCCGGTGTAAAATCAGCTGTGAAAAACTGATAGCCAAACTCCTCATAGAAAAGATCACATTCAATAATTCCATCCTCATAGGAAGAACCAGAAGCATACATACTCATCTGGAAATTCTGATTATCCATGGCAATCTGATGAAAAGAGAATTCCAGGTAAGAAAAAACACTGATTTTACGTGTTTTATCACTGTTGTTTTTGATCTTTACATCCCAGATTTCTACCGGATCATCCATTGCGACGGACATTTTTTGTGTGGCGTAAATACCATTATAGCTGCACTCATAAACGGAATAGGACATGCCGTGGCGGCAGATGTATTTCGCCTGGTCAAGGGGCTTTCCAACAGGCTGCCAGGACACACTCCAGTAATCCCCGCTTTCATCATCCCTCAGATACACATAATGTCCCGGTCTGTCCATAGGTACACCGTTTGGGCGAAATCTTGTGATTCTGTGATATTCCGGCGATTTATAAAAAATATAGCCGCCTGCCGTATGATTCAGGACTGCGCACATATCTTTCACACCAATGTAGTTGGTCCATGAAGTGGGAAGGTCTACGCGGTCGATCACATATTCCCTTTTACCATTGTCAAAATGTCCATATTGCATAAAAAACCCCTCCTGTTTTTTCAAAAAATAACTCACTTCTCCAATTCTTATCTTCATTATAGGATTTTTTCTTACCCTTCGGAATGGTTGCTTATGGGAATATTTGTCTAAACTTGTGCAACAATAATGCAATCATACCCGCAGAAATTATGTAATAGGAGATTCCAGCGGAATTTCCTATAGCGTAAAAAAAAGCCAGGGGCAGTTTTCTGCCTCTGACTCATATAAATGATGTTCGTTTCAAAAGGTCTTTTTGACACGAGCTAAAAACCTGCCTCTCTTCGCTCCTTGCGCATTTCCCTGCGAAGCACAGCAGCCTCGTGGCGCCCTTTTTCAGCCTCTGTCCGGATGATCAGTCCAGGAATCTGTGTAGGACGCTCTTTCTCATTTACAGCCACCATCACGGAGAAAGCACGGTTCACCAGGTAGCGCATTCCATCTGCGCGCTCCACGTAAGAATCAATTTCCACTTCCATAGAAGTGTTTCCCACATAGGTCACATAACCGATCATTACAAGGATCTCTCCTTCGTAAACAGGCTCCTTAAACTGCAGATTATCAACTGCTGCAGTTGTTACCCGGTAAGTCCCGCAATGACGCATGGCAACTACACCTGATACTTCATCTACCCACTGCATCAGCATTCCGCCAAAGAGTCTGCCTCCGGCATTCAAGTGCTGATGCATGATCAAATGTACCTGCTCTGTTTTGGAATCCTCCACAGTTTTCATAACACGTTTTTCTTTTGTATTCTCTTCCATAGCTGGCCTCTCTCACTGTTTTTGCAATGTTCTTGCAATGTTTTTGAAATATGATTGCCGCCCTGTTGCCATTCACAGCTTTCATAATATCCGATTTCACGCCGCAAGTCTCGGGTTTTCTGTGAATTTTGGACACAAAAAATACCTCGCGGAATGTAACCTGTGAATAATAACAGTTTTAATACAGATTCTTCACCTTGAAATCACGCTCTGCTTCTCTTCTCTGGTCTTTCTTGGCAATATCCTGGCGTTTATCATACAGCTTTTTACCTCTCGCCATACCAATCTCCACCTTCACAAGACTGTCCTTGAAATAAACCTTGATAGGCACAAGGGTAAGTCCTTTTTCCTTCAGCTTGGCTTCCATTTTATTGATCTCGCTGCGGTGAAGAAGAAGCTTACGGATACGCAGGGGATCCTTGTTAAAAATATTTCCTTTCTCATAGGGGCTGATGTTCATTCCATAAATATAAACTTCCCCATTCTGAATTCGCACAAAAGACTCTTTGACGCTGCATTTTCCCATGCGCAGAGATTTTACTTCTGTTCCTGCCAGGGCAATTCCCGCTTCGTAGGTATCCTCTATGAAATAGTCATGAAATGCTTTTTTATTATTTGCAATCAGTTTGATTCCTGGTTTCTTTGCCATAAGCTCCTCCCTATATGGATTGTCTCCAGTCCTGTTCTTCCGCCAGGACAAAATCTACCGTTTTTAACATGGTATCCGCATCTGCTACCCGCACACGTACCTTCTGTCCCAGTGCAAACACCTTATGGGTCACGTCTCCTCTCAGCTCATAAGCCTCCTGGTCAAAGGTATAATAATCATCCCGTAATGTATTCACATGAACCAGTCCCTCTACCGTATTGGGAAGCTCTACATAAAAGCCCCAGCCGGTCACACCGGAAATGATTCCCTCGAACTCTTCTCCAATATGATAAGACATATATTCTGCCTTTTTCAGCTTGTCAGATTCTCTCTCAGCCTCATCTGCACGGCGCTCGCAAACACTGGACTGGCGGGCTACATCTTCCAGGATTTCCTTATAATGCTCTGTTTTCCCTTCTCTTTCCAGCCGTCCACGAAGCTTATCCTTAATGATCCTGTGGATCTGGAGATCCGGATAACGCCGGATCGGGGAGGTAAAATGGCAGTAATATTTCGCCGCCAGTCCAAAATGGCCGCTGCACTCTGTAGTATATTTCGCCTGCTTCATAGTCCGAAGGGTAAGGCGGCTGATCTGCGGCTCATTTGGAAGTCCCTCGATACTTTCCAGAATCGTCTGGATTTCCTTAGGAGTGATTTCCTGTCCATGCTTCTGCACCGGCACTCCCTGATTATGAAGAAGGGTGAGAAGACTCTCCACTTTCTCCGGATCCGGAGTCTCATGGGTGCGGTAAACGAAAGGCATATCGTCCCTGCAGCATTCTTCTGCCACAGTCTCATTTGCCATAAGCATGAAATCCTCAATGATCCTGGTAGCCACATTTGCCTCATAGGGCTTAATGTCAATAGCTCTTCCAGCAGCATTTAAGATAATCTTACTCTCCGGAAAATCAAAGTCAATAGATCCTCTGTGATGTCGGTTCCCGCGAAGAATTTCTGAAAGCTCCTTCATCAGGAAAAACATTGGCACAAGCTTTTCATAGCGCCTCTTCGCCTCTTCATCTGTATCCTCCAGAATATTCTTCACATCTGTATAATTCATCCGCTCGTCTACACAGATCACAGTCTCTGCGATCTTGTGGGAAATCATATTTCCTCTTTCATCAATATCCATAAGACAGCTTAAGGTAAGACGATCCTGCCCCTGGTTCAGGGAGCAGATTCCGTTGGAAAGACGCACCGGAAGCATGGGAATTACACGGTCTGCCAGATAAACACTGGTTCCCCGCTTCAAAGCCTCACGGTCAAGGGCACTGCCGCCCTGTACATAATTGCTTACATCAGCTATGTGAACGCCAAGATGATAAATTCCGTTTTCTTTTGTAAGTGTAACCGCATCGTCCAGGTCCTTGGCATCCTCACCATCAATCGTGACCGTCTGGAGATGACGAAGATCCAATCTTCCTTCCCTGTCCGCATCCAGAACATGATCCGGCACACGGTCTGCCTGACGGATCACCTTATCTGGAAATTCACTTGGAATTCCAAAGCTTTTTACAATAGCAAGAATGTCTGTTCCAGGGGCACGGCAGCTTCCCAGGTTCTCTTTAATTTTTCCTTCCGGATTACGGTTCTTGCTTCCGTAACTGGTGATCTCCACCACAACTTTATCTCCGTCTTTGATTCCCTGGGAATCCTTTCTTGGGATAAATACATCCTTGGAAAACTTCGGATTGTCACTTATCACGAAGCCAAAGTCACGGCTGTTCTCGTAAGTTCCCACGATTTCTGTCATGCCTCTTTCCAGGATCTGCACCACGATTCCTTCACGACGTCTGCCTTCCTGTGGCTCTTTTGTAATTATAACACGGACTTTATCCTGATGCATAGCCGTTCCGGTGCAGTCTTCCGGAATAAATACGTCGTTGTCTTCCCCCTCGATTTCTACGAAACCAAAGCCCTTGGGATGACCGATAAAGATGCCTTCCACGGATGGGCAATCCGGATATTCGTTCTCCAGGCGGGCAAGACGGATTTCCGGATCATCTTCCTCATAACGTCTGCCGTGTTTACGATCGTTATATTTCTCTTTTCCTTTGCCGTAACGTTCTTCATATTTCCGTTCAGAATGCTTTCCTGACTTACCTTCTTTTTTTCCGCCAGAGCGTTTCTGTGAACTGTCAGCTTCTCTTCTTCCACGAAGCTTCTCTTTCCCACGCTTTCTTCCTGTTACCTTGGAATAACGTCCCTTGGAATCCAGGTCAGCTTTCCCCTCAGCTACCAGCTCGTCCAGCACACGGTACAGATCCTTCTTTTCATCCTTCGAAAGACGCAGAAGACCTGCAATCTCACGGAAACGCATAGGCTGGTATACCGGATCTCCCAGAAGCTCCATCATAAATTTCTTTCGTTTATCTAATTCTCTTTCTTTACTCAACTTGTCTCCTTTTTCATGCCTGTGGGCACAGGCTGCTCTATCTATATTACATTACACGTGCAAATTATACGCAAGACCAAACTCCTCATCATAACACGAAGTGCCTTTTATGACTAAGAAATTCCATCAAAATTTCCTGTTACATAAAAAACACCCTTGCGATCAGATCAACAAGAGTGTTTCCCAGTTCATTCTTAGAAATTCAGGTTCAATACAACTGCCAGTACAAAGAACAAAACTCCCATAACTGTAGTTGCCTTAACAAGTCCGCCCTCCATGGAACGTCCCTTGTTCTTACCCCAGTATGTGTCTGCAGCTCCGGCGATAGCGCCAAGACCCTGTGACTTACCTTCCTGCATAAGGACGACTACGGTAAGGGCAATACAATCTATAACAAAAAGAATTGTTAAAATCGTTCTTAAAATCTGCACGTGGTTACACCTCCTAATCAACTAGAGGTTATTGTACCATAGACGGCTTTTTATTTCAACTATTTTTTATCAGCATTATACCAAAAGGATTTTCGTATACAGACAGACTGCCAAGCTGCTCGTGAATCCTCAACAGCTGGTTATACTTGGAATTTCTGTCTGAACGGCATGGTGCACCGGTTTTGATCTGTCCTGCCCCTGTTGCAACAGCCAGATCAGCAATAAAGGAATCCTCTGTTTCGCCCGAACGGTGGGAAATCACCGAGCGGAATCCGGCTCTTGCCGCCAATTCCACAGCTTCCAGAGCTTCTGTAAGCGTCCCGATCTGATTGACTTTGATCAGTATTGCATTCGCAGTTCCCAGTTTGATTCCACAGGATAAGCGCTTAATATTCGTCACAAAAAGATCATCTCCAACCAGCTGTACTCTTTTTCCAAGACGTTCTGTCATTTCCTTCCAGCCTTCCCAGTCATCCTCCTGAAGTCCATCTTCAATAGAAACAATGGGAAAATCATTTAGCAGATCTTCATAATAACGGATCATTTCCCCAGAATCCCGGATAACCTCTTCTCCCGTCATCTTACTTTCACCAGGAAAATAATAGCCATTTTTTTCTCCGTCGTAAAGTTCACTTGCTGCAGCATCAATGGCAATCCCAACGTCTTTTCCCAGTTCATAGCCTGCATGTTTTACAGCTTCTTCAATCAATTCCAATATTTCTCTGGAGTCCCTCAGATCCGGAGCAAAACCGCCCTCGTCCCCTACAGCTGTAGATAAGTTTTTCTTTTTTAGAATAATCTTCAGCGACTGGTAGATTTCCACGCACATACGGATTCCTTCTGAAAAACAGGAAGCACCAACCGGCATGATCATAAATTCCTGCAGATCTACTGTATTATCTGCATGCCGTCCCCCATTCAGAATATTCATCATTGGAACTGGCATCCTGTTTGCATGACACCCGCCTATATACTGATAAAGCGGGATACGAAGCGCCATGGCAGCTGCTCTTGCCACAGCCATGGAAGCACCGAGTGTGGCATTTGCACCAAGATTGCTCTTATTATCCGTGCCGTCAGTCTGAATCAAAATAGAATCTATATACGTCTGATTCAGTGCATTTTCTCCCAGAACCGCTTCTGCAATTTTCGTGTTTACATGATCCACTGCCTTTTGTACACTAAGACCTTTATAATTTCCTTTGTCACCGTCTCTTAGCTCCAGCGCTTCAAATTTCCCTGTGGATGCACCTGAGGGAACTGCAGCACGGCCTGTATATCCATTGATTCCAATAACGCCTTCGCCCACTGTCACTTCTACTTCCACAGTAGGATTGCCTCTGGAATCCAGAATTTGTCTTGCGTGAATCTTTCGAATAGGCAAATACCGTAACATATCCTTACCTCCTAAAGATTGATAACGGTAGTTTTTCCAGTTATTCAAAGTTCTATGCAAGAATCCAGTTGTCACATCATGCTTCTTTATCTACCATCTTACTTCTCTTAGTGAACTTCAGAAATAGAATTAAATCCTTTGCTTGTCAGGCATGCTTCCACCTCACAGATATCCGGTACATGAAGTACCATGATCGGAAGTCCTGTAGCACGGTTAAAGGACAGATACAGATAATCAATGTTAATATTACTTTCCTGAAGGCTGAGAAGAAGGTTATTCAGATTACCAACCTCATCTTTCACCTCGATTCCAAGCACATCACTGAGTTTGCAGATGAAGCCTGCCTTTGTAAGAGCCTCCAACGCCTGCTCAGGTTTGGAAACAACCATACGCACGATTCCATATTCTGCACTGTCGTTGGTAACAGAACCCAGAATATTAATGTCCTCTTCCAGAAGTATTCCAGTTACCTGCTGCATTTTCCCTTTGATATTCTCAGCAAATATAGATAATTGTTTCAGCATTTTCTTATTCCTCTCTTTTTAATAACAATATTGATATTTTTTGCAAAAGTCATTCGTTAGAACCGACATTTGCAATAACTGTTCTTCCTATTTTTCCACCGGAACCTCGATCAGCTCTTTCGGAGAATGTGCCAGATTACGGCAGCCATCCTCAGTTACCACTACCATATCCTCAATACGAACACCGCCAAAACCAGGCACATAAATACCAGGCTCTACAGTCTCGATCATGTTTGCTTTCAGAATAGTGCCATCAGATGGTGACAGGCGTGGGCTCTCATGGATAAAAAGTCCTACACTGTGGCCGAGTCCGTGGCCGAAATACTCACCATATCCGGCCTCAGTGATAATGTCTCTTGCTACCTTGTCAACGCTGGCTCCGCTAACTCCTGCCTTTACTGCGGCAAGACCAGCCAGCTGCGCCTTTAATACCACATTGTAAATTTCCTTCTGCTTGTCGCTTGCTTTTCCAAGTACAAAGGTACGTGTCATATCAGAGCAGTATCCCTTATATTTGCAGCCGAAATCACAGGTAACGAAATCTCCCTCTTCCAGTTTCTTATATCCCGGAATTGCATGTGGCATAGAAGAGTTCAGGCCAGAAGCAATGATTGTATTAAAGCTTAAATCTTCTGCCCCTTCTTTTTTCATCAGGTATTCCAGTTCTGCTGCAACTTCAAGCTCTGTCATTCCCGGTTTCACGATTTTCAGAAGCCCTGCAAATGCTTTGTCACCGATTTCCTCGGCTCTGGCAAGACATTCCAGTTCCTCCTCCGTTTTGATCTGGCGAAGATCATCAATTCTGCTGCCAAGAGGTGTCCATGTCTGAACCGGTAGTTCTTTTTTCAGCTTGTCAAAATCACAGCAAAGCATAGACTGATCTTCATATCCCATATGGAAATCACCGTTCACATTCTCTTTCTCCATACACTCTTTTAAAATGGTCTGGCGACTGTGTGCACGGCATTCTTCAATAACAGTAAAATCACTCTCTTTACCAGCCTGCTCGGTATAACGGGAATCTGTGATCAGTACCTTCTGTACGGCAGAAATATATAAAGCACCTTCGCCACCTCTGAACCCGCTTACATGACGCATGTTATAAGGGTCTGTGATCACAAGTGCATTCAGCTTTAATTCATCAAGAATTTTGTTTAACATCTTTGTTTCCTCCTCTTCTTTTGTAATATAACATTTCCAAACGGATATAAGGAATTTCAAATCACCAGATTCCATCAAGGAGATTATTTTCGTCTATACTTTATCACGTTGAAAAGTCATATTCTATTAGTCTTATCATACCACATTCTCCTCTTTAATATTGTCTGAATTTTCAATTCTTTTTGTGCATATAAACTTTTTATTTTGTGTAAAATAATATTTTTTCAAATTATTTATTGACAAACGCAAAATAATCTGTTATAGTAAGCTCATAAAACAAAAGGGACTTAAAAATAAAAACAAAAAGGAGTGAGACCACCGAAAACATAAGTTATTTACTTATAATTTAAGAAAGAGAGGTACGGACCACCAGAAGCATAAAGAATCATCTTAATTCTTTTATAATTTAAGTAAAGCGAGGTACAGTCCACCAAGAACGTAAGCCTTTAATTCCAATTGTTTTAAACGCATAAACTTAAGAAAGCGAGGTACATTCCATTGGATATGGAACAGATTTAAGCCACCAGTAAACGTCGATGCTGGTGGCTTAATTTATATCCTGCTCGTACAAAGGTATATTTTTCCTTTTTCTTCATATATCTATAAAAATCACTTCGTGAGGTTTCTTCCCCATGAAATTTCCTTTTCCCATCCACGGAAAAAAAATAGCCTCCTGCATTTTAAATTTTGCTGACCAAAAGCGTCCTGTCATCAAAGAATTTCTTCAATATGCCGGTGTGCCCCTGCTTTTTGTGCTTTCCTTTCTGGCAGGCTCAGTGACAAGGATCGCCATCTCCCATTTTCATTCTCCTGACGCTTTAGAAGTCTCTTCTTCCGGCACCAGCTGGGGACTTAGCTTTCAGGAAGAAGGCAAACGCCCCATAGGAAATGCTTCTATTGAAGAACTTGCCCCTTACAATGCTTTTTTCGCAAAAGACACGCAGGAGAAAAAAATCTATCTAACCTTTGACTGTGGTTTCGAAAATGGCAATACGCCTCTGATTCTGGAAGCTCTTGAAAAGCATCACGTAAAAGCAACATTTTTCGTTGTGGGAAATTTTGTAAAAGACAATCCGGATCTGATAAAAGAAATGGTACAGAAAGGACATATCGTAGGAAATCACACCCTCTCCCACCCAGATATGTCTGGAATCTCCTCTATGGACGATTTCCAAAAGCAATTAGAGGGTGTGGAAAATCTGTATAAAGAAGTGACCGGAGAATCCATGACGAAATTCTACCGGCCACCTCAGGGAATCTACAGCACAAGTAATCTGTCCATGGCAAAAGAACTAGGATACAAAACCTTCTTCTGGAGCCTTGCCTATGTGGACTGGTATCAGGATAAACAGCCTTCTAAAGAAGAAGCCTTCCAGAAGCTTCTGGGCCGGATTCACCCTGGTGCCATTGTCCTGCTTCATAATACATCTTCCACCAACGGACAGATTCTGGATGAACTGCTGACCCGCTGGGAAGAAATGGGCTATACATTTGGTACACTTAATGAATTTTAAACGCAGATTCTATCTATTGCTTCCAAAATAGATCACAGCCTGCACTCCAGGGCCGGTATGGATTCCAATGATAGGGCTCATCGGCATCACAACAACTTTCGCCTGCGGTACTGCCGCCAGGATAGCTTCTTTCTCTTTCTCGGCCTGCTCTGCAGCATCTCCATGACAGATAAATACATAAGGATGTTCTTCGTTAAGACCAGAACTGATGTATTTGGACACGATGGTATTCTGGGCAGCTTTGGAGCCACGTACCTTCTCCGGGATTGCCAGGGTGCCATCTTCCGCAATACGAAGAACAGGCTTGATCTTCAGCTTGCCGCCAATCCAGGCAATTGTAGGAGAAATGCGGCCTCCTCTTTTCAGGAAATCCAGATCATCCACCGTAAACCAATGGCAGATATGAAGACGGTTCTCTTCCAGCCATGCGGTATTCTCATCCAGGGACATTCCCTTCTCCTGATTCTCTGCTGCAAGGATCACCAGAATTCCCTGTCCGCCTGTTGCTGCAAGGGAATCCACACAGGAAATCTTACGCTCCGGATATTCTTCCATCAGCTCTGTAGCTGCAATATGGGAGCTCTGCCAGGTAGACGTCAGACCTCCTGACAAGGAAATATAGAGAATATCCTTCCCAGCTTTCAGAAATGGTTCAAAGTAATCCGTATATGTAGCAGGGGAAATCTGGGAGGTACTTCCCGTCCCGCCTGCACGAAGTTTGTCATAAAATGCCTTGCTGTCCCAGTTTCCGGGATCCTTATGTGGGCACTCCTCTCCGTTCAGCTGATACACCATAGGAATCAGATGAATCTGACCTTTATCCAGAATCGATGCAGGAACGTCTGCAGAAGTATCTGTTATAATTACATATTCACTCATAATCGGTTCTCCTTATCTGATTTGACAGTTACTATTCGCAGTAACCGGTTAAGTATTTTTATTATACCATACTTCTGTTATAGCGTGGGGATTTTTTAATATTTTTACTATTTTGCAGGAGATTTACGTCTTTCCATCTATATTTTCATCTTAGCTACAGATTTTTTTGAGTTTCTTTCTGAGTTCTTTATTCCCCTTCTTCTTTAACTGATAAGCCAGGATATCCAGCATTTTATCCTCAAATTCCGTCTGTGACAAATCTTGTTTCATGGCGTTGCAATGCTTGCAGGTACATTGTAGATTTTCCAGATCATTTGTTCCACCTTTCGCCAATGGAACAATATGATCTACCGTAAACTGATCAAAGCGTACAAATTTTCCGCATAATGCACATTTTCCCTCAGTCCGCTCATATACGTCGTTTCGTATTTCCGGTGAAAATACTTTTCTTGCTGCCACCTGCTTTACCGTTTCCTTTGGTTCTTCCCCATGAACCAAAGGAAACGGCGGATCCAGCCGTACCATCATAAAACCATTTAGTTTCTTATGCGCCCGCCGCAGCATATCTTTTGCTTCTTTTGATGTGAAAACAGTGGCATTTTCTTTTAAATCTGTTTTTTCCACACCATTCGTAGGCGTAATATGCGCATACTGATCCTCCTTGTTCAAAATGTATCTCTCGATCATCAAATGCTAACCTCCGCTTTTAGCTTTTTGTCCTTTTTCAATAATCCGCACGTAATTGAAAAAGGCACTATGTTTTATTTTAGCAAAAAAGCTGGGAGGGAGCAACAGATGAAAGCGTTCCCTTTTCATGTTATTTCTCTGCTACAAGATGCATACGAAAACCTTTCTGCATTTCAAGCTTCTGCACTTTTAACCCTGCTCTTTGACACATTTCATACAAGCCAGCATGTCCGGAATCATACACTTCTGCTGCTTTGGTAAATTCTTTTATGGACAAATCTTTATATTTCTGTTCTGTTAACATCCTTATATTCCCTCCATTTTTTGAGTTAGGTTTTTCTAACCTAATTTAACATATAACATGTTAAGATGGAAGAAACTTATAATATTTTAAATTTCTTTTCTATTTTGAATAAAACAAAAAGCCGAAAAGCATTGATTTTACCAGCTTTCCGACTCATCAGTAGCAGGAGATGAGAGAATCGAACACCATCCGAAATGCCAGAAAATGGCGGAAATAATTCTGGCATGGAAAAAAGTGGAAATGGAATTGAAAAAGACTTTACATAATTCGCTATCATCCGAAATGAAAAGCGGTGAAATAAACACCGCTTTCCACTAAAATTATCATCTCATTATTCACTCGTATGTGCTTCAAAAATCGTTTTCGACTTATACGATCAATCGGCTGTGTTCACACCCGTACCCTTTACCGTTACATAACAACTAGCAGAAACAAATGAATCCTCATCAGACCGACAAGTAATAACAGCAGTTCCCTCCTTAAGAGCCTTAAGGTTTCCACTAGCATCTACACTAACCACACTACTATCAGAGGATGACCATGAAACAGTCTTATCCTTCGCACCAGTAGGATAAGTAGATGCGACTAAGTTATAAGTATCACCAACTTTATCAAGAGTGACATCAGTAACATTTAAACTAATTTCTATAATTGAAAGATTAACCTTTACAGTACAAGATGCTTTAAGAGATTCATGCCCCTTTACATAGCAAGTAATTACAGCAGTTCCATTATGATAACCATGCAATCTACCCTCATCTATACCTACTATCTTTGGGTCTGATATTTCCCAAACAACGTCTGTCTCATCAGAATTACTCGGAAGAATTGTCTCATACAATTCATAGGTCTCCCAATCATTTGTAAGTTCCATGTAAGTTTCATTAAGCGTAATAGATTCCGCTAAAATTTTGTCAGTATCATTGCTATCATCATAGTCTACAGTTACATCGCAATATTCAGAAATATTATCATCAGAAACCAACTCACAATATATATTTGTTCTTCCTTTTCTTAAAGCAGTAATATTACCATTATTATCAACTGTTGCTACCCTTTCATTTCCTGAGAACCATTTTACCTCCTTATCAGTAGCATTATCAGGTTCTACAGTAGCAATTAACTGTTTAGTAGCACCCTTACTATTGAGAGTAATGTCAGTCTCAGACAGTTTAATACCAGTAGCCTTAACTACAGGTTTAGCTGGTTCTGTAGGTGTAGGTTCGGGCTTTTCAGTTGGCTTCGGAGCCTCAGTCGGTTTCGGTGTTTCCGTAGGTTTCGGACTAGGCTTTGGTGTTTCCGTAGGTTTCGGAACCTGCGTAGGAACAGGATTAGGCGTCACAGTAGAAGCCTTACCCTTAACCGTAACGGAGCAAATCAAAGTCTTTCCATCAACCTTAACAGTTACAGTAGACTTTCCTGCTTTCTTAGCAGTTACAACAGCACTCTTAGTATTCGTTGCTTTCTTAATGGTAACATTTTTGTTAGAAGCCTTCCAAGTAGCCTTACTCTTAGTTCCAGAAAGTTTCAGTGTGTATTTCTTACCCTGCGTAATTGTTAAAGAAGTTTTGTTAATTCCACTCTTCTTTACTTTCACAGTACAGGTATAAGATTTCTTACCATAGGTAGCAGTTACCTTATATGTTCCAGACCTCTTAGCTGTAACAGTAGCACTCCGAGTATCCTTCTTGCCAACGGAAACTGTCAGATCCTTGCTGTTTGTTTTCCACTTCACTTTCTTCTTGTTCTTAGCATTTACTCCAGAGATTTTCAGGGTGTACTTCTCACCAGTAACAAGTGTAACACTCTTCTTAGAGATTTTCACACTAGAAGCTGCCTCAACCTCCGACACAACTCCCAACGGTTCCAACACCGAACCAACAGGTGCAGACGTAACCAAAGTAACCGCCGTTACAATACTGCACACCCCTTTCATGATTTTCTTCTTCAACATAATTCTTCCTCCTTTTGCGTTATCAAAACTCCAATGTACTGGTTCTTACTGATTACATTATATGCGACTGCAATCGCATATTCAAGTGGTTTTTTCTGTTCTAAAATTAAAGTGCAACTATTTGTTAGTGATTTTAGGACGGTAGACAAAATGCAGCACATCAATGTGGAGATAGATTACTCTCCGTTGTTAACGAAATTAGAAAAAAGAAATTTGTCTGGCTATAAACTGACAGACTTCGGAATACCTCATAAAACCATCTATAATATAAAACAGGGAAAAATTGTAACCATAGAAACGCTTGCCAAATTCGCCTATATTCTGGACTGTAGTATCAGCGACTTGGTAATTTTAAAATGCACTATACAAGATGAATAATGAAAGGACTAAAACTTAACGTTTAATAAGCGTGGGCGGTCTTAATGACCGCCCTCTTTTTAAGATCAGACTTACAAAAGTTAAGTATCTCACAGAAAATGGATTGTAACAGTAAAGGAACCTTCCAAAACATTCGCTGAATGCAAGGATTTATTCCTATTTGACTAGGTTTCAAAATTTGCAAAAAAACAAAGCGCTGAACCCCAGTAAAATCAAGGCTTTCAGCGCTTCAAAAAGCAGGGGATGAGAGAATCGAACTCCCACCAAAGGTTTTGGAGACCCCTATCATACCATTTGACCAATCCCCTATTTTATAAAGAAAAGTGACTATTACTAGCCACATTCATTTAAAGGTTTGTACCTTCAAAACTACATACATGCTACATCCTAATGGAATCATTTTACCTTGCGTCCGTTCGAATGCGGTCACTTCGCAACTCCGTTGCTCAGTGACATTTGCTCGCAAATGTTCAAGCCAGCCTGTGAACTTCCCTCTGCAAGTAAACTTGCTCCGGTCA
>NZ_JBQKCL010000025.1:0-24182 GCF_052122375.1 Blautia sp. HCP3S3_H10_2
ATTTCAGTACCTGATACATTGAAATGCTCATAGCTGTGGCTTATTCACTGAGATATGAAAGGTTGAAAAACCTTGAATTTTCAATAAAAACACTTGATTATATGAGGAGGTTTTTTCAATATGAAAAAGAGAGCAGTATCAATGTTGCTTACAGCTGTTATGGCTGTTACCGGCATGGGCGCAACTGCAACTGTATGCCATGCGGAGTCAGAAGAGGGAAAAGTTATCAATATTTATTCCTGGAATGATGAATTCCGTACACGTCTGGAAGCAATTTATCCGGAAGTTGAGTCCACATCCAGCGATGGAACTGTAACAACTTTAAAAGATGGAACTGAGATCCACTGGATCATTAACCCGAATCAGGATGGTGTTTATCAGCAGAAACTTGACGAGGCACTTTTGAATCAGGCAGATGCTTCAGCAGATGATAAGGTTGATATTTTCTTATCTGAGACAGACTACGTCTTCAAATATACAGATAAAGATGCAGATGTCGCAATGCCTTTAACAGATCTTGGAATCGATCCGGACACAGATCTTGCAGACCAGTATGATTTTACAAAGACAACAGCTTCTGATTCTGACGGAGTACAGAGAGGATCTACATGGCAGTGCTGCCCTGGAACCCTTGTTTACCGTCGTGACATTGCAAAAGAAGTTTTTGGCACCGATGATCCTGTTGAGGTTGGCGAGAAAGTAAAAGACTGGGATACTATGAAAGAAACAGCAGCCCAGCTGAAAGAAAAAGGATATTACACATTTGCTTCTTATGCAGATACTTTCCGTTTATATGGAAACAGCATTTCCCAGTCCTGGGTACAGCCTGGAGATACCACAATCACAGTTGACCAGAAAATCATGGATTGGGTAAATGATTCCAAAGAGTGGCTGGATGCTGGTTTCCTTGATCCAACTGTAAAAGGCCAGTGGAACGATGACTGGAATAAGGCTATGGGATCACAGTCAAAAGTATTCGCATTCCTTTTCCCGGCATGGGGAATTGATTTCACCTTAAGTCCAAACTGGGACGGCGAGGCTGGTTCCTGGGCTGTTACAAATCCTCCGCAGGAATACAACTGGGGTGGTTCCTACATCCATGCAGCAACCGGTACAGATGATCCGGAGCATGCAAAGGATATTATCCTTGCAATGACAGGAAACAAAGATAATCTGTTAAAGATTTCCCAGGATTATTCAGACTTTACAAACACTAAGAGTGGTATGGCTGAGGCTGCCACAGATGATGCAAAATTCTCATCTGAATTCCTTGGCGGACAAAATCCATTTACATACTTTTCACCTGTAGCAGAGAACATTAAAATTGCACCGCTTTCCGCTTACGATCAGGGTTGCGTAGAATTGATCCAGAATTCCTTCAGCGATTATTTCCAGGGAAATGTTGACTTTGATAAAGCAAAAGCAAACTTTGAAACTGCTATCAAAGAGCGTTATCCTGAAATCACAGAAGTTAAGTGGCCAGAATAAAAGCGTTTGCCAGAGAGAATCCTGCTTTGCGGGGTTCTCTCCCCTTTTGCGGGGGCATATAGGAGAAAAGTTATGAAGAAAAAGAAGAAAAGCATTAATTATGGAAAATGGGGTTACCTGTTTATCCTTCCTTTTTTTATAACCTATTTGATTTTTTCTTTAATTCCGTTAGTTGACACGGTCCGTTACAGTTTTTTCGAATATTTCCGTTCAGGAATCAAACAGATCGGACCTAATTTTGTTGGTATGGAAAATTATATCAGCCTGCTGAAATCCGATATGTTTAAATATGGGGCCAACACGTTGATTTTGTGGCTGATCGGATTTATACCGCAGATCGTGGTAGCACTGGTTCTGGCTGCATGGTTCACAGATGCACGTCTGAAAATAAGAGGAAAACAGTTTTTTAAAGTGGTTATTTATCTGCCAAACCTGATCATGGCATCCGCATTTGCGCTTTTGTTTTTTACAATGTTTTCCACAAATGGACCGGTAAATTCCATTCTTCTGTCTCTTGGCTGGCTTAAGAAGCCAATTGATTTCATGGGATCTGTATTTGGAACAAGGGCACTTGTTGGTTTTATGAACTTTCTGATGTGGTTTGGTAATACGACGATTATGCTGATGGCTGCGGTTATGGGAATCAGTATGGATGTTTTTGAAGCTTCAGATCTGGATGGCTGCAACAGCTTCCAACGTTTCTTCTACATTACATTGCCGCTGATCCGTCCGATTCTTGCATATACACTGATTACTTCCATTATTGGCGGTCTTCAGATGTTCGATGTTCCGCAGATTCTGACAAACGGACAAGGTAACCCTGACAGAACATCCATGACTCTGATCATGTTCCTGAACAGTCATCTGAAGAGTAAGAACTATGGTATGGCTGGAGCATTATCTGTTTATTTGTTTATCATTAGTGGAATTTTATGCTTTTTCGTATATCATATGACAAATGACAATGATCCGGATGGCTCGAAAAAGGCAGCAAAGAAACGTGCTAAGGAAGAAAGGAGAAGATTAAGAAGATGAAGAAAACAGGAAGCCGTGTAAGAACAGTTTTCGCACATATCGTATTGATCCTTCTTTCTTTCATGTGTCTGTTCTTCTTTTATGTGTTGATTATCAATGCAACCAGATCCCATGGAGATCTTCAGAAAGGGTTCTCTGCATTACCGGGAAAATATTTTCTTCAGAATCTGAAGAATGTGGCCAATGATGGAAGCTTTCCGATGTTCAGGGGAATTTTGAACAGTGTGATCGTTTCCTCCTGTAGTGCAGCGCTTTGTACTTATTTTTCCTCACTGACTGCATATGGTCTTTATGCCTATGAGTTTAAAGCAAGAAAGGTTGCCTTTACATTTATTATGGCAATTCTTGTTATGCCTACACAGGTAACTGCAATGGGATTTCTTCGTCTGATGACTAAAATGGGACTTTATGATTCTCTTTTGCCGTTAATCATTCCTTCCATTGCGTCTCCGGCCGTATTTTACTTTATGTACAGCTATCTGCAGTCTTCGTTGCCGCTTTCTCTTGTAGAGGCAGCACGAATTGATGGCTCCGGGGAATTCCATACATTTAACCGTATTGTGCTCCCTATTATGAAGCCGGCGATTGCAGTACAGGCAATTTTTACATTTGTAGGCTCCTGGAATAATTATTTTGTGCCAGCGTTGATTATCCAGTCAAAAAATAAAATGACAGTGCCGATTCTGATCGCCACACTTCGTGGTGCAGATTATATGAGTTTTGACATGGGTAAAATTTATATGATGATCACGGTTGCCATTGTACCGATCATTATTGTGTATTTATTACTTTCCAAATATATTATTGCAGGAGTAACACTTGGTGGTGTCAAGGAATAAGTGAATGGCACTTACTTTAAGGCAGGGTATGCGAAATGTGTACCTTGCTTTTTTTATTTTATAGGAATAAAATAAGAGCTTTTGCGTATTATATGCATGGTAATAGTGCACGACTGCGATAAAATAAATTATTTGTGCAAATGTATATTGCACAAATTGCAAAAAAATGATAAATTGTGAAAAGAGGAGGTGCATATTTTGAGATTAAAGAGAGAAACGTATCTGGAACAGATACGACCGTATTATGAATCTGATATTATTAAGGTGATTACAGGGGTGAGGCGTTCGGGGAAATCTATTTTGCTTGATACGATAAGGGATGAGTTGGAAGAGAAGGGGGTACCAGGGGATCATATTATATATTTGAATCTTGAGGATTTGGATTATGATTATATTGAAAATGCATCCGATCTGAACAAAGAAATTAAAAGCAGGATTTCACAGGAGGGAAAATATTATATTTTTCTGGATGAGATCCAACATGTTTATCAATTTGAGAAAGCATTGGCTTCTTTTCGGGCAACGCTTAATGTTTCACTTTTTGTAACAGGAAGTAATTCAACTCTTTTATCAGGGGAGTCGGCGACTCTTTTGACGGGAAGGACGGTAGAGTTTGAAATACTTCCATTTTCATTTTATGAAATGAAGCAGTATTATGAGCTCAATGGAATGGATTGGACGGAGGATCTTTTTTTTGATTATTTGAAATGGGGCGGTTTTCCGTTGCGGTTTGATTATAAAGATGAGACTTCTGTTCACAGATATCTTACCAATTTATACACAAGTATTGTGAACAGGGATATTGTAGGTGGAAGTAAAGGCGCTGATAAGAAAAATTTTATGGACATTTCTCTTTATATTTTGGCGAATGCCGGGAAAGAGTTGTCTGTTGAAAATATCATTAAGGTATTTGAAAAGGAAAATAGAACAATATCCAGAAGAACAGTTTATAATTATCTGGAAAAAATGAAAAAGGCTTATTTGATTCATGGTGTGGGAAGATATAACATTGTGGGAAAGGTAGCTCTTAGCAATCGTGAGAAACAGTATGCGGTTGATATGGGATTTCGATCGATTAATACAAATACTATAAATTATGAGGATACTTTTTTCCTTGAAAACATTGTTTATAATGAATTGATAACAAGAGGTTTTACAGTTTTTGCTGGGAAGACGTTTAAGGGGGAAATCGATTTTGTTGCAATTAAGAATGGAAAGAAATGCTTTATCCAGGTGACTTATTTGCTGGCGGATGAGAGAACTGTACAAAGGGAATTTGGGGCGTACAGCAGGATTACGGATGCATCGCCGAAGTATGTAATGTCTCTTGATAAAATTGATATGAGTCATGATGGTATTATTCACTTGAATATTATCGATTTTTTGTTGCGAAAAAAAGAGTTGATATTGACCTGATTATAGTGAGGACGCCGGGGGATGGTGCTGGAACCGGGGGCTTGTGTCGGAACCTTGCCAGCCCTCTAAGTCCCTGCAAGAACCCGCCACGAATCCCCCGGTTCCAGCACCATCCCCCGGCTGTGTATTCAAGGCGGGAAAAGCGTGTATAAGGGACGCGGACGCTGCGCTGCGCTGGTAGTGGAGGGTGGTGAGGTATGGGAAGAGAGGAGGGACGCGGACGCTGCGCTGGTAGTGGAAGGGCGGTGAGGTGCGGGAAGAGAGGAGGGACGCGGACGCTGCGCTGGTAGTGGAAGGGCGGTGAGGTGCGGGAAGAGGGGAGGGACGCGGGCGCTTTGCTGCGCTGGTGGTGGAGGGCGGTGAGGTATGGGAAGAGAGGAGGGACGCGGACGCTGTGCTGCGCTGGTAGTGGAGGGCGGTGAGGTACGGGAAGAGAGGAGGGACGCGGACGCTGCGCTGCGCTGGTAGTGGAGGGCGGTGAGGTAGAGGGAAGAGGGGAGGGACGCGGGCGCTTTGCTGCGCTGGTGGTGGAGGGCGGTGAGGTATGGGAAGAGAGGAGGGACGCGGATGCTGTGCTGCGCTGGTGGTGGAGGTAGATGGTTATAGGAAAATTAAAGAATGGTGTGATAGGATGGGATGGTGTATAATGTAGGAATAGATGAGAAAGGTGGTGCTTTGCGGATGGCAGAGTATAGAGATAGAGGGGATAGACGGGCCGGCAGGTCGGAGAATGAAAGCAATCAGGCTGTAAATAAAGGCAGAGTAACGAGAGGCGGTCAAAGAGGAAATACGGATAGAACAGCGACTGGGAGCCGCAGAGGAAGTAGTGCTAGGAGAAGCGGTAGCAGGAGTCGGCGTAGGAGGCTGCAGAGGCGCAGGATGGTGGTTAGTGCGCTGATTGAGATTCTGATTCTGGTGTTGCTGGCGGGGGCTTTTTGTTGGAATAGGGGACTGGGGGCGAAGGTTTCGGGGTTCCTGGGGAGGTTCGATGGGCCGCCGGTGAAGGAGCTGGATGTAACGGGAGTGAATAGTTCTAATGTGGTTTTGATGGATGTGAAGAGTGGCAGGGTGATCGGGGATCTGAATGGAGAGGAACGGATTTATCCGGCTTCCATGACGAAGATTATGACGGCGATTGTGGCGTTGGAAGCGTTTTCGGATCTGGACAGTGAGATCACACTTAGCGATGATATTTTTTATGCACTGGATGGACAGGATGCGACTCAGGCTGGATTCCGGCCAGGGGAAAGTGTGAGGGTGCGGGATCTGGTTTATGGGGCAATGTTGCCGTCTGGGGCAGAGTGTTGTCTGGCATTGGCTGATGCGGTATCTGGTTCCGAGGAGGCTTTTGCGCAAAGGATGAACCAGAAGGCGAAATCCATAGGGATGAAAGAGTCCCATTTTATGGACTGTACAGGACTCCATGACCCGGAGCATTACAGTACGGCTTATGATATTGCACTGCTGCTGAAATACGCGTTACATAATGATACATTCCGGGATGTGATCGAGAGCCATTTTCATTCCACTCCGGCGACTAATGTACACCCGGATGGAATTACCTATTATAGCACCATGTTTAAAAATATGTCGGATACTACGGTTACTGGAGGTGAAATCCTGGGAGGAAAAACGGGATACACGTCCGAAGCAGGACACTGCCTGGCAAGCTTTGCCCAGATTTATGACAGAGAATATATTCTGGTGACTGCGGGCGCTCCGGCAGATGCTACAGGGGTACCGCATCTGTTAGATGCGAAAACGATTTATAACAGACTTGGGGAAGCTGTGGCGGCGAAGCAGTAGGTTTGAAAGAAGAATAAAACTGTGTTATATACGATTCCGACAGACGGATGGGAATAGTTACTGTTTAACTGATGTGCAGTAACGGAAAATTCTTATCTGTCTGTCGGGATTTTTTTTGCGATATAACAGAGGATTTAGGAATTGTTTAGAATTTTCCATTAGATTTGAAAGAAGTATTTTGTAGTATATAGAAAATGAGTGACTATTCGAATGCATTTGGCAGATGATTTGTACAGATGAGATAGGAAATACCTTAGAAATCAGCTTCGAGTAGTTACAATAATGAAAAGAAGCGTTTCTTACAACTAGAGCCTGTTTGAAAAATCATTCCAGCAATCTGCACACCCTACTTTGCGGTATATTTTGCAGAAAGCCTTTTTCAAACACGCTCTAGGATATATAGCTTGTGGAAGCAGAGGGCATAGGTGAACAGTATGAGAATTGGTTTATTTACAGATACATATTATCCGGAAACAAATGGAGTGGCAACTTCTGTGTTCCAGTTAAAAAAGGAATTGGAGCTTCTGGGGCATGATGTGTATGTATTTACTGTCAGCAACCCGAAGCAAAAGGAGAAAGAACCACACGTCTATCGGATGCCAAGTATCCCATTTGTATTGCTGAAGGAACGCAGGGTAAGCTGTGCTTTTGCAAAGAAATGGTACCGGAAGATCAAGGCGCTTCATTTGAATGTAATTCATACGCAGACGGAATTTCTGGTAGGACATATGGGGAGAAGGGCAGCAGAGAAATTCCATATACCATTGGTACACACCTATCATACACTTTATGAGGACTACACACATTATCTGCGGATTCCGGGAAATGAGCGGCTGAAAGGTGTGGTGCGGTTATTGAGCCGGATTTGCCTGAACCGGGCAGATACCGTGATCGTTCCCACCGAGAAGGTGCAAAAGATTGTCCGTGGGTATGGGGTGAACAAAGAAATTATTGTACAGCCAACCGGTATCCAGTTAGGCAAGTTCGGAAGGCCGGATTGGAACGAGGTTCATGCCCTAAAGGAAAAATATGGGATAAAACCAGGACAGCATATCCTTCTTTGCATCGGACGATTATCTCAGGAAAAAAATATAGCAGAGATTCTACATTTCTTAAAAAAGGTGATTGACACAGACAGAGATGTCCGCCTCTTGCTGGTGGGTGATGGCCCAGAGCGGGCAAATCTGGAGCAGATCGTGGAAGAATCGGGATTGAAGTCCTATGTGACATTTACAGGGGAAGAACCGTGGAGCCAGATTCAGAATTATTACGCACTTGGCGATGTTTTTGTATCGGCGTCCAGAAGCGAGACACAAGGACTTACCTATGTGGAGGCACTTGCATCGGGAAAGCCATTGCTTGTGCGCAAAGATGATTGCCTGAATGGGCTGCTGATGGATGGAGTCAATGGATATGCATATGAAGACGAAAAGGAATTTCTGGATGGATATCAGAAACTGTTTGATACACAGGAAGGTTTCACTGAAGTTCAGATACGGGAAAGTGCGCAGAAATTATCGTCAGAGGCATTCGGTGCGAATATCGAACGTATCTACCAGAATGTAATAGAACAGTATCGGGAAAAGCGGATGGAAGGATATGAGAGGGATGCTGAAACTCATCCAATGGCTGGATAAATATAAAAAAATAATATTCATGATCAGTACGGTCTGCGTTTTGATTCTGACTGTGTTTGGATGGCAGATGGGAATTTTCACAAATCAGGAAAAAATGAACCTGTTTTTAACTTCCTGTGGAGTATTTGCACCGCTGTTTTTTATGCTGATCCAGGCAATTCAGGTAGTGATACCGATTCTGCCAGGGGCGGTGGGCTGTCTGTATGGCGTTGTATTCTGGGGACCAGTGAAAGGATTCATTTTTAATTATGTTGGAATCTGCGTGGGATCCGTCTGGGCATTTCTGATAGCCAGACATTTTGGACAGGAAATTGTGGTCAGGATGACGGGAGGTAAATTTTTCGCGAAGTACAGCAAATATCTGCTCAAAGAAAACCAGTTCGAAAAGATTTTTGCATTACTAATATTTTTACCGGTTGCGCCAGATGATTTTCTTTGCTATCTGGCTGGTATCAGCCAGATTCCGTTTCGGAGATTCACCGCCATTATTTTGCTTGGAAAACCACTTGCAATCGTGTTATACAGTCTGGGATTGAATCAGGTATTTCAAGGCATTTTAAGAATATTTGCATGAGGAAGGCGAAAAAATGGAGGTATATTTATATTCAGGAGTTCAAAAGCTGGTGGAGAAAAGTGGAGTAGGGCGTGCGCTCAGGCATCAGCAGATCGGGGCAAGACAGAATCACATCGGATTGGCAAACTGTCTGGAAAACGCAGATGTTGTGCACATCAACACAGTATTCCCGCAATCTCTTCTGGCTGCGAAAAAGGCAAAAAGGTTAGGCATCCCAGTGGTGTATCATGCGCATTCAACCAGGGAGGATTTCCGTAATTCGTTTCTTGGAGCAAACCAGCTGGATGGCCTTTTCGGAAAATGGATCAAATATTGTTATAGCCAGGGGACAATTGTGGTAACGCCATCTGAATATGCCAGACAGTTATTGCTTTCATATGGAATTAAAAAAGAGATTCGGGTAGTATCAAATGGGATTGACCTTGCATATTATGACAGAACCTATGTAGACCAGAAGGCATTTCGCAGAAGGTATGGATACAAAGATACACAGAAAGTTATCATGTGTGTGGGACTTACGATTGAGCGGAAAGGAATTTTGGACTTTGTAGAATTGGCGAAACGGATGCCAGAATATCAGTTTATCTGGTTCGGCGAAGCAAACCGGCATATGCTGCCGAAAAGAATCCGTAAGATATTGCAGATAAAGCTGCCGAATCTGAAATTTGCAGGCTATGCAGAGCCGGATATGCTCCGGGAGGCATATGCAGGCAGTGATCTGTTCCTTTTTCCATCTTATGAAGAAACAGAGGGAATCGTGGTTCTGGAAGCGTTGGCGATGAAAATCCCGATTTTGCTCCGGGATATTTCAGTATATGCAGATTGGCTGCAGGATGGAAAAGAAGTGTATAAGGGACGAAATACCGATGAATTCCAGGCCTTGATAAAAAGAATCTTGAAAGAGGAAGCTGCGGATCTGACAGAAAATGGCTACCGGGTTGCCAGGGAGCGTGCCATTGAAAAAAACAGGTGCGCAGCTTCGGGAAATATATGAAGGTTGCATGAAGAAGTCATCACGGGCAGAATTGAAGACGGATGCAATAAAAATAGGAGTCCGGGAAAATTGAAATGTCCTTATGTCCTGTATTAGATAGCCGCGTGAAGAATCGAGGCAATATCTTCTTTATTCAATTCCTGGAAGAACCCAACATGTCCATTCCTTCCGTATACGCATTTTTCCGCCATTTCTTCAATCTGAGCATCTGTTGGGTGGATGCCAAGCTCTGTAAGGGAGGCTGGCATATGGATGGAATGACACCAGTTTTCCCAGGCAGAGATGGCTAAGAGGGCAGCGGTCTCTATGGAAGGTACTGTATCTGCGGATTCTGGAATATGAATATCGAATACTTTTTCTCCAAACTGTGCAAATCTGCCCGGATTCGTCTTATATACATATCTGGCCCAGCTTCCCCAGACGGCTGCAAGTCCGGCTCCATGAGCCACATCAAACATGCCGCCCAGTTCATGTTCGATCTTGTGAGTGGCAAAATCAGATACCCGTCCTGCCCCGGTAAGCCCATTATGGGAAAGACTTCCGGCCCACATAAGAGTAGCGCGGGCATCGTAATTCTCCGGATCATTTACTGCAATCTGCGCGGCATCCCGCACGGATACCATAAGTCCCTCTGCAATGCGGTCAGTCAGGGCGGTATCTGTATCAGTAGGAGTAAAATACCGCTCCATAGTGTGCATCATAATATCAGCAGCACCGCTGGCAGTCTGGTAAGCGGGAAGGCTATAGGTAAGCTTAGGGTTCATAATAGCAAATTTAGGGCGTGAGCAGTCGTGCCCATAGGAACGCTTCATCATACCGTCTTCAATAGTGAGAACCATGGAGGAAGACATCTCAGAACCGGCAGCTGCAATTGTAAGGATAACACCGATTGGCAGATTTTTATCTGTTTTTACACGACCGTAAAGCAGATCTTCCATTTCAAAATCATTGGCGATTCCGTAGCCAATTCCTTTGGCAGTATCGATCACGCTTCCGCCACCGATTGGAAGAAGAAAATCAATTCCCTGGGCCCGGCCAATGCGGATCCCTTCTTTTACCAGGGAAAGGCGGGGATTGGGAACCACGCCACTAAAGTCTATATAGGAAAGTCCGGCTTCATTCAGGCTCTGATGTACACGTTCCAACAGTCCTGATGATTCCACATGTCCACCTTTTTTTCCATAAACAATCATAACTTTATGCCCGCCAAATGCGGCAACCTGTTTCCCAGCCTCGTTTTCCCGGTCTGCACCGAAAAGAATTCTGGTTGGAGCGTAAAAATCAAAATTTATCATGGGAAATGCCTCCGTAAAATATGAAAATAAATTTGCAATTCTTCGCAAAAAAGTGTTCTGTGAGCGGTCTTATGCATTTGACATCATTATATATGCTGGAAATGTAAATGACCAGAGCGGATTTTGTAATTTTATGGAATAATTTTCAAACGATAAATTTTAAAATGTCTGGCTTTTATTGATTTCCCTGGAAAGCAGCTTCTTATAACTGCAATCCATCCCGATTGCTCCAAGGGGTGCTGTGATCAGAATTCCCAGTACAGCAACAGAAAGCACGATCTGCCCGCAGGGAAGGCCCATAGCCATTGGAACAGACCCAATCGCAGCCTGTACGGTTGCTTTCGGAAGGTAGGCAATGGAACAGAACAGTCTTTCCCGCCATGTCAGGTCAGTTCCGGTAACGCAAAGAGAAACGCCAAGGGTACGGATCAGAAGCGCTGCAAAGATCATTGCCAGGGCAGCAGGGCCGGCCTTTAAGGTATAGCGGATATCCACAGAAGCGCCTACAAGTACAAAAAGCAGGACTTCAGCAGCCAGCCATAGTTTCCCGAATTTCTGGGAAAGGCGTGCAGAAACAGACGGGGTGCATTTTAACTTCAAAACGCAGGCCATGCTTACCACAGCCAGAAGTCCTGAAACGGAAACAACAGGCTTCAGCCAGGTTTCGATGGATATCAGCAGAAAGGAAATACCAAGTACAACGATTACCTTCATGCTGTTTCGCACCATATGACTGTGAGCATAAGCGGTCTCAAAAAACAGGGACAGAAGATAACCTGCAATACTTCCAAGTACGATACCCAGGACAATAGAAACCGGAATGTTGATAAAATCCTGGACGTGTGCATTTCCTCCCTGCGCCATGGTAGAAAATGTGGAAAACAATACGATCACATAAATATCGTCACAGGAAGCCCCTGCCAGAATCATCTGCGGAATGCTTTTGGCAGTACCGTATTTTTCATCCATCAACTGTACCATTCTTGGAACAACTACCGCAGGGGAGACTGCCCCCATAACCGCTCCCATAACCGCTGCCTCCAGCCTGGTAATTCCCAGGAAATAAGGTGCCAGTAAAAAGTAAGCCAGGATTTCAAAAGTTGCGGGAATACAGGCCATCATAATGGCCGGACGCCCTACTTTTTTGAGATCAGCCAGGTTCAGGGAGAGCCCTGCCTTCAGCAGGATAATGATAAGTGCAATTTGCCGCAGCTCTGAGGAGATGGACAGAATAGAGGAATCCAACACATTTAGTACATAAGGCCCTAACAAAATACCGGTAACCAGCATTCCAATAATGCGCGGCAGCTTGATTGTCTGGCAGAGAGCTGCCAATGAGAGTCCAACGAGAAAAATAAAAGCAAGTGATGTTAACATTGTTATAAAATCCTCCTTTTTACGCAGAAAAGCTGATGCCTCCTGCGATTATGGTTATCACAGAAGTCATCAGCTTAATAAGCGGTTCGGGGCAGAAACTGGTTTCCTATATATTCGGGAAAGGTTTCTGCTTCCGGGGAGACATTCATTCCCCTGTTTTTTGCTGGGAGTATCATAGCACATCTGGATGAAGATGTCAAAACAGGGTTTCTTCATCTGCATCAAAAAGCCGGTCATTGATTTCATACAATCCAAGTTTGTGCTGCAGTCCATAATAAATAATGGCATCTCGCTTCAGCTTCGGATAGAGCTGGGCCATTTTACAAAGCCGGAGCAACTCCTGGGCCTCTTCAACTGTTGCATCTAATCCAAAACACAGACACAGCAGACGATTCCTGGAAGGATTCCTGCGGCCGGCAAAAATCTGGTGAAGATAGATCTCGCTCATGCCCGACTGCTTGGCAAGAGCCGCTTTCGAGATATTTTTTCGTTCAAACAACTGGTTTAATAGATCGGAGATATTTTCATTGACAAAGTGCTCCTGGTTCCGGGTCAGAAACTGGGTCAGATCCGGTGAATCCATAAGCTCCTGCCGCAGATCATCTGTATTTTTCTTTTTCATATTACGCGCCTTTATTGCCGTCTGAAAATTTTCAGTATACAACAACTCTTTACATTCTATATTTTATCAGTTACAATAATCCATATACACAATCAAACAAATTATATTATAATCAGACTTGAAAAACAATATGCACAGAGCATAGGATGGAGAAAAATGGATATTTATGACAATCTTTTGAAAGCGGTCCGTGAGGAGTACGATACGGTCAGGCTGATAAAGAAAAGTGAACGGGGCGAGGTCTCACTTATACGTCACAGAGACAGCGGTACCCGTTTTATTTTTCGGCATTTTTATGGAAGCAGCGAAGTCTATCAGAAGCTTCTGACGATTTCCTGCCCCAATCTTCCGCAGATCATGGAGGTGGGAGAAAAGGAGGGCAGAACAGCCTTATTGGAAGAATATGTACAGGGTGACACGCTTGGAGAGATTCTGGAAGGTGGTTTTCTTACAACGGGTGAGGCCAAACAGATCACAAGGCAGCTGTGCATGGCGCTCTGGGTGTTGCATTCTATGGGTGTGATACATAGAGATGTAAAACCGGATAACGTGATCATAAGAGGAAAGGAAGCAGTACTGATCGATTTTGATGCTTCCAGGATATATAAAAATGCAATCCAGGGGGATACCCAGATCCTGGGAACCACTGGTTTCGCGGCACCGGAACAGTATGGACTTTCCCAGTCAGATGGTCGGGCTGACATTTATGCGTTAGGAGTTCTGCTTAATATTATGTTGACTGGGGAGCATCCTTCCAGGAAACTGGCTGGCGGCAGAATGGGCCGGATTGTGCAGCGGTGTACAATGATGAGTCCTTCCAAGCGGTATAAAGATATCCGGCATCTGATGGAGATACTGTAGAAGATTGGACAGGTTTAGGAAAGCACTTTAGAGGCTGGTTTTGAATAGTTACCATGATTTAAAATAATAGTGGTGTATCCATCAAATAGATTTTTTGAATAATAAGAAAGAATGGAGGATTTGCCAGAACCAGCTCCAAATATGTTATAGCAGCTGCAAAAAGGAGAACGAGAATGAGTAAAAAATGTGTGAAATGTGGACAGTCCCTTCCGGACAATGCTTCTTTTTGTCCGCATTGTACGGCAATCCAGAATGAAAAAACAGAAATGAAAGCACCAAGAAGGTGGAAAAAGAAAGCGCTGATGGCTGTGGCGGCGTTAGTTCTGCTGGCTGCTGCTGGCGTGGCGGTTTCCATACATCACAGGCCGCAGACCTACGAAGGCGGCGCGCAGATCACTTATGAGGATAAGGGCAGATCATACAAAGTGCTGCTGACATTTTCCCAGGGAGATGGTGTGACTGGACATGCCCAGGGAGAGCGTACAGACACCCTGTCGGAAGGTATGGACAGTGCGCTGCCCTGTCAGCTGTATGTTCTGAATCAGGAGACCGGGGAACTGGCATGGGAGGAATTTACGGAAGAAGTGGAATCCTGCCGGGTTGATGCAAAACCGGGTGAAAATTCCCAGAAAGTGGAATATATAGAACCGGTTCACAATGAAAGTTTTCCAGATGCAGCGTATGTTTCTGATATTTACTATACAGCCGACAGTGGAACGAATGATATCTTGTGGACACTGACTATGAAAAACGGGGATACTATTTCCCTTAGTACCCGGCTTACTATTGAGAAGCAGGCTGCAGTTACTTATTTCGCAGAAGATACACCTATGGAGACCACAGAGGAACTGAATGCTCTGCTGGCATCAATTGAAGAAGAGGTACCAAGCGAGACTCCGGTATATCTCCATCTTCCGGCAGTGACTTATGAGGGTGATATTACTTTTGGAAATCATGTGTGGGGAATTTATGGAAGTACCGAAGGAGAGGCTGTGACAACTTTTACCGGAACTGTGAGCATGAAAGGGCTTAATGGAAATTATGCGGAAATAACTGGCGTTGATTTTCAGGGGGATTCCGGAATCGGACTGAATGCGTACTGCCTGGTTCTGCTTTCCTATTGCAGCTTTGACGGCGGGGATACGGCTGCGGTTGCCCAGAATGGTGCCTGGGTCAATGTCACAGACTGTAATTTTACCAATAATACCACTGCTTTGAAATTTTGTACCAGCACTGCCTACGGAACAGCACCAGAGTATTTAAACAATACATTTACCGGAAATGGAACGGCTGTCTGCATTGAGAAACTGCCGGGAACAGAAGTCCTTGATTTTGCCGGAAGTATATTCTCGGGAAATGATACAGACATTGATAATAAAGCGGAACATCCGGTGGATACGACGAAGGCGAGTTTTGAGTGAATGACTGGCTGTATAGTATGAACGAAAAAATGTTTATACTATGCAGCCAGTTAATTGTTTTACCCCTGAATTTATTTTACAATAATTTAACAGGTCTTTGCGGATTTTTGGCATGGGGCGAAGTTGTATTATTCTAAGAAAATAGGGGGTATATAAGATGAAGAAAAGAATGCTGGCATTGACGATGGTAATGGGGTGTACATTTATGTTTCCAACGCTTTCCTATGCGGAGGAGAATACGGATGCAGTTGTAGAGAGTGAGACAGATTCCGATGCAGAAGAGGATTCTAATGTAGGAACTTTGCATGGGGTATGGGTGATCGATCAGGCAGTAGATGAGTTTGGAGATAAAGCCGAGGGAGAAAATCCAGTGTTAAAAACACCGATAACAGGTGATTTCAGTAATACGGCAACTTCAAAAGCGAAATTAAGCGGAGTTCTTTTTGTTCAGAAAGTTTCTCAGAAATTTGTTTCGGCTTTCCGGCTTATGGAATATGGAAGTTCACCAGCTACCTATTTATCTTCAGAAGAGGATGAAATCATTTTAAAAACAAAAGTCGGGGATGAGGTAAAATCCTTTGATCTGTTTGGTAGTGCGCCTAATGGGGATTTATATTTAGGCATGTTAAATGAAGATGGTAACTGGTTGGCAGATACATTGTGCAGCGGAACGGATATTAAATGTGTTATTTATATTGGAAATTCTAAATACAATTTTACCATTAGCGGTAATGGATTTGCTGAAGCATGCGAAGAGTGTGGTTATAACGAGGTTGTGTCAAAAAATAAATTATCTGCTTCTGCAGCTACACTTTATGAATATATGAAAAATCATGAAGAGGAGGTCCTGGACAATTACTATCAGCATGAATATTACAAAGATGCTGATCATGTGATTAATATTGCTGCAACAGAAGAAAGCGGTGTTCCATATGTCACAATATATGAAGATTATTATTACGATCAGGATGATAAAAAACAAAGTTCTATTATCTTTTTGTATGAAGCCGAATCAAGTGTACAGTTTTATAGTCAGACTGGTTCTGAAGAAATGGATGGCGGTGCAAAAATGGTATTTGAACCGGCAACCTTTAAGGAAGATACTAACCTGGACCAGTATTACGACCTGGAGGGAAACCCGAAAGATGCAACAGAAACTGTTGTTGAGTACTGGAATACCCATAATGCCGCGTTGCTGGATGCATTGGCAGATTATCTGTCTACTACGGATTGCGGACTGACATTGGAAGATTTTGGATTTGCAGAATAAAATTTCCAGAGGATAGACTGAGAAAATGTCTAAGACAAGTTGTGCTGGGAGGGACTATGGTTCGCACAATATAAAGAAGAAGCGTAGGAGGAAAACAAGATGAAGAAAAAGGTTTTATTGGCAATTTTATTATGTTCAGTAGGTTTTTGTTTTTCACAAGTAAATGTTTTTGCGGAGGATGATTCTATTTCCCAGATTGAAAATGGGGATGGAGTTACCACATTTGGTGACTGGTATGAGAATGAATATGTAGATGACTTTGGCGATTCTACAGGAAAGATATTTTGTGCATCCATTTGTCAGGGAACGTTTGAGAATACTGCTACTTCGGGGGAAGATCTGGCTGTTGTCGTATTTTATGAACCCCAAAAAGAATCATTGACATTCAGATTGCTTGAATATGAGAACAAAAAAGCAAGCTATTTGGATAGTGATGAAATCGCATTTAAATACAAAATTGATAAAAAAACAGGCGAATGTACACCAAAAAGTTCAGCTCCAAATGGTGATCTGAAGCTTACGGGAGAAGATTCAAAAGCTCTTATTGATGCTTTAATGAATGGCTCAGATGTTAAAATAGTTATCTACATCGGCAGCTCTAAATATAATTTTTCCATAAATGGAAATGGTTTTAGTGATGCGCATGATGATGCAGAGAAGAAGATAGAAGAAATCGGAATTGCAGGTGTTTACTATAGTACAAAAGAGGATGGAAGTGACTATTTTGAAATAACACCAGAAACAGATACACAAGGAACAATTTTGTATTATGATGAGGGAATAAGTGATACGGAAGATGATACTATTACGGTAAATTATACATATGACCCGGAAACACATCTGCTGACTTTTGACAGCTCTGAAATAACTGACTGGAATGGAATAAACGAATTGCTGCTGGTTGATGATTATTGTGTCAAAATTAAGGACCATGTGTATGAAGGAACTGTTCCCGATGAAAATGCGTTTGATTTAGAGTTAAACTGGAGTTCGAGAAAACCAGATAGTCAGGCTTCTGGAGTTTTGACTTTTCATAAAGATCTTACGTGGGAATATACCAGCGTCGCTTATGATGGTTCAGAAGGAATGAATCAACACGGGGCTTACTTAAGAAATGGAAATGAAATATATATGATTACTGTAGATAAAGTTTGCTACACTTCTTTCATATATGAAGGAAAATATTATGACGGACTTTTTGAGTGGTCACATCCAGCTATTTACAAGAGGTAAAGGATTTGGAAGTTTATCAAAAGGTCATGGATAAACTGGAAATAAAACAGGTGGAATAAAAGAGCGTTTTCTTTAAAATAACATGTTGGTTGATTACGACATGTTGTGAATAAAGTAAACGCTTTTTTTATTTTTGATAATTCTGCTTGCTCAAAAATTCTGTTGGATCGAGGCATTTCAGGTGTAGTATGATCCATGAAACACCATATTTTATAAAACTGGAGGAAAAAACATGGGTAAACAAAAGGATGTGGGAGTTTTTCAGATGGATAATGGGGCTTGGGCGTATCGCTTTAAAATTAAAGTTGATGGGCAGGAAATCAGCCGGCGGAAAACTACGGACGAATATGGAGGCAAACTGCGCTCTAAAGGCGCGGCAATAAAAGCCAGAGAGAGGGCGATTATAAAAGCCTGGACAGAGCGGGTTCGAAAACCCATGCCAGCCAGGAGACTGGTTCGGGAAGTTTATGAGGAATACAGCAGAAATGGAAGAAAAGACAAGGCTTACAGCACTATCCGGAAACAAGATTCCCTGTGGAAAAATCATTTAAAGAAAAAATTTGGAAAACGCTTCGTAGACGAGATCAGTTCTGCAGAGGTAAATGATTACCTTGCACAGTTGTACTATGAAAATGAATATTCCTATCAGTATACAGAAAGTTTTTTGAAAATGTTCTATTTAATCTTTGGACAGGCGTATTCACGCTGCTATCTTTCCATTGACGATTATAACCGCCTTTGTACTAACAAAGACACTAAGATATCCATGCCAAAACGGAAATGTGATGATGAAAGGGCAATTGTGGCCTTTTCCAATGAACAGCTGGAAGTGTTTGATGCTTATTTTAAAGGAAAAAATACGGAAACGGCTTATCTTCTGGGACGTTACTGCGGGTTGCGTATTAATGAATGCTATGGACTAAAATGGGATCATGTAAATCTGGAAAAAGGAACTATTTTTATTGACCGGCAAATGCAATATCAGGAGGGGCTGGTAAAATTAGTTCCGCCAAAAACGAGAAATGCTAAAAGAACAATTTACTTATGTGAGTTTCTAAAAGAATATCTCCAAAGGCTGAAGAACCAGAGAGCTTTGGATGCAAAGCAACTGGCAAAAGTACGGGAGCAGAAGCGACGGATCATAGAAGATTTAGATGGTAAGAAAATTTTTTCAACAGAATTGGTGAATTGTCTTTACGATGGAACCATACAGACCGTAAATTCGTTTAAGTATCCATCCCGGGAGATAAAAGCCAGGCTTGGCATTGGGTTTAAGTATCATTATCTTCGCCATACTTACGGGACAAGGATGGCGGAACAGAATACGCCACAGTATCTGTTGTGCAATCAAATGGGGCATAGCAATATTCAGGTAACGCAGCGGTATTATATTGCAGTGTCCGAAAAAGGAATTGAGGCTTTGCGGGAAAAATTGAATGAACTATGATGCAGCCGGGCTGCTTGTGGAAACGTAAAATGTACACTTTTGTGAAGTATACTTTGTTTTAATAGTAGGGATGAAAATAGAGGTGTGTACACTTTTTGTACTCCTTTTCAATGAAAAATGCGTTAAAAAGAGGGAACCACTTTCGTGATTCCCTCTCGTAAAAATCCTTATTTTATGCGGGTTTTCGGATTAGCCGAAGTATCTCTTAAGCAGACCAGCGAATGCTTTTCCGTGTCTAGCCTCGTCCTTAGCCATCTCATAAGTCACTTCGCTTCGCTCGTGACTTGAAAAAACTTCTGAGTGCTGATACTTCAAGGCTTTTTAGAATGTTTTTATTTGTTTTATATTAGCACACTGTGCAACTTTTTAGTAGTATCTTTTCAAAAATTTGCACTCTGATCTACACTATTGGAGGTCAGAAAAATGGGAAAACAGAATGATGTAGGTGTATTTCAGCTTGAAAATGGAAAATGGGCGTTTCGTTATACATTCACAAAAAATGGAAAACGTAGTTCTAAAAGAAGCTGCAAGGATGAATTTGGTAATTCATTAAATACAAAAAGGGCAGCGATTAAGGCAAGACAGATTGCTGTTGATGCAGAAGCATTGAATCAACCACTAAAACCAGTAGAACGAAAAACAGTTGCAGAAGTATTTAAGGAATACAGAGAGAAAGGTTGTTCAGGTAAGGCGTATCAGACAATCAGAAAACAAGATTCTCTTTGGGAAAATCATATCAGAGATAAGTTCGGCAGCAGATATGTTGATGATATTACTGTTGCAGAAGTCAATGATTATTTGACTGAATTATATTATGTGGATGATTACACATATAAATATACAGAAAGTTTTTTAAAGATATTTTATCTAATTTTTGGACAAGCATATTCGCGTAATTATTTGAGCGTTGATATATACAGTAAACTGTGTATGAACAAGGATACGAAAATCAAGATGCCAAAATTGAAAATAGATGAAGATACTGAAATTGTGACATTTAGCGAAGAAGAAATTTCTCTTTTAGATGAATACTTTAAGGGAACAAATGCAGAAACAGCATATTTACTTGGAAAATATTGTGGACTTCGTATCAGTGAATGTTATGGCTTGAAGTGGGATCATGTGAATTTTGAGAATAATTCTATCAGTATTGACAGACAGATGCAGTATCAAAATGGACTAATCAAGCTAGTGCCACTAAAAACAAGAAATGCTAAAAGAACAGTGTATATGAATAAAGTGTTAAAAGAACATTTACAAAAACAGTGGCAGCAGTCAAAAGAGGATGCAGTTACCTTTGCCGCTGTAAGGGAACAAAAACAACGATTTATAGATGATCTTGACAGCAGCAGAATTTCTTCCACAAAACTTGTGAATTGCTTGCCTAATGGAACGATTCAGACTGTAAACTCTTTTAAATATCCATCAAGAGAGATTAAAAGTAAGTTAGGCATTCAGTTCAAATATCATTATCTGAGGCATACTTTTGGAACAAGGATGGCTGAAATGAATACTCCGCAGCATTTACTTTGTTCTATTATGGGGCATGGAAATATTCACGTAACGCAACAATACTATATAGCAGTATCTAAAAGAGGAATTGAGATTTTACAAAATAATTTAAATCAGCTTTAAGTATCAACTTTTAAGAACTTTAGACAACTTTTAAGAAGAAAACCGTCAGAATCATTAACTTTTTGACGGTTTTCTATCTCTTTTATTCGTTTTTATAGCGGTCTGAAATATCAGAGAGAAAATTTTTCATATCTTCTACCACATCAGAGGGTGCAATGATAGTTGCTTTTTTGCGGAAACCGCAGACCCATGCAAGAAACTGATCGCTGATTTCTACTGTGGCAGCTACTATAAAATGAGAGTTTCCATCTGCTGAGTAAATAGCGTCTTTTGTTCCAAAGCGTTCAATCGCAGTATCCAAAAGAGGATTAATAAAACGTATGCGGACACGACGTTTTTTACCGCCAAACATAGAAAAAACTCTTTGTGTATAACTGTCCATATCTATTGATAAGTATTCTTCTTCGCCCTCTCTTGGCTGATTTTCCAGAACCTTAATATTTTTCATTCGGTCAACACGAAAAGTTCTCATAGCTTTCGCATAATCACTATATGCTAAAAGATAATAGTTTCCGTCATTAATAAGTAGTTTAAAGGGGCTTACAATATAAGCGGCTCCTTTGCGGCGTTCAACCTGTGAATGTACGTCACTGATTTGATATTTCATATATTGAAAACTTATTTTTGACGGTGTTCGTGGCTGCGCATCCCAACGGCGTGACATAGCATAATTGATATTAGCAATATTGCTTAAAATCCCCTTTCTGTTAGTTTTTACACGATCGCAGAGAAATACTTCCTCTTGAAGCTGTTCTGCTGCAAAATTACTTCCTAACGAACCGATTTTTTCCACAAGTTCTTTTGCTTTGCTTTTGGAAATAAACTTTGTGGCGTGAACACATTCCGCAAGCAATTTTAAATCGTCAAGTTCAAAATCTCTTGAAAGAAGTCGATAATAAGAGCCGCCTTGTGTGGGGCATTCAATATCCATACCAAATTCATCACGTAAAATAAGAATATCTCTAAGGACAGAACGGCGTTCCGCAAGAATATCATGCTCAGTTTCCAAATAATCTATAATATCTTTGATCGTTGTCGGGTGGTTTTCATCTGTATTCTTTAAGAAATATTCCGCTACATAGAGCGTTTTCAGCTTTTGTTTTTCTGATTTTGGCATAACATTACCTCACTTTTGGAAACTATTATAACAGTATTCTACCATTCCAAGAGCAAAGAAAAAAGAGCGGATTTCCGCTCTCATTGAATCTGTATATTCTCAATCCCATGCCGCAAAATAATATTAATCAATTCATTTCGTGAATAGTTACTTTCTGCTGCAAGTTGGTCTAAAGATGCTAAAATATCCTCTTTTATTCTGACGGTGATAACTCTGCTGCCATCTTCACCACGCTTTTTTATTATTAAAGGTTCATTTTTCATGTTGTATCACTCCTTAATCTGTATTCGATTATAGAGTTTAGAATGACTGTTTTATATATTACGAATAAATATCTAATTGTAATACACAATCGAATTGTAAAAAGGTACGTTTTATGGTACTATGAAAGAAAAAATCCAAGGAGGAAAAGGAGTATGAAAAGAATCAAAAAACTGTCAATTATGCTATTGTGCTGTTTACTGTTAAGCGTGATTGCCATGCCAGTTTCAGCCAGTGCCGCAAAGCTGAACAAAAAGAGTATTTCCCTTAATGTTGGAAAAACTTACACTTTGAAAGCAAGTGGAACAAAGGGGAAAATTACTTGGACAAGCAGCAAAAAGAGTGTAGCAACAGTATCTTCAAAAGGTGTTGTAAAGGCTAAGAAGAAAGGAACAGCGGTCATCACCGCAAAATATGGAAAGAAAAAACTTACTTGCAAAGTGACAGTTAAGCAGCCAGTAAAAAGCATAAAGCTGAATAAAACATCAGCTACACTTAAAAAGGGGAAATCTCTTACTTTAAAAGCAACAATTTCTCCAAGCAGTGCTAACAATAAAGCGGTAACTTGGAGTTCAAGCAATAAAAAAGTAGCAACAGTATCTTCAAAAGGTGTTGTGAAAGCTGTTGGAAATGGAACTGCCACAATTACAGTGAAAGTGAAAGATGGAAGTGGGAAGAAAGCAACTTGTAAAATTACGGTAGGAACAACGAATACACCATCTAATAACACTCCAATTCATACAGCTATTATTGGAGTAAAGCTGAATTTAGGTATGATAAATGTTGTCTATGGAAATCATGAATTACATACCAAAATTGATCTGACAGGAGACGGAAATGAAGATCAGCTTGATATCCAAGCCACAGGAACTGGATGGTCTGATAATAAATTTAATGGCACGTTATCAATATCTGTAAATGGGAAAAATGCACAGAAGTTTGCATTATCGAGTGATAATGTTTGTATATCCTATATAGCATTAAAAAATAATATTCAGATAATACGAGTTCAAAGTGGTTATTCATATTCCGAAGACGATTTCTTTATTCAATATAATAAGGCAACTAATAAATTTCAAACAGTATTAAATGAAAAATTGGGTGGTTTTTCACATGCTTATACCACACTTGATGATATAGCATTTAATGGAAATAATACGATCAAAATAAAATACTTAATTCAACCATATCTTACAGGCGCAGTTAATGTGGAATATACTTATGTATATTCAAATGGTGTATTTAAAAGAGCGTCTGATACAGCCGCTGCAACTTCTTTATATTACAAAGACAAGAGTAAATTAACCTCAGAGTATTATCAGGATGGTTACCAAAATTATTTTTATGATAACAAATTTGTAGCAATGAAAAATCTTGTTTTTTATAGTTCTCCAAGTGGGAAAAATAACTTTACTCTAAAAAAAGGTGCTGTTGCTACTTTAGAGGGATTTTGTTCAAAAGACAATAATAACTATATGATTTTCAAATACGATGGACAGAGAGGATATATCAAGTTAGATGACAATCAGAAAGATTCTTTTTACGGAGTTTCCAAAAGGATGGTAGGTTAGTAAAAAAATTCAAGATTGCAAACTATGAAGGGAGCTTTTCGGCTCCCTTTTATAATAACTGTGCGTGTCCCTCAATGGCTTCTTCAATTCGTTGTGGCTCAATTCCTGTAAATACCGATGAATCAGTGCACACTGCACGGTCATCGAGTGCATGCTTTCCGGTGTTTCAGTACACGCTTTCCGCTGCATAGTGCATGGACATAGATTAGTCCTATAATGAAGATGGCACACATATGTGTGACTATCATTTATAGGAGGTCGATAACCATGGTTGATTATCGAG
>NZ_JBQKCL010000026.1:0-17581 GCF_052122375.1 Blautia sp. HCP3S3_H10_2
AAAAAGGGTTCACATGGGAACGGTGTTTAAGAACAGGGTCACGTCTTGTGTGGGTGTCCGAAAAAAGGGTACTACACTAATTCGTGTGTCCACTGTTATGGGTACATTATATCCCAGGTGTATTTGAAAAATTGAAGTAACTTGTGTAAGTAGGTAGCTATTCAGGGATAAATGGATTTTCGTATGAAAATTTGTCTGGCTCTGAAGTTACATAAATGGAGTATTACCCTCTGTGAGTAGTACACTGCATTATGAAGGTAACAGGGTATTATTTACAGTAACAGCGGCAGATTGGGGGCACCACCTTCTGTCTCTTAGTGAGTGTTTGGAAAAGCATTCCTGCAATTTGCAGACCACCGCTTAGCGGCACACTTTGCAGAATACCTTTTTAAACCCGCAAAAGAAAACGTATATGCGAAAAGGAGAAAAAAGATGAGAAAAACCGCATTAACGATCGCTGGAAGTGATTCCAGCGGAGGCGCCGGCATCCAGGCTGATATCAAAACAATGATGGCGAATGGCGTATATGCCATGAGCGCGATCACGGCTTTGACAGCTCAGAATACGACCGGCGTGACAGCAATTTTGAATGCAACACCAGAATTCTTGGGACAGGAGCTGGACAGTGTATTTACTGATATTTTCCCGGATGCAGTAAAAATCGGCATGGTATCAGATGGAGAACTGATCCGTGTCATTGCAGAAAAATTAAAACAATATCAGGCAAAGAACATTGTGGTAGATCCGGTCATGGTAGCCACCAGCGGAGCGAGACTGATCAGCGAGGATGCCATTGGAACATTGAAAAAGGAATTGTTTCCACTGGCAGCTGTATTAACTCCAAATATTCCCGAGGCAGAGGAACTGACCGGTATGCAGATCAGAAGCGCAGAGGATATGATCGCTGCAGCAAAGCAGATCGCAGAAGAATACCAGTGTGCAGTGCTTTGCAAGGGGGGACATCAGTTAAATGATGCCAACGATCTGTTGTATGCCAATGGCAGTTATCAGTGGTTTTGCGGAAAACGGATCAACAATCCGAACACACATGGAACCGGATGCACACTGTCATCGGCTATTGCTTCCAATTTGGCAAAGGGCTATGATCTGGAGACTTCTGTAGAGCGTGCAAAAGATTATATATCCGGTGCTTTGTCTGCGATGCTGGATCTTGGAGCAGGAAGCGGCCCGATGGATCATGGTTTCGCCATTTCAAATCAGTATACACAGGAAAAGGAGGTCTGACAGATGGAAAGACGTACTTCACTTGTGGAAAATGGATTGATCTGGTTTGGAGCCGGTGTATCTATCGCAGAAATATTAACAGGAACCTATTTTTCCTCACTGGGATTTGGGAAAGGCCTGGCCGCAATTCTGGTGGGCCATGTGATTGGCTGCCTGATGCTTTTCCTGGCAGGTGTGATCGGTGGAAAAAGCCGCCTGAGTGCAATGGAAACGGTAAAAAGCAGCTTTGGTAATCTGGGAGGGCTTTTATTTGCCTTTTTGAATGTACTGCAGCTGGTAGGCTGGACTGCTATTATGATTTATGACGGAGCGCTGGCAGCAGACGGCATTTTATCCGCAGGGAAATGGATCTGGTGCCTGGTAATCGGGGCGCTGATCGTTGTGTGGATCATGATCGGAATCACCAATCTTGGAAAAATCAATACCATTGCCATGGGACTGTTGTTTTTACTTACACTGGTGCTGTGCAAGGTGATTTTCTTTGATGGAAATGTAATGCAGACGGTTGCAGATGAAAGTATGTCCTTTGGAGCGGCGGTGGAACTTGCGGTGGCGATGCCCCTTTCCTGGCTGCCCCTGATCAGTGACTATACAAGAGAAGCAAAAGAACCAGTAAAGGCAACGGCGGTCAGTGCCATTGTGTATGGTCTGGTCAGCTGCTGGATGTATATCATTGGAATGGGAGCTGCGATTTTTACCGGAGAATCCGATATCGCGCAGATCCTGTTAAAGGCAGGCTTAAGTATTGCCGGTCTGCTGATCATTGTATTTTCCACAGTCACTACCACTTTTCTGGATGCCTATTCCGCGGGAATTTCCAGCGAATCTATTGTATCTACCATAAAAGGCAAATACGCTGCCATAGTAGTCACTGTAATCGGAACTTTGGGAGCAATTTTGTTTCCAATGGATGATATCACGGATTTCCTCTATCTGATCGGCTCGGTTTTTGCACCGATGATCGCCATTCAGATCGCAGATTTCTTTATACTGCACAGAGACAGGCGGGAGAATAGCTTTGACTGGAGAAACCTGATCATCTGGGTGGTTGGATTTATCTTATACCGGATGCTTATGAGAGTAGATCTTCCGGTAGGAAATACACTTCCGGACATGGTGATCACATCAGTGATATGTGTGATCGTGGGAAAAATCGGGAAAGAAAAATAGAGAGAATAAAAGAAAACCGGGTACAACTTTTATACTTACTGGAGTTGTATCCGGTTTATGCTTTGATTTTAACAATACACTTTTGGAACCATATTATTCATCTTATAGAACTGAAGCATTTATGGCAGTAAATGTCCAGCTGACAGATACAGCCGGTACCATTCCTCTCTGGAAAGAGAGACCTTTTCCGCCGCAATAATTTCTGTCAGACGTTCCTCGCTTGCGGTTCCTGTAATTATCTGTATTCCGGCCGGATGACGTAAAATCCATGCCGCGGCAATTGTAGTGGTGCTGACCTGATACTTTTGCGCCAAAGTCTGTAACTCTTTGTTCAATTCCGGATATTTTTCGCTGCCAATAAAACAGCCTTGCCAGTTCGGCATCTGGAATGGGAACCATGCCTGAATCGTCATATCCTGCAATCTGGAATAATCCAAAACGCTGCCATCCCGATCTGCCGCTCCGTCCGAAGTCATATTGACTTCCATACCGTTTGCGACCATGTTTGACACTGGGATGCTAAACTGCAGCTGATTAATGATCAGAGGCTGTTTCACATATTTTTTCAACAATTCAATCTGCATTGGTTTATGGTTGGATACACCGAAATATCGTACCTTCCCTTTTTGATGCAGTTCTTCAAATGCGGCAGCTACTTCCTCTGGCTCCACCAATGCATCCGGGCGGTGCAGTAACAGAACATCCAGATATTCTGTCTGCAGTCTTTTTAGGATTCCGTCTACGGAAGAAATGATATATTCTTTTGATAAATCATAAAATCCCTGACGTATACCACATTTGGACTGCAGGAATAAATCTTCTCTTTTTATGGATGGATCCTGTGCCATGGCTTCTCCGAAAATTGTTTCACTCTGTCCGTCGCTGTAGATATCCGCATGGTCGAAATAAAAAGCTCCCTGTTCCAGACATTTGTGTATAAATTTTTGCATCTCGGCACAATTTTTCTCTGCCAAGCGCATACAGCCTACCACGATAGCAGGCATATTCTTACCTGTAGAGCCTAATACGATTTCCTTCATCTTTCTTCTCCTTTTCTTTATTTACAAAAGATTAATCCTTCTTTTTCCTTCCTGTAAAGATAAAACAGCGGAATGTGAATCTGCTTCTCAGCTAACACATTCCGCTATTTATTAATAAGCGTTCCCTACGGGAATCGAACCCATAACTAGAGCTTAGGAGAGCTCCAACCTATTGTCACTCTCTGTCAATCTGAGGTAAGGTAAACCCATATGGGACACTATTAAAAACTGTTTCCGATTCAATTTGAGTTATTCTGAATACCCCCTCTGTCAAGCTCTGTAAAGCTCTGAAAGTTAGCTGATTGTTTGCTCCAGCTAATAATTGGGGAATGCCTTGATATTACCATCGACATCTGTTATATGACCACCATGCTTCGTACGTTCGATCATGGTAAACAGTATTCAATTAAACTTCCTATCGAAAGCACAAGATATTTTCTTGTCTATAAATAATATAACGCATACGAGACGGTTTGTCCATGCGTTTTTGACTGGCAAATTTTATTCAGTAAAAATATCTGTAACCTTTTTTGTAACTGAATCTCCATCATCAAATGATGGAGATTCCAATAGATATGATGGAGATAGACTAATTACTTCATCGTCTTCGCCAGTGAATTGAGCAATGCCCGCATCTCTGGATTTGCCAACACTTTTGCCAAAAGTTCCGGATCGACTTCATCAGCAACAGTTGCATTATTATTTTCCTGCTGTACATGCATCTGTGGATCCAGATTCTTCTTCTCATAAAATGCTTCTTCAAAAAGCTCTGCATTTTTCCTTCGGTCATCATCCAGAATATGAGAGTACACATCCGTAACCATATTGACCTGAGCATGGCCGGAATCACCCTGTACCGCCTTGATATCTCCACCATTCAATTTCAGCTTATAAGTAACGCTGCTATGACGGAAACTGTGAAATACAACCGGTGGGAGATTATAGTCCTCGATCAGTTTTTTTAAAGGACCACGGATTGCTCCATCTCCGAGAGGAAGCCCAAAGGTACTTGCCATAACCAGGTTATAGTCCATATATTCATCACCAAGAATTTCTTTCATTTCATCTTGCTCAGCTTTCCAGTCTACCAGCATATTAGCAACACTCTTCGGTAAGAATATTTTACGCACACTGCTTTCTGTCTTCGGTGTTTTCAGAATACGGACCGTAGAATTCTTCTTATGATTTGTCGGAAATACCAACAACACATCTTTTCCATCCAATGCATTTAAAGATTCTTTTCTTATACGCTGTGATTCTTTGTTGATGAAGACATATGCACGGTTTTCTTCAATTGCCTCATGAGAAATATCTACACAATCCCAGGTAAGACCAAGCAGCTCACCAAGTCGCAGGGAACATGAGAAAGATAGATTAATTGCGAGCTTTAATCGTTCATCTTCACAGACACTGAGCGCATACATCAATGTATCCGCTGTCCAGATGTCTCTTTTTTGTGATTTATGTTTTGGTACAGTCGCATGGGTGCAAGGATTCTTCTCCATCAACTCCCATTTCACTGCCTGTTCAAAACAGTTTCTAAGCAGCTTATTAATATCCCTGACCGTACTGGAAGATACAAATTCATTTCGACTGGTTTTATTCAATGGATTGATAACTGCACGTCTCTTCAAAAGACTCTGATAATATCTTTCGATGAAACGGGTATTGATCTCTGAGAGTTTCGTATCACCAATGATCGGAAGAATATAGTTATTGATAAGAGAGACATTTCCTTCATATGTAGAAAGCGCCCAGTTTTCTTTGCCATAAAGTGCAACATATTCTGTAATAAGTTCGTCCAGTGTTTTGCATTTACGGACGACAAATGATCCCATCTCTTTTTTATATTCAATTTCTTTTTTTCTTCTCTTTGCTTCGGCTTTCGTTTCATAGGTTTCCCACTTCTGTTTCCTCTCACCTTTTTCATTCGTATAAGAATAGATTACATTAAATTTTCCGTTTCGTTCTCTTATAGATGCCATATTATTGCATACTCCTTTCCAAATCTCTTTGCTCCATCCAGTCCTCAAATTCATCCCGACGGATCCTAACTCGACTGCCAACTTTTATTACTGTGAACTTTCCTTTATCCGCCCACTTGTTGATCATGCTTCTGCTGACCTTTGCCAGATAGGAAGCTTCATCAAAAGTAAGATACTTTATATTTCCATTGCTTCCTCGTATTCCGGTCTGTGATAATTTCTTCCGCCGGAAATTAGCCAGGGCAATATTTTGTTCCTGTGCAAGTTCTTCATAATCATTCGATGGATCCAGCTTATACCGATCCTGACCTTCCAGGAATTTTTGAAAACTCTCTTTTGTGATCCTTTTCTTTTCTGCAATCACAATGAATTCAAAAAAATGACTATACTTTGGATTATCAAGAATTGTATATACTGCGCTTCTGGTTGTTCCAAGCAGCTGTGCCATCTTAGGCATCGTAATTGTTGCATCTTCCAGAAGAGCGTCTTTTTCTCTGTCTTCCTTTGTTCGATACCGAGACTGGCTTTTATACCAGTTCTGAAAAGATTCTTTTGGTATTCGTTTCCAGTAATCGACAATAACAGCATCCATTTGATTTTTCTTGAGTAAATCATAAACAAGATACTCATCAACACCCAACAGATCCGCAACTTCCTTAACGGAATAGGACCAGGATTTCAATTCTATCCCTGGTTCTTCTCCGGTAACTTTATGGTATTTAATCTGATTGGCGTACCATTTTTCAAAGCTGGCAATATTGATTCGTATCTTTCCGGCAATCTCTTTAGATTCAAAAACATTTTTATGCACCAGCCAGTATCGATCTGTCTTTTTTAATCCCAGCAGCTTTCCCATTTCCGGCACGGTCATCCAGGTTCTCTTTTGTGTCGGACGCCGTTTGTAAGGACTGTCTTCTGATATCTTTGAAATGATCTCTTCAACATCGTCCATTTCCGGAACTTCTTTTTGTTTCATAATTGCTGTTGCCATTTATTCTTCACTTCCTGTCTTTTTTAGTGTTAGTGTTTTTTCTTATATCATATCTCAAATCCAGATAAAAATTTAGGATGTCGATTGCAGACAAAATCTGCCTGATCAACACCCTGTTTTTTATTGTTCCAAGTTATCGAGCCAGTCATCGAAACTCTTCTTAGAGATGCGATACTTTCCGCCATCCAACTGGATCCACCGGAATTCTTTTTTCTTTAAAAGGTTATAAATAGTAGGTCTGCTGACTCCTAAGATTTCCTGTAACTCTTGAACTGTATAACATCTTTTTTCTGACATTTCTTTATCCTCTTTTCTTTGAAATATGAAAGAAAAATTATCCCTTCATATAACGAAACGCTCAGAGCATGTTTTACAGTGGTCAAAAGCAAATTTTTTTACTTTTTTTCTTGCGAGTTTTTTTAATGCAACTCGTAAGAAACTCGTAACATTAGATTTTTACATTTTTCATGAAATTAAGTAAAGAAAAAGAGCATATGGAATTGAATCCATACACTCTATGATTACTGAAACTTTATTTCATTTTTAATTCAACAAACTTGAATTTATATATGTCTTTGCAAATATACCATATCTATTAGCTGTACACCGCCCTCATAAATTGTGTGGTCATAATTGTCAGTAAAAAAATTGGGAATCTTGTGAGAACGAACAAATCCACATTTTTCATAAAATGGTATCGTCAATGGACTGTCACCTGTTCCAACTTGCAAAACAGAATATTCATCTGCATATTTACTGGCAAGAAAATCAATTAGTGCTTTGCCATAGCCCTTTCCCTGGTTTTCCGGATCGACGGCGATATTCTTGATTTCAAGTATTCCGTTACCTTCATCGGTGACAACACATTCAGCTTTTACATCATTATCTTCAAGCACATACATAGTTCCTTTTTCAAGATAACGATCAACCATGCTCTCCTGTTCATCAGCTAATAACAATAATGATATAAACTGCTTTTTATTTTTGTTAACTTCTCGAATTTTCATACAACTTGTTACTCCATCAATTGCCATCTAATTTAATTCATCAAACTTGAAGTTGTAGGTTTCTTTGCTATTATATCTTTAAAATTCGTTTTGCTTTCGCATTAACAAATTGGATAATCGGGCCTGAAATGATAACTGTAATGATTGTGCATATGCCAAACTTCTCGCCAAGCAAAACACCTATTATCACAACCAGAATATCTAATGCTATTCGAACAATTTTAACTTGCCAGTTGTTCTTTTCTGCCAAGGCAAAAGTAACTGCTTCATAAGAGCCACGACCAAGTGAGGCAGACGCATATAGTCCGGTCCCGACAGCAAACAAAATAACACCCAGCAACATGATAAAGAAGTTGAACCATCGATATGTACTGTAGACATGGCAGGTGGCAAATACATCTACACAGGTGCTGTATACAATTTGATATAGCACCGTCCCAATATGGATTTGACTTTTATCGTAAATTAATGCAAACAAAATCATCCCCACTGCTACAACAAAAGATGCCATACCGATGCTCAAGTGAAACGTTTCAGCGATACCCTGCCATAGCACTGCGAGCGTGGCGCCACCAAATCCTGCATACAGTGCAAGTGTAATGCCATAGGCTGCAACAATGGAACCTATCACAATAATTATCAATTTCTTTAATAAGTCCCGCAATAGCAAGGATTCCCTTTTGTGCTTATCAAACATCATAATTCCTCTATTCTACAAATTCCGATTTTAATGTCTCTATTATACCATAATGATACTATTATAAAAAAGGAAAAAGAGCTCCTTCGAGCTCTTTTGATTCAGTTCTGTAAACTTGAATTTGACTTGCCTATTTTCTTAAAATCTCATGTGGAGCTTCTATTTCATTTGCCAAGGTATGCTCTGTTAATTCTGACATCAATTTCAATTTTTTATTAATCAATGGTCGCATACAATTAGGAACATGTTCCTGATGCGCTCTGTGGATTGCTACACATTCCTTACAGTTTCCGTGATAACGACAGGCTTTCAGGCAAGGACAGTGATCTTTGTCTTTATACTCCTTACGAAATTCCGCTGCAAATTCTTCTTGCAGTCTCAGTCCCTCGACACGGTTTCCCTTATGAAATTCTACCATTGCATCCAGTTCTTTCTGGTTCCCTTCAATCTTCATGTTATTATAGCGCCTCCATTTCAACTATTCTTCATTTTCTGATAAATTCCGATTTCTATTTTCGTTTCCATAGCATAGTGTACTCTTTTTCACCAGTAGCTTCATCCAAGCCTTCATATTGAATAATGAACCCTTCTCTTTGGTAAAAAGAAATTGCTCTGGCATTCTTCTGGTATACATTTAATCGTAAGCTAACTTTTTTATCCTTAACATAATCTAATAAAAGCTTACCTATGCCACATGACTGCATTTCATCGGAGACAAAAATACCTTCTATATATTTATCATTTAGTCCTACAAATCCTTGTATCATTTTATCTGCTTCAAACACATAAACTTCGTATTGTGACATCATTTCTTTTACTAATTCATAATTACTTTTCCAGTATTGATTGGAAATAAAATAATGGGCTTTCAGATTTGTCTTTAACCATATGTCAGCAATTCTATCGATATCTCCGTTCAGCAACTTTCTAATCATAACAAATATTCTCCACAACTACATCCTTTATGCTTTTCTCTTTTTTCCATTCTATCACAAGCTCACCATTAATCATCAATTTTTTGATATTTTTTCTTTTTCCCCACTGTAAAACAGCCTCTGAGCGTTTCGTTATATAGAGGGATACAAATAAGAGCAAGATCCACCCAGGTATTACCGTATCGCCATTTTATGGCTACGGCATACCTCCGGGTAAGTCTCTTGATGGGGATTCCGATTCCCCATACCCTCGTACAGACATCAAAGATATCTGTTGGCTCTCTATCAAAGATAGTCGCAGCACTTTATATAACCGGAAGGGACAGCCGGTTAAAAAGTGTAATCGCACATCCAAGATGTCTTATCAAAAAAGAAGGAGGACTATGGCACCAAAGAAGAAAGAAAAGAATCTCAAGAGGAGTAACATCATCACATTAAAATTAACGGATATTGAATTGGCAGTATTAAATGAAGCCGCTGACGTTACAGGACTTTCTCGTTCTGAATATGTGAGAAAACTACTACTTGAAAAGCAAATCAATCACCAGATTGAAGTTGTTGCAGACATGAATGATCTCAGGAAACTGGTCAGTGAATATGGAAAGATTGGATCGAACCTCAATCAGATCGCCAAGCATTTTAACAGTGGTGGCAGTCAGTCACGTGCTATAGAAAATGAAATCCATCAGTGCATCACGGACTTATTCCTATTGAGAAAAGAAGTACTGAAACTGGCAGGTGGTATGAATGGCAATCGTAAAACACATTAAAAGCAGAAATGCTAATTACTCGGCTGCTATCAATTACCTTCTGTTTGAACATGATGAAAAAACCGGGAAAAAGATTGTAGATGAATCCGGTCGAAGCATCTTGCGAAAAGAGTTTTATATGGATGGACTGAACTGTGATCCGATGTCTTTTGACAAAGAATGCGAACTGACAAATGCTCATTTTCATAAGAATAAGAAACGTGAAGACATCAAAAGTCATCACTACATTATCAGCTACGATCCAGCCGATGTTACAGAAAACGGCCTTACCGGAAAGAGAGCACAGGCAATCAGTTTGGAACTTGCAAAGCAGATGTTTCCCGGATATCAGGCACTGGTAGTTACTCACACCGATGGCCACAATGAATCCGGAAATATCCATACTCACATCGTTATCAACAGTGTGCGAAAGACTGCAGTGGAAAGGCAGCCATATATGGATAAACCACATGAGGAAGCCACCGGTTACAAGCATCGTTCCACTGATAAATTCATGAGCACTTTTAAGAAAACTGTCATGGATCGGTGCCAACAGGAAGGACTTCACCAGATAGATCTTCTTGCTCCGGCTGAAAGAAAAATCACGCAAAAAGAGTATCTGGCACAGAAACACGGCCAACAAAAACTTAATGAGATCAATCAGAAAATCATCGAAGATGGTCTCAAACCAACATCCACCGTGTTCCTTACACAGAAAGAATATTTACGAAATGCGATTGATGAATGTGCTGCCACATCCAATAGTTTTGATGAATTCCAATCTAAACTTCTGGAACAATTTCAGATCTCTGTGATTGATCATCGGGGCAGATACAGCTATCTTCATCCTGATCGACAGAAGCGGATTACTGAACGTGCACTGGGAACACGATATGGAAAAGAACACCTGGAACAGACCTTCTTACGCAAGGATCCATTGACCATTCTCTACGTCAGATCTCACCTTCGCCTGGTTGTAAATCTCCAGACAAATGTGAAAGCAATGCAGAGCCCGGCTTATGCTCATCGGGTAAAACTTTCTAACCTGCAGCAAATGGCAAATACCATTATCTATGTGCAGGAGCATGGATTTGATACGCAGTCAGATTTGAAAAATACACTGCTTGCAGCAAAGCAGGAACTAAAAGAAATGCAGACACAGGTTGCTCAGCATCGGTCCGATCTAAGGATCCTCAACGATCAGATCCGTTATACTGGTCAGTACTATGCGAATAAGGAAGTTTATTCCCAGTTTTCAAAAGCTAAGTACAAAGGGAAGTACCGGAAAGAACATGCCAAGGAAATTCAGAAATATGAAGAAGCCAGAGATTGGCTGAGATCCTTTTATCAGGATGGAAAGATGACAAGCCTAAAAACCCTGACTTTACAAAAAGAAAAACTGCAACAGCAGATAGCTTCCGAAGAAGAAGCAATAAGCAGCTTGAAAGAAAAATTAAAAGATCTGGACACTGCCGATCAGAATGTTGATGCCATTCTTCAGATGCAGATTCCAGAACCAGTGAGATCAAAAACCAAAGATCTCGAACGATAACTATTACAAAACAAAGGAGGAACTATCACATGACACAAGAAGAATTTAATGTTGTATTTGAACTTCAGATGAGAAAGTGTGCCGATATTCTGGCACATAAAAAGAAAGAATATACCGGTGATAATATTGACCGCCTCAGTGCATTCAAGATTGCTGCCGCTTTACAAAACTGTGATTCAAAAGCAGCACTGGCCGGTATGATGTCGAAACATGTCGTATCCCTTTACGATATGTGTTATTCCACTCTGTTACATTTTGACATGGAACAGTGGGATGAAAAAATCACAGACTGCATCAATTATCTAATTCTTTTAAAAGCTCTGGCAAAGGAGGAACAGGCCTATGGATCACATTGAAACAGCTATCTTAAACTGCTATGGAATCCGGGAAGCAGAACAAAATATGGTCTTTGCAGCCAGGCTCACACAACACGGTCATACGATCCAGAACATGGCAGATCTGATGGAGCTTTACCATCAATCCTACAGTCAGAAAACCGTAGAAAACATTGCAGGACTTCCCCATCCAACAGTACAGAAATTCATGGTCATTACCGTGGCTGTTGTCGGTGCAAGCAGACGCTTCCTGGCACAGATCACCAGGCATCAGAACGAAGTAAAGTACATGAGTGCATCTCTGCAGTACAGCAATTATTCCGGTCACGCTGCATTTGCTATTCCATATGGAATCATGAAAGCAGATAAAGAAATCCAGAATATTTACAAGAAAAGCTGTCAGTCAGATCTGGATCACTATGCAGAACTCTGTGCCTTAGGCATTGATCATGATTCAGCCGGATATGCTACACCTCAGGGACTTCGTAACGTACTGATCATCAGTGCGACACCTTACCAGTGGAAACATATGATCGGCCAGAGAACCTGCAGAAGGAATACGGATGAAACCAGGATTGTGATGCTCTATATCTGGCAAAGATTGTACAAATTAAGCCCGATCCTTTTTGCACCGGATCTGACCGGTCCATTCTGTCAGAGAGGAAGCTGCATGGAAAAACAGATGTCCTGCCAGAATCCTATTTCAAAACTTTGGATGCCGTCAGATATCTTAAAAGCAGATTATCCATTGGTCATCAGAAGGGAGGTGAACAGCCATAAAGATTAAACTGATTGACTTTGGTCTGAAAGCAGATCATCATCCCTTCCGGCCACATGAAAATGATGCCGGTGCTGATGTATTCATGCCGTATGATTGTGTATTAAAATCAGGCGAGGTTGCAAGAATTCCGCTTGGATTTGGTCTCATCATCCCAGATGGATTTGCCGGATATGTCTTTCCACGGAGCAGCATGGCAGCAAAAGGACTGGTATGCGAACTTCCACCGATTGATTCCGGTTACCGTGGTGAGATTCATGCCATTATCAGCAACGTGAGCACATCTTCTCAGACCATTCATAAAGACACACGCGTCGGTCAGCTGGTGATCACACCGGTCGTGATCGCAGACTTTGTCCTGGACCTCGGTGAAGAACGAGGAACTGGAGCATTCGGAAGCACAGGAGAATAATACTATGATTACATTTGGAAGAAAATTAAAACACTTAAGACAGAAAAATCATCTTACTCAGAAAGAACTTGGCATGGCTGTTGGCTTTCCCGACAGCTGTGCCGATGTCCGGATTGCTCAGTACGAAAGCGATGTCCGAACACCGAAAGAGGATCTTATGAAACTCTTCGCATCAACACTCGGTGTTCCGGTTGAACTCTTTACCGTACCGGTACTCTCAGAACCCAGGGAGTATGAGGCAGCGGAGTATTGGAGGTATGAGTTAGGGGCAGAGTTGGGTTAATTGTCGTAATGCTTAAAGTTGAAGCAATGAATTTCCACTGCTTCAACTTTAATTTTTATGATTATCAATAATACATCTAAGATTTCCGTCGTTCTATAATCTTTTATAAATGAATCTCGTTTCTGTTTTTTGCGATTCTGTCTTACTTAATCTTTGATACGTTCTTATGTGTTATGGTATTAGTTCCTAATCGTAAATTTGTCCAAAACATTATAAATTACCTTTTTCTGTTTCTTATCTGTATATTTTTGAATCTTAGCTAACACGCCATAATGTTGTAACGTCGACTCATACTAGCCTTCTCATGTCTCCTTATTTTTTAAATCTTAACGAACATGATTAACAGACGTACTCGCTATTGAGCGTGTACAAATCTTCTTTGTACAACAGACTGTTAGATATAGCAAAAACGGCCTTTCAAAAACAGTTAACTTCTAAATCAACTGTTTTTTGAAAGGTCGTTTCATCAGATTCTTATAGCAATCCAGCAAATAATCTCATAAATAATTGTCCCAGTCGCAAATATGCACTTCGTCCGGTTTGATATTGGTCTGTCACATCACGACATTCTCCCATCGTTCTTATCAGATCATTTTTTATTTCCACAACTGCCTGACAATCTGCCATAAAACAGCCGTTTTCAAAATGGTGATATAAACTTCGATAATCCAGATTAATTGTTCCACAAGTTGCCATACAGTCATCTGCCACACTCATTTTTGCATGGCAGAAACCAGGAGTCCACTCATAAACACGAACACCATGTTTAACTAATCCATGATAAAAAGAACGAGTTATATTATAAATGAATTTTTTATCAGGGATACCAGGTGTGATAATTCTTACGTCTACCCCTCGCTTAGCAGCCAGACATAACGCATGCGTCATTTCATCTGTTATGATTAGATATGGAGTCATAAACCAACAATATTTTTCAGCTTTATTTATCATACTGATATAAACTTCTTCTCCTACTTGCTCATTATCCATAGGGCTGTCTGCATAAGGTTGAACAAACCCAGTTTGCTGTGCCGCATAATCATAGTGGAAAAGGTATTTACTAAAATCAGAATCATTAGCAGCCTTATCACTTACTGCATTCCACATTTCCAAAAATGTCACCGTAAGCGACTGAACAGCATCTCCTTCTAAACGAATACCTGTATCTTTCCACTGTCCATACGGGTGTGTGTAATTAAAATATTCGTTTGCTAGATTATATCCACCTGTAAATCCGACTTTTCCATCAATAACTGTTATTTTTCTATGATCACGATTGTTCAAAAACAGATTTAAACCTGGCATAAACGGATTGAATACACGGCAATGAATTCCTATTGCCTCCATCTTTTTCACAAAATCTGTGTTAATAAAGCCTATAGAACCCATATCATCGTAGAATACTCTAACTTCCACACCTGCTTTTACTCGCTCTTCCAGAACATCTTGAATCTTATGCCATGCTTCAGCGTCTTCTATCGCATGATATTCCATAAAGATAAACTTCTGTGCTTTCTCCAAATCCTTAAGCTGTGCCTCTAATCCTTTCACTGCTTCATCAAAATACACAATATCCGTATTCTGATAGATTGGATACTGCGAATTTCTTTGTATGTAACTTGCTATATTTCCTGCTTTCGGAATTGTTTCTTTTATTCTGCTCAAACACTCCTGACTGTCCGGAAGCATTGGTAACAATTTGCTATCAATTTCTGCATATCGCTCACGCATTTTATGTGTGCCACCATTCAAACCAATCAACAAATACAGGCCTACACCCATAATTGGGAAAATTAGAATTAAGATGACCCAAGGCATTTTCATAGAGGATGTCTTATTTGATGCGTACAATCCCAAAACCAAGATCCCACTCAAAATCCTTGTAAATAAATTTATGATTTCTGCATATTCATTCAAGCGTGTTACGATAGTAATAATAAAAATCACTTCCAGAAGAATGCAGATTATGGAAAAACACAGCCGTTTTACCCCATTTTTTGTTTTTGCTTTGCCCTCTAAAGTATCTTGTTTCATATATACTCCACCTTCCTACTTGCTCAGTTTTCTCCCTAAATTTCGTGGAACATACCAATTTTGTCTTTTATTCTCTGCATTTCATTATCTGCTTCAATGATATCTCTTGCAGAATGAAGTAATTCTTCACTTATCTCATTATAGCCAGGCATTTCTTCAATTCCTTTTTTATAGCGAAGTTGATGTTCCAATGTTGCCCAGAAATCCATACCATTGGTTCGAATCTGTAATTCTACACGCATAGGTTTTTTACCCTTAGCAAAAAATACTGGTATTTCAACAATCATATGATAGCTTCGATAACCATTCGATTTTGGATTTTTTATATAATCTTTTATTTCAATAACTTTAATATCATCCTGTTGGGTAATCAAATCTGATATCATATAAATATCGTCAATAAACGCACAAACTATTCGAACGCCTGCAACATCATTGAGATATGTCTGTATATTTTCTGTTGTAAATTCATATCCCATCTTCTGCAGTTTATTGTAAATACTATTGGGCTTCTTAATTCTTGTTTTTATAAAAGAAATAGGATTTCGATTGTTCTCAACTGAAAATTCATCATCCAAAACCTCAAGTTTAGTTTGTATCTCCCGAATAGCACAACGATACATCATCATTAAATTATAAAATTTTGTAGCATTATTTAAAAACTGTAGTGATTCCGGACTGTTCATCCTGAGTTTTTTTACTTCATCTTTTGTCATGGAACTTTCCTTTCTACCTCATCCCTGATTTCAAAACATTATTTATTTTGATAGTTGATTCGTTCTCCTTGAATTACTGGATAACAAATCATTTTATCACTATCCAGATTTTCTACATGCATATCTACTGCACTGATCTGATGGTTTTCATAAGTATTGTAATAATAAATACCTTTTGTAACATTACAACACGACGTATACAATGTGATTTCATATTTTCCATCCGCTACTTCGCAACATCCTCGTTGCTGATCCACAGATCCGAGAATGTGGAAGAATTGGCTAACGCTTTCTTCCTCTGATTCACCTGAAATTGCATTTACCTTTGTAAAAGCTACACGTACAAAGCGTGAGGAAGATGAGAGATCTCCCGGAAGACCTAATCCTCCCATACCTCTACTATATGCATCAAGAGCCAAATTTTCGCAGAAAGTATTTCTGGGCTGTTTAGGAGATAAATGCATATAATTATTTAGTTGAAACATCTGCTGTGGAAATGGCGGATTATTCGTAAGCACTCCTACTGGATTATCATAAATATGCAAACCATCTGACATAGATTCTACCGTAATTGACTCATTCTCATCAGAAATGATCCAGTGTAATTGTGCTAATGGCAATTGCTCGCTGAAAGGAGTATTAACAATATTAATTCGTTCAAGAAGCTCGCGAACTTCAACTAAAGAAGAACACTGACTTAAAATCCACGGAATAAATTCAAACTGTGCAATATTTTCCACATCTGGCTTAATCGCGGCATAAACAGCATTTCCGACAAAATTCAGTCCTGCCATTGCCACTCCTTTTTCATTCATAGCATCATAATACAAAGGATAATCCTCTGCAACATGAGCCATTCCAATAATTGCATAATGATTTTTCATATCGCCAACATGGCGAAAATTAAACGCATAATTACGTGGTGTAATTACTATCTGATCACCATAAGAGAATTCATAATCGAGGGTTCGTCCAAAGTAAAAATCTTTTGTCTTATAAGTTGCTGCTGTACACATGATCGTTTATCCTCCTAAATAGATTGAAATATGTCAATGAGTTTTTTTCTTGAACAATAGTATAGCACAATCTTTTATTTTGTTCCAACTTCATACATGATCATAACATGTAAACTTTAAACTATTTTCCTGGATTATTTCTCCATCAGTTTTTCAAACCAAGTATCCATAGCTAGGATGAATTGACCTACGTCTGGCAATTCTTGCAGCATTTCGTTTAGGGTTTTGTGCTTCACATATTTCTGCACATACACCCAACAGGCAAGGCTACTGGCTTCTGATACAATGTCAGCTATGGTTTTGCGCATAAGCTCTTCAAATTCAGCAATTTCTTCTTTCGGAACAACATCATATGTGGTGACAGTATGGAGCCTCTCTATCTGGATGGACAGATCATCTGGATTCATAAACAAGAAACTCTTGAAGAAGGAGAAATCGGTGTCTTTTTCCTCGATGGTGATGCTTATGTAAAGAAATATCATCAATCTGATTCCGGTATCCAACTTATTTCTCTAAATAAAAAATCGCTGACTGTCAAGGTAGTTGTCAGTAAAATATTTATTTTTTGTTCTTGCAGGTCATCAGATATTGTTCTGTACCTGACGTGAGTATCAATAAATTATCTACGTTTATTGG
>NZ_JBQKCL010000027.1:0-13739 GCF_052122375.1 Blautia sp. HCP3S3_H10_2
AATCAGGTGATCTGGAAAGTGATGAGAAGCCATTATGGCCAGATGATGAAGCTGAAATGGCACGTATCTGTGGTTTAAGATAAATAATGTTATCCTCATCTTTTTTGTGAAAAAGTGAGTAAATATCTTTATATCCAGAAAAGATGAGGATAAAAATATCGTGAGGATAATCCGGTACATAAATAAACATGTTGAAAGCCGGAAGCGTCATTGAGCATGATGTATGATTTCCATCATTCTGGATATCAGTTCTGATGGTGAATTTTCGTTCACACAGAGTTCTATCTCATTTATTCTTATGATCATCTGGGTTTCAAATGCAGAGGTTCCTTTTTTGATTGTTTTGGCTGATGACTGTTCTGATGTCAGAGCAGGAAGTTCCACAAAACCAGTTTGTATTAAAGCTGCTTCTTTTACTTTACGCAGCCAATAATAGTAGGCATCTCTGGATAACCCGTGCTGTTCACAATAAATATCAACTTTCTGGCCACTGGATTTGCAATCTTTTATAACTGCAGCCCATTCATTCAATCGGATTTGGCTGGTGGCTAACTTGGTGTTCATGATCAGTACCTCCTGTGGTGTTTTTCGTGAAAAGTGTGAAACACACTTTTTACACTTTTCACACCATTATCTCATCTTTTGGAGACGCAAGGAAGTTGACTGGTTATTCACCATTTACTTTTGATTTGGTTTTGTAGCATAAAAAAATCTCCTTGTAGTTGTATTTGCATCGTGCAGATGCTTCTTTAACTACAAAGGCCGCTCTCACTACTTCTAAAAACCAATCAGTAGTGAGAGCGGCCGCACATTTGAGTTGAAGTGTCAACCCCTATTTAGGGAAAAACTAAAAAAGAGGTTAGACCTCATGTATAAGATCTAACCTTGAAAATTAACTAAATGACATTGCCTCCTGAACATAAACCTCTCTGCCTTGTATATACTTCGCGCATACTGTGCGCTCATTGTGGCGCCACAGAATACGCTGCATCCTGTCTTTTAAATCTCTTTCCACGAAGTCAGCCAGAGGCCCGTCGTCCAGAACAACGGCGTCAAATTCATAGTCCGGCTCAAAGCTTCCCACTTTGCCGAAGAAGGCGCCGCCACCCTTTGTCGCCAGATAAAAGGCATTTGCAACGGTCAGGAAATGCTTCTTTGCGAATGGCTCCCCATTTCGCTCCGTGTACACCCATCTCAGCTTGCTTGCCTGAATCGCGTCCGTCATGGTGCGCAGAATGCTTAAATTGCAGCCGCCCGCCATGTCCGTGCCAAGGCCGACCTTGATCCCGGCATCCACCATCTTCATAATGGGGGCAACGCCTCCGGCGGCGTTCATATTGGACTGGGGACAATGGGCCACCATCACATTGCGCTTTGTAAGCAGCTCAAACTCCACATCCGTAGGATGGACCACATGGGCCATCAGGGACGGAACCGTGCTTCCCAACAGCCCATACATGTCGTAGGCGTCGCCGTAGCAGGAAATCTCCGGCTTCAGTTCCTTTACCCACTCAATCTCATCCAACCCCTCGGACAGATGGGACTGAATGGGGACATTGTACTTTACAGCCAGCTTTCCAAGGCCCTCCATGCACTCATCCGTGCAGGTGGGCGTATATCTCGGGGTCAGAATAGGCTTCACAGAGCCGTATCCCTCCATTGTCTCCTGAAGCCAGCGCTCTGTCTCCTCCAGCGTTTCCTCTGTTGTTTCCTGAAGGCCGAATCTGGAATTTCGGTCCATGTTCAGCTTGCCCACGTAGGCCGCCATGCCTGCATCCGCCATTTTCCTCATCAGAAATTCCGTTGCCGGACGGTGGATGGTGGCAAATACAGAGGCCCTGGTGGTGGTTGTCTTTGTGAGCATGTCATCCGCAAAGCGTGTGTACGCCTTTTTCGCGTACGCAATATCCACATAGCGGCTCTCCTCCGGGAAGGAATATTTGTCAAACCAAGTCTCCCACTCCGAATTGCAGTCCAAAAGCATGCCGATTCCCCTGAAGCCGTACTGAGGTGCGTGGACGTGCATATCGCACATGCCCGGGATAATGAACTTATCCTTATAGTCAATGACCGGAATCTCCCTGTATTCCTCCGGCAGCTCCTTAAAAATTCCCTTTGAAACGCCGTCCTCACAGACCACATATTCATTTTCATGGTACTCAATGGTATTAAAATCAGGTGTGTGAACAATGATTCCTCTTAACGCGTACGTCTTTTTATCCATAATCCCTATCCTTTCTTTTCAAGAAGGGCATACATCTGCTCCAGTGTCAGCGCTTCCTCCTTGTCCTTCCACATTCCGTAGTTTTCTTTTACAGTCTCCGCCACCTTTTTAGCAAGGACCGCGGTCTGGATGCCTGCTGTAGCCGAAGTAAATTATCATATTGAGAAACGCTGGCATCTTTTGAAAAGATAAAATCTACGATTTCGCCAGCACTGCTTTTTTCTACAGATGAATCTTCGACTCTTAATGACATTGGCAGGAAAAAGTCATTTCTTTTTGGCGTTGGCATAAGGATGCCTGTTTTAGTTGACATTTATCCCCCATACATTAAGAGGAGTGTGATAAAACACACTCCTCAAAGTTTTTAAAAAAGAGTTTTCTGCTGGTTGTCAGCCTCGATGTCCAGTTAAGACATTACACACGAATTACTGACAGTTCTCATTGATGAATGCTTTAACTTCATCCTGGCTTTTACCAAGAGCGCTCTTTACCTCTATAGAACCATCAGCGATACCGGCCTTTGCAGCTTCCAGAGCAGCTTTTCCCTCGTCAGAAAGTAAACCGTTTAAAACATCGCCTTCTACGATGCCTACTGCTCCATCATCGATACCGAGGATCTCGTACTCGCCGTAAGGAAGCTCACCGTCATTATCCAGCCACTCGCCAATTACGTTATAAACTACGTTTCCTACCTCTTTCACAACAGACGTAGCGAACCTAGACTGAATTGTCTTGTCGTCTGCATACAGTAAAGACTGGTCACTGTCAACACCGATCACATACTTGCCTGCCTCACCTGCCGCATTGTGAACACCGTTGCCGGATCCACCTGCACATGCGAAGATAACGTCTGCTTTGGCATCGTTATACTGCGTCATAGCTTGCGTCTTAGCTGTATCTGGATCATTCCATCCACCTACATAATTGCTAACGATCTTGATGTCAGGATTGTAAGCCTTTGCACCCTGAATGTAGCCCCACAAGAATTCCTGAATTACCAAGGCCTCGTCCATGCCACCGATGAAGCCAATTACACCGCTCTTTGCCAGATCTGCTGCTACGATACCGCCTAGGTAAGCTGCCTGGCTGGTAGCGAAGTCAACGCCATATACGTTACCGTTTTCGCACTGATCAGATACATCCTCGCTGATGAGAGTGAAATCGATGTCTGGGAATTCATTAGCAACTTCTACTAGGTTATCCTTAAATTCGGTATAGGTAATAATCAGGTCTGCACCTGTGTCAGCCGCCTCATACATAGCCTGCAGATTTGCTTGCAAATCTGCAGTTGTCTCTACCACATGCACATTCGCTCTGTCTGCATAATCGGTAACCGAACGGTCTGCGCCTTCAGCCATGCTGTCCCAGAAAGACAGATCACCTCTGTCACGGATAAATACGTAAACTTCTTTCAGTTCGCCATTATCTGCTACAGGAGCAGCGGTTTCTTTCTCTGCCTCAGTCTGCTCTGTAGCCTGTGTCTCAGAGGGTTTGTTGTTGTTGCCGCTGCTGCATGCAGTCAGCGCACTTGCGACCAGTATTGCGGCCATACCTGCCGCTGCAACTCTGTTCATTTTTTTCATGTTACTTTTCCTCCTTGTTCTGCTCAGCTTCTTTTTTGCAAATATCATAGAGCTTTAGGCGATATGAATCATCGTATTCCTCCCAAAGCGGCTGAACTTTACTTGCCTCATCCAAGAAATAAAATACATCTCTGCCTCTTGCGCGACCCTGAATGGTGTGCATATCAATCGCATAATCCGGAATCTCCGGAACGTATCCGGCATCAAATTCCTTCATGATAATGTTCTTGATATGGTCGGTAGAACGCTCTTTCTGGCACTTGCACAGATAGCGGATTGCAAACATAAAGAAAATCGGCCGATCCCCGTCTTTATAAGGGAATTCTTTGTGCAGATCATACAGGTTCTTTACAACCGCAGCCGCCTCTACATTGCCGAAACCAATATCCTCTACCGGGATAACAAGAAGACGGTTCCACATCTTCTCCTCATGGAAAGTAGAAGTCATGTACAGCTCATATGCCATGCGGAGAGCCGTATCCTCCTCTCCCCGGCGGATGCACTTCTGCAGAGCTGAAATTACGAGGTCTGCGTCCAGTCCATTGATTGTTTTTGTGTTTGACCACGGATCATAATATTCCTGAGCCATTTTTTCTCCTCCTTTAATGTAGGTGATTTATCATGCTGCCTGGTTCAGGCTTGCAAGCTTTTCTTTTCTGTGGGCCACCATCTTGCGGATGCCCTGGATAATCACAAGGACAACGATGATGAACAGATACGGGAACGCCTCGATCAGCTTCAGATCGATCTTACTGTAAAGCTGAAGATACACAGTAATTGTATCGGAAAATCCGTAAAGCAGAGAGCTTAAACATCCGATCACCGGATTGCCCTGACTCATGGCATCCATAGCAAGAGACATATATCCTCTTCCAGCAACCATGCCCGTGGTAAAGGAGCGAAGCGCTCCCATGGACAGATACATGCCACCGAAGGAACAGGACACACCGCAGATCGCCAGCGCCACAAACTGATGCCAGATTACGTTGATACCGGATGCTTTGGCTGCCGCAGGATTCTCGCCAACTGCCCGGATATTGATGCCCAGCTTGGTTTTATAGAGCATCCATGCCGTCAGAGCCACAATTGCCCATCCAATATAAGTAGCCATGTTCTGTCCGGAAATAATGGTTCCAAAAACCGGAATATCTTTAATAACAGGAATATCCACAACCGGGAACGTAAGACTCTTGAGCGCGCTTGAGTTGGCCTTGCTGCCTGTCAGCATTACCAGAACAAATACGGTTCCGCCGGTAGCGATCAGGTTCATGGCCACGCCGCAGGCGTTCATTGCTCCCTTCATAATCAGGGAGAAATACCCGAATATAAAGGATACCAGAATCCCCATAGCCACCGCCGCAATACAGCCGATCCAGAGATTCTGAGTGAAGGCACTGACAACGACTCCGGTCAACGCACAGATCAGCATGGTTCCCTCGATCGCCAGATTGAAGATTCCCGCCTTGGTCATCATATTGGCCGCCAGCGTTGCCAGCATAACCGGCGTGGTGCTGGCCAGCACCGTCTTCCAGAATGTCGGGGATAAAAAGAACTCCATCATGCTGCTGCACCTCCTTCCTCCTCTGCCTGTTTGAGAGACATCTTCTGATCGTGTCTCCGCTTAATGAAATACAGGAATTTCTGAGACGCCACCAGGAAAATGATAATTCCCTGCAAAAATGTCACGATTTCCGGATCCAGACCCGTAGCGCGGGACATGATCTCCGCTCCTACACGCAGGTACGCGATGAAAAATGCCGTCAGCGGTATATATGTGAGGTTGCCGTTGGACAGCATGTAGATCAGCAGACCATCCCATACATAGTTCGTCTGAGACTGCCACTGGAAACGTTTGTACACGCCCACGACCTCAATGGCACCGCCCATGCCGGCGATTGCGCCGCCGATAAACTGAGCCAGAAGAATCACGAAGCTGGTTTTAATACCAGATGCTTTTGCAAAATCGGGGTTGCTTCCCGTCACACGAACCTTATAACCGAAGGAAGTCTTGTTCATCAGGATAATGACAAAAATCGTCACTGCAATCATAACCAGAAAACCATAGTGAAGGGTGGTTCCCTGAATCATGGTTCCCATCCGCGCATGGTCCGGGAACTTGTAACTTCCCCAGGTTCCGCCTGGCTCCAGAAAAAAGGAACTGACAATGGACATCCCAAAGTAGTAAAAGATGGAGTTAGCCATAATCGCCAGTACCACCGGATTTACTTTTGTATACTTATTGACGATAACCGGCAGCATGGAAATCAATCCGCCTACAATCGCCGCTGCGATAATCAGAACCGCCTGATGCACAATGTTGGGCAGGGGAAATGAAAGCGCAATCGCCGTCGCCACCACCGCGCCCATATAGAAAGACGCGTCGGAGCTAATGTTGAAGATACCGCTCTTTAAGCAGAGCGTCAAACCCAGACCTGTAAATAACAGCGGAATACCCCGCACTACCACGTTAAAGAAGCTGCGCTTGGTCTCCAGAGGCCCCAGCATCAGTTTCTGAATTGCCAGTCCCGGTGTCTCACTCACGAAGAAAATAATCACAAAGATCAGGACAATGGACAAAAGAAGCGCCGCGGCAATTCGGATGACACTGAAATAATTCATGACATCAAATTTTTTAGCATTTGTTTTTTTATTTTCCATGACTTATCCCAATCCCTCCTGTTTCTTGATTCCGAGCATATAAAGTCCCAGTTCCTGCTCGGTGACTTTCGGTTCGTTTCTCAGATCAGCCACTACCTTACCCTTGTGCATAACCAGAATCCGGTCGCTCAGTGAGATCAGCTCATTCAGATCCGCCGAAACCAGAAGGATTGCCTTTTTATGACTCCGCATCTCCAAAATCTTCGAATGGATAAAGGAGATCGCACCCACGTCCACGCCTCGGGTGGGCTGATTCAGCACCAGCAGATCGCTTTCCGCCTTAAATTCTCTGGCCACAATCACTTTCTGAATATTTCCGCCGGACAGGCTGCCGATGGACTGGTTTTCATCCCTGGCCTTGATCATAAACTCTTTGATCTGTTCCTGGCAGTGTTCCTTGATCTTTGACTTCTGGATTATTCCCGCGCCGTTGGCAAATGTATCGATATTGGAAACCGTCAGATTCTCCTGCACGCTCATCTCAGCCGCGCATCCGTTCATCATACGGTCTTCCGGTACATGGGACATACCGATCCTGCGGATGTTCGTTACCGACTCCCGGGTTATATCCTTGCCGTTTAAAAATACCCTTCCGTCGATGGCGCGCATATTGCCGGTGATAATGGAAATCAGTTCGCTCTGGCCATTGCCCTCAACACCTGCAATTCCCACAATCTCGCCTCTGCGGACACTCAGGCTGACACCCGAAAGCTTGGGAATCTTAAATTTGTCCACATACGCCAGTTTTTCAACCTTCAGAACCTCTTCTCCCGGCGTAATCTTTTCTTTGTTGTAATCAAAGGTAATTTCCCGGCCGACCATCAGGTTGGAAATATCTTCCACCGTGACATCCTTCGTCAAATGCGTTCCCTTGGTAAGGCCACCCTTGAGTACGGTGATCCGGTCGCTGATGCGTTTTACCTCGTTCAGCTTATGAGAAATGAAAATGATGGTCATGCCTTTCTTTTTCAGATCCAAAAGCTTTTCGAACAGCTCCTCTGTCTCCTGAGGCGTCAGAACCGCCGTGGGCTCATCCAGAATAATCAGTTTGGCGCTTCGGTAGAGAATCTTCAGAATCTCCAGCTTCTGTTTCATTCCCACACTCATATCCCGGACTCTTCGGGATGCGTCGATGTCAAAATTGTACTTTTTCGCCACTTCGTTGGTAATCTCAATGTCCCGCTTTTTGTTGGACACGAAACTGGTCTTTTCCATTCCCAGCATCATGTTCTCCGCTCCGGTCAGGGAATCCACCAGCATAAAATGCTGATGCACCATTCCAATGCCATGGGCGATGGCATCCTTACTGGACTGGAGCTTCAGCTCCTCTCCGTTCATGTAGATATGCCCCAAGGTGATACTCTCCAAACCGTAAAGCATCTTCATCAGCGTACTCTTTCCCGCTCCGTTCTCACCTACAAGAGCATGAATCTCGCCCTCGTCTACGGTGAAGTTTACATTGTGATTGGCTAGCACACCGCCCTCATAGATCTTGGTTACATCTTTTACCTCAAGCAAATGTCCCATCAGCCTTTCCCCTCTCTTCTCCGAATTTCTTGCAGACAATGTTCCAGGTCGCCCTGGATCAGCGTCATGCTGCATCCCAGCATCAGGTTCACGGGAAGGTCGAAGTTTTCAACTAGGAAGCCGTCCTGATCCGTCTCCCCTCCGATCTTCTCCATCATGGTTCTGGTATCGTCCAGATACCCGTATATCTTCTTCCCAAGGGCATACGCATATCCGATCTCAAAACAGGTGCCGCTGTCCGGTTCCCCGCCCCGAAAACAGTTGACATTGGCCACCACATAATCACTGATCTCGATACAATGAATGTTCTTGAAAAAAATCTGTTCTCCCAGGGTCTTCCCTGCATCCGGCGCCGCTTTCTGCGCCTGCATCTCAAAACCATATCCGGCGCATAGAGCCCTGTACTCTAAATACCGTTTTTCCAGCCAATCGGGATAAAACACATCAAATCCCGCTACATATATACGATCCATCGTCGGTCCCCCCGTCTGTCGTCTAGTGATTGCGGAGCATTGCCTCCACTTTTCCGAAAAACTCGTTTTGAAACGCCTTCACATCCACAAACATGGCTGCTTTCATGCTGTATTCCGGGTCATTGCATCTCCATACATCCTCCGTGGTTCTCCCCCGCAGAGGCCCTTCTGTAAAACAGGTCAGATGCATCGGGATCGTTGTGAGAATCTCGGGGTGGATTGCCGCCACCGCAGCTAACGGATCATGAAGCCCGCAGCCGTTTAAATACGAATGGAACTGTTTGTACGCACCCAGATAATACTTCAGGCTCTCATAAAGGAACAGCGCACTCTCTGTACCGATGGTATGCCACCGTTCATGATCCTCATACGTAAACAGCGTCTTGCGGGTCACATCCAGCCCCACAAGTACTACCGGAAGTTTGGAAGTCAGCACTTCATAGCACGCCTTCACGTCCAGACGGACGTTGGCTTCCATCACTGCCTCCATCACATTCCCAACATTTCCAGGAGTGGCCAGCGCACCTCCCATAATGTAAACCGCCCCCACCTTTTCCGCAACAGACGGATCTTTCCGAAGCACTCTCGCAATATCCGTCATAGGACCGCTTGTGACCCAATACAGTTCTTTGCCGTATGTCTCAATCATCTCAATAATAAAATCAGTGGCATCCTCCGGCTTCGCGTCTCCCCAGTCTTCGGGGGTGCTGGGCGGCAGTACGCCGCCGATCCCGGACATGCCGTGAAACATGCTGCCGCCGCTGAAATCGATATGTTCCCCGCTGAGCGGCACTTCACTTCCCATAACTATCGGAATCTCCGGCTTTCCGCAGAGCCGAAGGACTTCCTTTGTGTTCCGGAAAACATCACCCACATAACTCATGCCGTAGGAGCAGGTAACCCCCACCACCTCGCACTCTTCCTGGGCCGCCAGATAAGCAAGCGCCAGAGCGTCGTCCACGCCGGTATCACAGCTGTACAAAATCTTTTTGCTCATGTCAAATCCCCGACTTTCTGTTTATTTCTCTCATATGCTGCTCTGCATCTGCAATGATCTTTTCTTCATCCAATTCCACCAGCTGCCGATCTTTCATAACCAGCTTTCCGTCAATGATGGTATGAAGAATGTCATGACTGTTTCCGGAAGAAACCACCGCATTGAGAAGCCGCTGCGTCGGCCGCATATGGGGGCCCTTCACATCCATCACAATCAGATCCGCTGTCTTTCCCTCCTCAATCACGCCAAGCGTATCTCCATGGCGGATTGCCTGGGCACCTCCAAAAGTAATCATCCGCAGAAGCTGATCGTTGGGTACAGCCACCGGATCAAATACCGGAAGCCCCCACTGGGCCGTCACCCCCGCCTTCAGCGCCCGAATCTGTGTAAACATATCCAACGCAATATTGGATGCGCCATCGCAGCCGATTCCAATAGACGCTCCACGCTCCAGCATGGAAGGAACCTTGGGAAAACCGTGGTTGATGAAGTTCGCCATTGGACAATGAATGACATGCACTCCGTTGTCCGTCAAGAGCGTAATGTCACGCTCTGTCAAAAGTACATTGTGAGCCGTCAGAAGCCTGGGACTCAGCGCTCCCACCGACTGCAGAAACGCAGCCGGGCGCATTTTATAATTCTGCAGGCAGAAGCTGACCTCGTCCTTATGCTCGCACAGGTGCATATGAATGCCTGTGTCTAACTCCTCTGCCTTTTCCACAATCTTTTCTATCAGTTCTTTTGAACAGGTCATCAGCTGCCGTATGCCGAACCAGATATCAACCCGGCCATCCCCGGCTCCCTGATACCGGCTGTGCAGTTCCTCTGTCAGCCGGATACAATCTTCGGCGGAGTGTTTCATCTCCCCGCAGACTACATTGCCCATGTCCATGGTGGACGGACAGAGCGCCGCGCGCATCCCCGTCTCCATCACTGCCTCGGCTACCTGATCCATATGGACGCCACCGGCATCGGCAAAACCGGTTATACCGGCCCGGATCATCTCCACGCAGTGCAGACGCGCCGAAGCACGTACATCTTCAGGGCTCAGGCTACTCTCAAAGGGAACCAAAAAACGGGTCCAGATCATAGGGTACTCATCCGCGGTCCTGCCCCGCAGAAGCTGCTGGCAGGTATGGGTATGACCGTCTATAAAGCCGGGCATCAGAAGATTTCCATCTGCTTCCAGCACCTCCGCTGCGCAAAAACGCTGATCCAGTTCTTCTGGTGTTCCTATGGCATGTATTATTTTATCCTTCACCGCCACCGAGACGTGTTCTTCTATGGTAAAGTCTCCGGTCAGAATCCGGCAGTCCCGAATCAGAATATCGCACACTTCTCTCACGTACACACCATCTTTTCCACGCTGGACTCCCGGGCCAGCGCTGCAAGTTTCTCCATATAAGCCGCTGTCGGCGGCTCCACATCCATGGACGGGCGTACCCCCCATGGACGATATTGAATTAATTTCCAGCTTCTTCATTGCTTTTCCTCCTCTTCCACCATTCATACCGGAAAGAACACATTATATGCTATCATAACAGAAAAGGCGCTCCGAATCACTCCGGAACGCCCTTGTTCTTTGGCATAGCTGAAGTATACTCCCCTCCTCCGTCCTTGTCAAATCTAACTTTTATACGATTTTCACAATTTTTTTATATAATTCCACCAAACTTTCTGATATAACCAATTGTTATATCAGAACAGGGTATCCTTTCCGTATTCATTTTTATAACGTAACTATTCAGAACCCCCTATGCAAAGATAAACTCAGGGCATCCTGAAAAAGCTTTTCTTATTGCGTCATATGCGCTATGCCCCTGCTTATGGGCAGTACCGACATAAGACATGATTTTTAGATAATCTCTGGCTCCGGAAACTCTTTTCCTGCCTCAACCGCTTTATCTTTGACCTTCTTCATCGCTAACAGAAGGTCTATAAATGCAGCTGCCCATTTCTGTTCGGGATAGTTCTCTGTAAGCCCTGTCAATTTAAAGTCATATGTTATTTGAGAGGCTATGGAAAGCGGTGTTATATTATCTGAAACGGGTGTGTCCTCTGACTGTTCGGTAATACCCGTATATAAGTCTAATGACATTTGAACAGGTTCATTCATTCGATTTCACCCCTTGCCATCCACAGTAACAATGTATCATGTGCATAGGCATCACAAATAAAATTATAGCACAACCCTGCCAGATTTTCAATAGACAATCTGTGAATTCTTGGATAATTTTCCAAATTTTTCTGTAAGTATATCTGAATGTCTTTGAATGTAAATTGGAAACCAATCTGAATGCCATACAGTTCTTCTGCTGCATCCAACTGTATATCGAAATCAGAGCAAAATGGCTTCGCTTCAATTTTCCCCAAACAATATTCCAATGACTGATCAATAGGATAATCCGGATTTATGTCAGCAAACATACAAAGTCCTTGATCAAAAAAAGGGCTTAGTTCATATTTCTGTGTCTTTTCATTATAAATGACCGCAATATTGTTGGTATGTCTGTCCTCATTCATGAAAAACGCATCTATTTCCAACATTGCAGTCAGATATGCTCCAAAATTATCTATTTTAGTAATTTCTTCCACCTGAGTTACCAGATACTGAATGCGTTCTGAAACATCTTCAAAATCTAAGAGCTTTGCTGCCAGAAACATATTTACATCATAAAATTCAGACCATTTTTTCTCTGCTCATCTTCATTTTTTGCCAAATTTATAATTGTAAATGGTGCAATATCCTTCATTTGACTTAAATGACTGGCTGATTTCATCAACTTCACCGCTTCAATATCTGTAACAGGAGCGCTATAACCATATACTGTGATTCCTGCAGCCTTAGACAGCACAGATTTTGCCAAGTTCCACTCATTAGCGATTATCGGCTTTCCATTATAGTCTTTCTTTCCTATAGGATATAACAATGGCATGTCTTTCAGATAAGAGAGTAAAAAAGCCGTCTACATACATAGATTTACATTTTTTCAGGATTCCAATCTATTACATCGAATCTTCCGTTTTTCTTTTTTCCTTTAAAAATGATTTCTTTTTTTAAGGCTTCGTCTTGGATCTTATAACTATCCCAGTCCAAATACTCATACGCTGCCGGCATAATAATGTTTCCATTAAAATCTATAGCTCCATATCCATTTTTTCCTTTTACAACAGCAAATTCTTCAAGAAATATTTCTGAGATTTCGGAAAATACTTTGAATTCTTTGATAATCTGTACAGATGCAGTTTCATCTGATTTATCGGAATACTGAAGCAGTAATACGTGTCCGTTTCGTACTGCCATTCCTGTAGATGCAATGACTGGAAGAATACTGATTGAATCACATTTATCAATAAGCACAGTGCCATTTTTGTCAATAATTGCCCAGCCTTCAGATGTCTTCACCCGTGCCATTGTACCCTTACGCTCAAAAGGATTGGCTTCTTCATAGTTCCCAATCATATAACTTCCGTCTTCCGAAATATAATAAAATCCATTTCCTTCACTGACACAGGATGAGTGATCTGACATGGACGAAGCCTCTGTATATTTAGGCGTAATAACTACTTTCCCATCCGCCTTTGAAATAAACCCAATCAGTCCATCATGGTCTATGACACGGCAATAAGCTGAAAATGGATCTTTTTCGATTGCCATATAAACATCAGACAACACCCGTTTTCCTTTTACCAGATATGCTCCGCTATTATCGTACACAATACGGGTACCATTCTCTGAAACAGTCATGGAATCATCATACTTATATTTTCTGCAATTTCGCACATAAAAACATCCAGCTACAGAAATGCTTATAAGTACAACAGTAAACAGCACTGTGAAAAAAGTGAATTCTGGATTTATGTTCTCCTTTTCTTGTGTGTAATCCTCATCATTTAAGCTAATTGCTTTTAATAATTTTTCAATCATATCCTCTTCTCCTTGTAATATTTGCTTGGCCTACAGTTACAGGTTCTGCTATAGAAATCTTGTCATTAAAAGTATAAATGGTCGTTTTGAATAATGCTACGTCAATACGTTATGAAACGACAAAGTTGGAGATCTGATTCATTCAGCAGATTGGGTGTAGACACGTTTCGTGAGAGCCTTTGTACAAATCAGCCTTTCACAATGTACTGACATCGATTTTTTGAAAAATATGACTTATCCTATATTATTCACGGCACAGCCGTGAAAGTGGCTGAAAGCCATATAGTTACTGTATTTTGCTGAATATTGCTTTTCACCTATCAAGTGAATGAAAAAAGAGCATCCATTT
>NZ_JBQKCL010000028.1:0-11427 GCF_052122375.1 Blautia sp. HCP3S3_H10_2
GCATCCTTTAATTCTGGACTATAGTTCATAGTGAAAGCTCCCTTCCTGTGATAGCTATATACTACCACAAAAGTAATTATCTTTCACTGACAATTATCCTAACACACAGGGAAATATGCTCCTATCCAAGTCACTTCCGGCTCCACCTTAAAAACTTTTGGAAAAGTAGTTGGCTAATTTTAAAAGGCTGATGCATTAACAGTAAACTTGCAGGGCGTCTTTTTTCACCATTTTGCATGGCTTATAGCGTTCACAAAACACATTCACAAAATCTTCACAAAAAATTAGCACTCACCTCTTGACAGTGCTAATAATGCGTGTTATATTACAGATAGAACAAATGAAGAGAGATAAAAGAAAAGGTATTCCAGATGTTCGAAGAACTAGAAATGATAATACAGCAGACTGGATCGTGAAGATCTAGGGAGCTTTTGAAAGGAGATATGACTTATGTTAATGCCTAGTATTTTTGGAGAAAACTTATTTGATGATTTCTTTACACATTCTATTATGATGACAAAGATGAGAAGAAAGCGGAAAAGAAGCTGTACGGAAGAAGAGCACAGAATCTCCTGAAGACAGATATTAAGGAAAAACCGGAAGGTTATGAACTGATTGTTGATGTTCCTGGCTTCAAGAAAGATGAAGTCAAAGTTGCATTGAAAGATGGTTACTTAACTGTCAGTGCAGCAAAAGGTCTGGATGAAGACGATGAAGATAAGAAGGGACACTACATCAGACGTGAACGTTACGCAGGAGCCTGCGAGCGAAGCTTTTATGTAGGCGAAGAAGTGACTCAGGAAGACATTAAAGGTGAATACAAACATGGTATCCTGAAACTGTTTGTTCCGAAGAAAGAAGCAAAACCAGTTTCCAATGATCCGAAATATATAACCATTGAATGATAATGATAACATCTGATTGATAAAAAGCTCGTGGTGTTGCCCGAAGATTTCGGGCAGTACCCTTTAAATATAATTGTAAGTAACAGTCGAAAGACTTGAATATAGATTTGTTTGTCATGAAAAGGAGAGATGACTTATGTTAATGCCTAGTATTTTTGGAGAAAACTTATTTGATGATGATTGGATGAATTTCCCGTTTAACGATGAGTTTTGGGGCAAGAAGAATCCGCTTTATGGTAAACATGCGCAGAACATGATGAAAACGGATATCCGTGAAACAGACGGTAGCTATGAACTGGATGTCGATCTTCCGGGATTTAAGAAAGACGAGATTCAGGTACAGCTGAAAGATGGTTATCTGGTACTTTCTGCTGCAAAGGGACTGGATAAAGATGAAAAAGATAAAGAAGGTAATTATATCAGGCGTGAACGCTATGCGGGCAGCATGTGCCGAAGCTTTTATGTAGGCGATGCAGTAAGCGAAGAAGACATTCATGCAAAATATGAAAATGGTATTCTGAAACTGTCCGTGCCAAAGAAAGCACCTGAGAAAATAGAAAAAGATGGTTATATTGCCATTGAAGGTTAAGGAAATCTCCTTATAGTCGGGGCTGTCGCATCAATGATTAGGAAATCATAGGTGCGGCAGCATCTTTTTGCCTTTTTTAAGGCGAAATATTCTCCCTTTCATTCTGTTTCTACAAGAAGGCGAACTTTAATAAACCTTTTCTGGAAAAAGGTTCGTTTTCAGGATTTACTTTTGACCTGTCAAAATCAGGCGGTTTGTTTGAGTGGAAATAAATGCCGCCCTGTCCTTCCTGCCTGAATCTTATGATGAAGCTTGTTTATGTTATACCCGATCGCCAGCAAGATACTCTGGGCGGTTACATTTGCTTTCCTTCGATATAAATATCGCCTGAATTCCATATCCTCTTTAATGTTTGCAAAGCTTCCTTCCACCTGTATGCTTCGGTTCATTCGAAGCTGTGTTCCATAATCACTGGTAACCCGTTTTATTGTTTCCTGACGTTCTTCTTTCATCTTTTTCGAAATATACAGTATTTTCTGCCGATGGAAAACCTATTTATCAGCCGTATGTCATTAAGGTACTGAATACCATTAACTTTTCAAAAAGTCTTCATTACAATCCTTTCGCCTATATAAAGTCCGAAAAGGATATTTTGAAACTGGTTACGGTCATTATGGCAAATACCAAAGGTGAAGGCGAAAAGGAAAATCAGGACTTCTGGTATAAAGCGGAAAGACTTTTATATACTGCCCTGATTGCTTATATCTGGTATGAAGGAAGTGAAGAAGAGAAGAACTTTTCTACGCTTCTGGATCTTCTGAATGAATCAGAGGTAAGAGAGGATGATGAAGAATATCAGAATCCGGTAGATCTTCTGTTTGAGGAACTGGAAGAGAAAGAACCGGAACACTTTGCAGTGCGTCAATACCGCAAATATAAACTTGCGGCGGGCAAAACTGCAAAAAGCATACTGGTTAGCTGTGGAGCCAGACTTGCTCCCTTTGATATAGCGGAGCTTCGTGAGATCATGTCCTATGATGAAATGGAACTGGATATGATCGGTGACCGGCTGACAGCATTGTTTCTCATTATGTCGGATACAGATACCACATTTAACTTCGTGATTGCTATGCTGCAGTCCCAGCTTTTCAACCTGTTGTGCGATAAAGCAGACGATGTGTATGGTGGCAGGCTGCCGATCCATGTGCGTGTCATCTGTGACGAGTTCGCAAATACGGGAAAGATTCCCAATATGGACAAACTAATTGCAACGATCCGAAGCAGGGAAATCTCTGCTTCTATTATTTTGCAGTCACAGTCGCAGCTGAAAACCATGTATCAGGACGCAGCAGACACGTTGGTGGGAAACTGTGATACGACGTTATTCCTTGGTGGGAAAGAGAAATCGACGCTAAAGGAAATCAGCGAGATTCTTGGTAAGGAAACCATTGATCTGTATAACACTTCTGAAACAAGAAGTAACCAGAAGTCTTATGGACTGAATTACCAGAAGCTCGGAAAACAGCTGATGACGGAAGACAAAATTGCGGTGATGGATGGAGGAAAATGTATCTTGCAGATCAGAGGGGCTAGGCCATTCTTTTCTGATAAATATGATATTACCAAACATCCGAACTACAAATACCTGTCAGATGCTGATCCAAAGAACTGGTTCCGTCCAGAAATTGAATTAAATCCGCAGTATGTACCGAAGCCGGAGGAAGAGGTCGAGGTTACAGAAATAGATCTTACACAGGAAAGTGAATAAGCGGAAATCCAAAACAATTCCATTTGCAGAAGCAAGTGTTCAGATAGATGGGAGCGTAGAGGATCGAATAAAGAAGAAAGGAGAACGCCGGTGATGGGTCTTGGAGAAAATCAGGACTTGCTCCCAGATCCGTCACTTGGCGGACAAATCAAATTACAGAACCGGCTTATAAGATTATATGGCATTTTTCAGCAGTGCAGTCAGCACTCTGTCCACGCTGGTTACAGCAATCGGCGCTGGCCTTGGTGTGTGGGGAGTGGTAAACCTTCTGGAAGGTTACGGAAATGACAACCGTGCGACACGTTCGTAAGTGAAAAGCTTACGCACAAAGTCGAAGGGCAATTGTAGCCCGAAACTTTGGAGAACTGATATTCCGATGGGTGAAATGAGGGGGTAACGTCCCGAAGCGCCACCCTAATACTCCGAATGGCGGGGAGCATGCAACGGCTCTCTCCAAAAGTTTATAGAGCTCGGTGAAGTCGGCAGAGAGCAATCGTAAGACTGGTTTTCAGGTCAGACACGAAAGCTGTCCAGAGGTGGATGGTGTTGCCTATATGCCGGGGGTCGGATATCCATGGTGAGAATGTATGAAAATACTGACGAAATTCCGAATGTACGAGTCTAAACGTTGATGCTGTCGAAAGGCAGTACACCTTTCATGGTGGTATCTGTGGGCGAGTAAAATTGGTTGTTATGAAAGTCCATGCATCGTTACAGGCGGTGCGGTTATGCATGACCAGATACAGGCTTAGAGGAAGAACCTAAAGATATCCAATGATAGGAATATCGGAACGTGGAAAGCTGGGAACACGGAGGCGGTTGCAGGCCAGTGATTGCAATAACATCCGTAACCGGGTGGATGAAATTATTTTGAATGAACTGATTTATGTATAAGGGGGAGTGGCTATGAGATATCGGATTGAATATGCTGATGGACGGTGTTGTAATTTTGCCAATAGCCGGAAAGAGCTTTTGGAATGGGTGAAACTTTTAAAGGATGAAGAAATTGCGGACATTCGAAAAATCTACAAAAACGGTGTAACAGATTCTGTATATGAGAAGTATCAGAACTATGTGAACAGGAATGTCGGATAGGAAGGAGAAGACATGGTGAAAGCCATACATTTTATTTTGAAAATCATGTTATTGCCTGTAATAGTTGCTCTGACAGTAATAAGACTGTTCGCAGAGTTCCTTGCAGGAATATCATCAGTTATCTTCCGGAGTATTGCAGGTATTTTTCTTCTGACAGCATTGCTATGCTATGGCTTTGGTCTGGATAGTCCCGGTGAATGTCTACAAATGGTATTGGCTGGATTCCTGTTTTATCTCCTGCCATGTACGGTTGAAATGGTAATTGCAGGAATTGTACTTATAGAAGAATGTATTCGCTCTTTTACATAGGAATAGGGCAGAAAGGGACACGATTATGAAAAGAGAATTAGTGGAAAGCTACTTCGACTGGAATGAGATCAGGTTGGAGGCATATTTGCGGATTGACCCGGAGTTAATTGAGTTGGAGAGGGAGTGTGAGGAAACAATGGATGAATTGGAGCCATATATCGAGCAGTATGGACATGAGTTCTGGACAATCATTGACCGTATCGTATCGGCAAGACATGCAGTAGAAGCCTATGTCAGCCGGGAAATGTATATCCGGGGCTTTCTGGATTATGAACGTCTGGTGTGTGAGATAGAAAGGGATGTATGAGGATGAAAGAGGAAGCATTGAAGGAATTTGTGGATTTTATCATTCAGGAACGGATGCAGAAAGCGTTCAGCCAGATGAAAGTCGGAAAAGAGGCGGATAGAGAAGACGAGATTGAACGGAAGTATCAGGAGGCGGTTGCATTACTTCCAGAGGATAAAGAACAGGCAGTCCGGGAATACTGTGATGCCATTTTTGATAGTGGTGCAGATGCTGAGCAGCTCTTTTACCGATTGGGGTTGAGGGATGGGATTCGGTTACAAAAGATTATTAAAAATATTCTTAAGGAACTATCTTAGCATCTGAAAATGCAATCAAAGGCGATATAACATGAGTAGAAATATGGAATAAAAGAGAATAGTGAGTAATTCAAAGGGCATCAACCGTAAAAAAGTTGGTGCCTTTTTTGCTACCCCCAATGGGCACTGTCTGAAATCACTGGTCGGTGCCTGTTTTTTTGTATTTGAAAAAATACAAAAAAATTTTTAAAACAGGTCAACTTTTACCCTTCCCAGTCCTGTATTAGTAGAAGGATAAAAAATGCAAGAAAAAATCATGTTGTGATTTGGTAAAACCATTTGAAGTTTACATACGGTGGCATTTACAGGAGGTTTTACTAAAATACTGTGCTTTTTAGAACAGAAACGGAAGAAAGAATAATAAAAATGTTAGAAAATCTCATTTTTATTTTGCATCGGATAAAGTCACTTGAATTTAGTATGTGAGGGCATTTTTAGAACCTTCTGCGTACCTTGACAATTTCATGAGTTTCCTGACTGGTGAACAGACTTACGCTATGACGTTTCTAATGGAAATTGAGCGAAGAAATAATGACACTCCCGGAGATGGGCGGGCTGCTCAGAGCCTTAGAGCAGTTGCCTGCGTGCAGGCAGAGGTGGTTTGCAAGAGCCACAGCCAGTCAGGGTGAAAAAACAAATCCGGAAAACTTTTTAAATAAAGGCGTATGCCTGAAAGAAAGAGGTGATGAAAGTGAGATATCTGAAAGTGGAAGAGATGCAGCTGATTTACTGGTTTGGCTGTCCAAATCTGAAGAACACAAAGGAAAGGCTGCGGTCTGTTGCTTTGCTTGCGACAAAGTACAGTTTACAAGGGACTACACAGGGTAGGTATCTGACGGGAGGGGTGCCGCCAGTCAGATTTTCCATGTGATGTTCAAGCTGTCGCTTGTGGCGGCTATGGTGGTGATCATCAAATCCACCACACGCCGCTTGTCATCAAAAGATACATTCTCCCAGGTATCGAGGTAGCCGGAAATCTGGCTGACCTGTTCCGGGCTGATGGCCTCCACAGTCAACTCCGCTATCCTTGCCAGAAGTTCCTGCTTGCGCCCGTCCAGTTCCGCTATCTTCACATTCACATAGGAGAACAGGACATTGTTTGCCCCCGTCAGACTGTCCACCAGCTTTTCAATCTCGCTGTCTACATGGGCAAGTTCCACTTGCAGGGCGGTGATTTTCGGGTTTGCCTTTGCCGCTTTCTTTTTTCCTGTCAGCGTCTTGTAGCTTGCCAGCTTCTTTACCATCTGCTGATAAACAACCGCTTCCAGTTCCGAAGTGATGATTTTCCCACAGCCAGGACAGCTTTTATTGTCCAGCCGTTTCGTGCAGCGGAGATACTGTTTGCCGGAGGGATTGTAGATACTCATAAGAGCATACCCGCAATTCCCGCACTTGATTTTTCCTGCCAGCCATGTGTGGGTGGCTTTCCGGGCAGACTGGATTTTCATGTTGTTCATCAGCTTCTTGCGGCAGGTCAGCCAGGTGTCGGAGGGGACGATACCCTCATGGGGAGCCAGTACCAGCATTTGGTCTTTTAAGTCGTTTTTCTTGCTGGCCTTTACATCTCGCCCTTGATACAGATAGCAGCCGTTCATGCCCGTAAAATCGGCAACGTCATTGACAATGACTGTACCTTGACTTTTGAAAAATTCGTACACATCAAGGTCTGCCTGCACATAGACAGGATTGCGTAACATCTGCGCCAGCGTGGGGCGTATCAGCTCTTTGCCATGGAACAAAATCCCCTGTTCGGCAAAGTACCGGGTAATGTCCCCGTAGGAAGTTGTGGGCTGGGCGTACATCTCAAACATCAGCCGGATATTGGCCGCTTCCTCCGGGTTTACCACCAGCTTCTTTGTGTTGATACCGTCCATCTTGATAGGCTCCGTATGGAAGCCGTAAGGGGCTTTCCCGCCCATCTTAAAGCCCCGCTGACTGCGGGAGTAGTAAGCGTCCGTTACCCGCTTCTGTATCGTTTCCCGTTCAAGCTGGGCGAACACGATACAGATATTCAGCATGGCCCGTCCCATCGGCGTGGAGGTATCAAACTTTTCCGTAGAGGACACAAACTCCACATTGTACTGCTGGAACAGCTCCATCATGTTGGCAAAGTCCAGAATGGAACGGCTGATACGGTCGAGCTTGTAAACCACGACCTTTGCAATCAAGCCCCGCTTGATGTCCCGCACCAGTTCTTGAAACTTCGGACGGTCTGTGTTCTTGCCGCTGTACCCTTTGTCTGTGTATTCCTTGCAGTTACCGCCTTTCAACTCGTATTTGCAAAATTCAATCTGGCTTTCAATGGAAATGCTGTCCTTTTTGTCTACCGATTGTCTTGCATAGATTGCGTCTATCCGATTGTTCATATTGTCGCTCCTTTTCTTAAAAAAGAAACGGAGCTGCTGACAGTTCTATTATACCGCCAGCAGCCCCGCAAATCAATGATGGGTTTGGAAAACCTTATGTCCCGGCTTCCTCACTCTCCCGCTTGTCGGCGTACTTGCGGAACACCTCATAAAGCTGCTGTTCCAGTTCCCGGCGTTTGGCTGCTTCCTGTTCCGGCGTGAACACCGGGGAGAGATTTTCCAGTGTGATTTCCTTTCCCTGAAAAGTCACGATTTCGATTTCCTTTTTGTATCTGATATTACTTATAAGATCACCTTTCCTTTCCATGCTGCCGCTGTTGCCGTTTCAGTTCCGCTAAAATCTCCGGCGGGATACGGTCAACCAGCCGCCGCATATCGTCCAGTTCGCTTTTTAACTTCGCCCGTTCCATCGTGTCATTCATCTTGCCTTTTTCGCTGGCCTTTGCCCTGACTTCCAGCTTTTCATTTTCCGCTAACAAGTCATTGATTGTGACCTTGTATTTTTTCAGTTGCCCGGAGAAGTTCTCCATCTGCGGAAACCACTTTTTCAGCATGGAGAGGGCTTCCTCTTTCTTCTTTCCGGCGTTCAGCGGGGTAATGCCGGAGAGAACCGCTTCAATGGCCCTCGCCTGTTTGGAGAGGTTGACCGCCTGTTTGAACAGCCGGGTGGGGATATGCTTCCGGCCCGTCTTGCTGGCGCTTTCCCCACGCTCCAGGTCGGGGTACTGCTCCACCATACAGGCGTGAAAATCGTCCTGCCACTTCGTCAGATTGGCCCGGTTGCCGATAATTTCTTTGGCGCACAGGCGGTTGTCCTTTGTCAGCGGCACAAAGACCAAGTGCAGATGGGGCGTTTTTTCATCCATGTGTACCATAGCCGAAACGATGTTCTCCCGGCCCACCCGGTCAATGAGGAAGTCCGCCGCCCTCTGGAAGTAGGCCGCTATCTCCTTTGGGGACTTGCCCTTGAAAAACTCCGGGCTGGCGGTAATCAGCGTGTCCACAAACCGAGTGCTGTCCTTGCGGGTGCGGCATCTGGCCTGCTCGATGCGGCTCTGAATGAAATGGTAGTAGCGGCCATCCGGCTTGACGATGTGGAAATTGTACTTGCTCCGGCTGGTGTCAATGTCCGGGTTGCTGGCGTACTGCTCCTTTTTCCGTTCATGGTGGGCTTCCAGCGGCCCCGCCGGGTGGCCCTTGTGCTTCTCAAATCGCAAAATTGCGTGTTGTGCCATTGAACTCCTTTCCCCATTCCATTCCTTTCCGGCGGGTTTTCCCGCCGAAAATATCTCTGATAGGATTGGAATGGAATGAATGTAAATAGATGGTTTTAATCTCTGTATTTCTATATACCGTCAGATTTCCGTACTTCAAGAGGATTGATTTTCGTACTCGCCAAGTACGGTTTTCAGCCCTCCGGCGTACCATAACCGGATTTCTTGAAGTCGGTGTTTGGAACCGCTTCATAGGATTTCGGGTAAATGCGGTTGGGTTTTCCACAGCCCTGTTTCTGGATTTCCACCAGCCCCGCATACTGCAACTCCCGCAGGGTGTTGACCGCTTTCTGCCGCCCGCAGCGGAGCAAAGCGACCACCTCGCAGATGGGGTAGTACAGGTAGACCCGCCCGTACTCGTCCGCCCAGCCGTTCTTCCGGGACAACTCCGCCCGGCGCAGGACAAAGGCATACAGCACCTTCGCTTCGTTGCTCAAGGGCTGGAATGTGGGTGCTTCAAAAAGGAAATTGGGGAGCCGGGTGAAACTGAACGCCTTTTCCGGCTGGTGAATATAAATCGTGTTTGTCATAGCGTGTTTTGTGGACGGTTAGAGGCCCGTTTTCCGGGGCGAATGATAAATGATACCAGCCGCCCCGGTTGAGGGCTTGCGGAGCCTTGCAAATCAAGGCTTTTCCCGCTCTTAACTGTCCACAGCAGACCTCCTTTTCCGTTCACTTTCTGTTTTCTGCCGCCTGTGAACTCTGGCGGCGCAGTCCGGGCAGTATTTGCCCCGGTTGGACTTCGGGACGAACACACCGCCGCACTCCGCACAGCGTTTCAAGTCCCTGTCCCGGTAAATCTCCGCTTCCAGCGTCCTGTCCAGCGGCAAGACCGCCCAGCGGAACCACTTGCAGCAGACGGAGAACGAAATCATCTGCGGACAGGCGCAGGTGTCGCCATCGTCCAGCGCAAGGCAGTTTCCGTCCTCGCAGTTGCAGCACTCCCGGCGTATCAGGCCGCTGGCTCGTCTCTTCTGGGGCGGGGTTATGCGGTAGGGGGAGCCGTCCGGCCTGTGTTCCAGCGGCGGCAGGTGTTGATAGGGTCTTTTGCTCATGCGTCCCTCCGTTTTCTTTGGCGTGTTCTGTTTCCAAGGTGCTTGTCCATCGATGAACTATCCCAAGTCTACACCTTTTTGACCGCCTGTGCCGTATATCCAAGAGGTAGGAAATCAGCCTGAAAAACTCCCTATTTCCACGCTCTCGGATTTGTGATATAATCAAAAAAAGATAAAAGACAAATTCAGGTTTCTGGTCTTCTTGCACAAAATAAAGGAGGAGCTATTATGCAAATTGTTTATATTCCAAGCGAATCAATGTCTGTTCAAGGTAAAAAAGATGAAATCTATAAAAGATATGGGAAAGACTGGAATATTAGAGAACAGGGAGGAGGTAACGGAAATTGGTTGTTGACCAGAAAAAGTGATGTGCTTGTAGATGGAAAAAGTTATCGTACTTTTGTACTTGAACACTACGGTAAATCCAAGCTGACAGCGAAGCTTGTTGATAAATTTCGTGAAGATGTAGCAAATGGTAAAATAAAACTGTAAATGCCTATGCCGTTATGCTATGAGCATAGTACATAGCATAACGGCTTCTCTTTCGTTGAGCTAGCAAGGAGGGTGAATATGTCTTTATCCATACAAGAGCGATTAAAAGACCTACGTGTGGAGCGTGGCTTGACGCTGGGGCAGCTTGCGGAGCAGACCGGGCTTTCCAAGTCTGCGCTGGGCAGTTACGAAACGGAAGACTTCAAGGACATCAGCCACTATGCCCTTATCCGGCTGGCGAAGTTTTACGGTGTGACCGCTGATTATCTGCTGGGGCTGTCTGAAATGAAAAATCACCCAAACGCCGATCTTGCAGACCTGCGTTTGAGTGATGAAATGATTGACCTGCTGAAAAGCGGGAGGATAGACAATACCCTGCTGTGTGAGCTGGCGGCGCACCCGGATTTCCCCCGGCTGATGGCTGACCTTGAAATCTATGTGAACGGAACGGCACTGAAACAGGCGCAGGGTGCAAACGCCATAGTGGACACGATGAGCGCAACTGTTATAAAAAAGCATAATCCTGGCATGAGTGATACGCAGTTAAGACAGCTTATCACCGCCCATATTGATGAGGACGAGTTTTGCCGCTATGTGATACAACGGGACATAAACGGGATTGCCCTTGCTCTGCGGGAAACACACAAGGACGATTTTTTCAGCGTCCCAGAGGATAACCCGCTAAAAGAAATGCTGGAAACTGCTGGTGAAATCGTCAGCCAGGACAGCGACACGGAACAAGCGTACTTGGCGTTTATCTGCAAACGGCTCAAGCTGAATTTTAGGAAGCTGTCAGTAGAAGAACGGAAGTGGCTGAAAAAGATTGCGGAAAAATCCGACTTGCTGAAGAATCCAAAACCGCAGAGAGGACGAAGATAAAAAATGCCTGAACGGCGGTTCTGGTTTTTCAGAACCACCATCCAGGCATTTTGTTTAGTAATAGAAAAAGGTGCAGTTGATTATTGCGTATTGTCAATCTCTCTCAAACCGGGTAGTAAAAATACGGCAAGCGCAACGATGATAATGCCAAT
>NZ_JBQKCL010000029.1:0-11044 GCF_052122375.1 Blautia sp. HCP3S3_H10_2
TATAGGACTAATCTATGTCCATGCACTATGCAGCGGAAAGCGTGCACTGAAACACCGGAAAGCATGCACTCGATGACCGTGCAGTGTGCACTGATTCATCGGTATTTACAGCTATTTCCATTATCCCACAAAACCATCCGGAACACCAGTAAAACCACCAGCGCATTCCACATGGTTTGGATACAGCCATAATTGTAAACGTCAAACCACTCGCCTAACGGACAGCCTCCAGCAGTATCATGTACTTGAAAGGAAACTCCCAGAGGTAACAAACGCGAACTCCTGGGCACATGCAAGGCGCGATTTTGCAGACGCGGTAAAAGCAGCTGATAAAAAGGAACCACAGGCGGTCAAAGAATCGGTTACATACCAGACACTGCAAAAGATTGCCGGATTCTATAACATCGATACGGAGCTGAAAGGGCTCCCATCGGAAGAACGTCTTCAAAAGCGACAGGAAGTGATCTGGCCGATGGTTGAGGAATTCTTTGCGTGGGTAAAACAACAGGCTGCGGAATGTGCTGTGCCACCCAAATCAAAAACAGCCCAGGGACTGAACTTCCTGATCAACCAGGAAAAATATCTTAAAGTTTTCCTGGAAGACGGCGATGTTCCTATCGACAACTCGACTTCGGAACGGACAATCCAATGTCAGGCGCGTGGTTTGACGTTTACCCATAATTTACAAGTAAAGTAGGAATATTTTGTCCTTCCTACGCAAAAACGGAGACATATGCCTCCGTTTTTTTAGTATATTTCCTTTGCCTGTGTTGTTTTCTCCACTCTCTTTATATTTTCCTATTATTTCTCCGCTTCTAATCTGGCAAGTTTTTCACGCAGTTCTGCAAGCTGCCTTTCTGCCGCATCTGCGCGTTCTTTCTCTGCATCCGCCCTTTCTTTCTCTGCATCTGCCCTTTCTTTCTCTGCATCTGCCCTTTCTTTCTCTCTTTGTGTATTCTTTCGTTCAGCCTGTATGTCCATCTTTTCCGCATTTTCAAATAAGATTCCCATACCATGCCCTCCAATCTCGCCCATCAGTTCCCGGGCTTCTTCGTTCGGCACATTCATCTTTTTTAGCAGTGCCCACAGTACTTTTATAACGACTTCCTTTATCTCATCCGGTGCCTCGGCGTATGCAGTGTCCATGAATTCTCTTGCTTCTTCTGTAAACCTTTTCCAGTCCTCCGGATTTTGTATCTTATTAATCAGCATTACAAGAGCCATATCGTCTCCTTTTTTGCTGAGTTCCTCATTCGTATATTGCTACACACTGACTACGTGGTATTGGAAATCGGGTATGTATTCGCTCATTTCTTCCGCGAACTCTATTCGGTCTTTCAAATGCAAGTCTGCCGTCCACTTTTCTTTCCCTTCGTAATAGACAAAGGGAATGATTAACGGATATCTAAATGCTTTTCTGCGATTTGCATCTTTCTTTTTCTTATTCTGCTCCATCCGATAGTCATACCAGATAACACTCATGTAACGAAAAAGCTGCATCGCAACGTCGTAATCCACTGCACTTTTATGCTCAATCAAGGAAATCACATAAATCTCCCTGTCTGGTGTCCCATCTGCTTGGTGCAGGCATACCTTTTTGATAGTGTCTGATTCAAATTCGATTCCAAGAAACGCATGGTACCGTTCTGTTACATCTTCGATATCTTCAGGTCGCACTCCAGCCAGCATCTGAATTCCTGTATAATTACTTAAAAACTGACTCGTCAGGCGATTGTTCTTGAAAATCTCATGTCCGTTCACATCTCTGATATGCGATGTAACATCATAATCTATGTGCTTTTCTCTTTTGCCCTGTGACTGTAATTCTTTCTTCATCGTACCTCCATATGGAAACAAAATCACAGACAAAAGATATTTACAAATTAAATTTAGCATATTTACTTCATATCAGCAAGTCCCAAAAACGAACAATTTTCCATGTTTGTTTATTATATAACATATCTTATATACACGATTCCGCCTGGTCCCAGCCAGGCGGAATCCCCATTTCTTACACCCCAACAATAAACTTTTGGAACCCCAAATTAAGTTTGATTCCCCAACAATCCTCTTACAGTGCGAACCCTTTCTCCTTAATCACATCCACAACACTATCCACATACTTCCGGCAAACCTCTTCGCTTTCGGCTTCCACCATAACTCTTACTACCGGTTCGGTACCGGATTCGCGGACCAGGATTCTTCCGGTGTCGCCAAGGGCGTCTGCTACCTGCTGTACAGCTGCCTGGACGTCGGCATCGTCCTGGCGGAAATCATGATGCCGCAGTCAAACTCATCGGTTCTGGCAATATATGCCACAGAGGGCGTGGTGGTAACGTGAAGCAGATAAGCGTCTGCTCCGGAAGCCACCAGGCCTCCCACCAGTGTATACTCAAACATATAGCTGGAACGGCGGGTATCCTTTCCTATTACAATACGCGCAGGGGTATGATCCCCCTTCTGGCGTTTCAGCTCCCCATAGTACCAGCCAAGAAAACGACCTACTTTATATGCATGATCTGCTGTCAGATTTTCATTTCAAAATAGCCGGAACATCCGAAACCACATAACAATCATTTTTCATATTCTATGATGATATCCTGAACGTGGATCGATGCTATACCACCAGAAACAGCGTCAATAGGAAAGTTACCAGAATCTGTCTCCAACCGTTTATTTGAATTTATTCTATCATAGTTAGCCCTTTCTTTAGTAACGGTGATTAAACCCTTTTTTTATTTCAGCGCCATAAGATGTGTCAAGCCTTACAAAGGTAGCATATGAGGTATATATATCACTACTATTAAAATATAAAATAGCGTCGACAGGAAAGCTATTTAGCTTTGCCATCTAAATAGCCCCTGTCATTTTATATGTTTTGTTCCAATTCAAGCTCAACATATGTGTCAGAAAATATACGGAATATTAGATTTCCTTAAAACAATTCCAGACACTGAAAAATAGTTTTCTTCAAAAAACTTCTTTTCAGCCTCTGAAAGACTGCTATTATTCAAAATCGCACCAACAGTTTTTTGAACCATATTGTGTATCTCATTTTTATTAAAGACAAAGCTTGAAGATTCTCTCTGATTTTTAATTTTGGTTTTCAGCTGAGTGATCTCGTTCGGAAAAGCTACATTAGTCTGCTTCCAAATTTCTGGAACATTACTCATATATTGCTCTACTCTTTTCCAATAATCTCCCTCACACATAATATGACAAGCAATATCTGCATTATCTAAAAAATGCCGTAAACTCTTAAAAACCGCATCCTGATTAAATCCAGGTCCAAGTGTTACTTCCGTAACAGGCCAGCCAGATTCACATTCAATATCCAGGTAGGGCTTTAAAACATATTTTTCATTTCTATAATCTATTCTGGGAGCAATTCGCAAATCTTTCAGATTGAACACAATACGATGCTCGTTCTCTTGATAAAAATCATATCTTTTTATATATGTACCGAACATCTTCCATTGATCTTCAAAGCATTCATAAATATCTGTTTTCTCTGGAATATTCAGAAAAAAATCATCCAGAATTTTCTCTGCAATACTCTGCTGATTTTCTTTACCCATATCCGCGCTATGCGTGAAATAGTATACGGGCTTTGGTTCCACTACCACTGATTTTTCCACAAGTTCATCTCGCTCAGATTTCTCAGTACCACTCACATATCCTTTATACTTTAATAAACTGGAATCCGAAAAATCCAGAGTCAGACTTACTCCAGATTCTTTTGCATACATTGACCACTGACTTAACAAATCTTTCTTTGTACAAAAAGAAATAGAATAGCTGTCACATTGATTCTTGTATTCCGCGAGCGCATTTTCAGTACAAATTCCTTTAATCTTATTAAAATCTAATTCAGCTACTCTGGGCTCTTTCTCATGTTTTTGCTTCCATTTTTTGATAGTTTCCGTGTCGTTTAAAATAAACTTAAGCTCTGCCAACCCATTTACATACTCTTCTGAATCGTTCATGTAACTCATATTTGTTGCAAACATATTCGAATTGGTTAAAATAAACTGCATTGTCTGCGTAGTTGTATAATAATATAAGATCATTCCTATTCATCATCCTCCAATGCCTGCATAAACCCAGTATTCGTAAAATCCAGAAGTACTCCTTTCTTTCCCATACTGCTAACCTGCAACGTACACTCTGGAAACTGTTCCAGCAAAACAGCTCTTTGTTCTGCTTTCGTTGTTGTATAAAACCAGATTTTGGGATGCCGTCTGCCACTATCCAATTCCCTTTTCTTTTTCGCATACATTACATTTATACGATTGTTAAACCTGGTTGAACCATCGCCATTTAAATTCATATCAAATAGAAACAAGGTGTTTTTTTGACTATAGAAGTCATCCAGTCTCTCTTCATAATTCCATAAGTTCACTGCCTCAATATGTGTTTTCTCCGGGAACCGCCCTTTTAAATCGTTAATCTTCTCTTGTGCAATCTCTGTATTAACAGAATACAATAAAATACATATTTTTGACACTAGAGACATTTCATTCAGTTTCTCTACATAAGCGACTGTATTTTCAAGTGAGTCCTCAAAAATAATTATATCTTTCATCCCTATACTTCCCTCACAATTCTAATTCTCTTTGATATTTTTCCCAAAAAACAGGAATTTCAATTGAAAAATATTCTTTTTCATTTACCCTTATTGACTGTGCCTTCAACTCAAACTCTGAACTTAATGCCTTTGTAAGAATTTTACTGTACCTTTCAATCTGCACTTCTGAAATTTTCTCTGTTTGTGCATTTCTATCCCAATCTTTAATACGCTGTTCCAGCATTCTACACAACATACGTTTAATATATCTTGACATTGCCCACAAAGAAATCCCCCTTTCCTCTCGCTCCGGTTCAATCAGAATTTCTCTATTTATTTTTTCTATATCCAGATTTCCAAGCTGTGATTCGTTCATGATTCTCAAATTTCCATCTGAAGTTTTGCTGAAAAAAACTTTTATTTTACCATCTTCTGTTTTTCCCCTCTCTCTGCCAGCTGCATTTAATGCAATCGAAAATAGTAATAAGAAAAACTGTCTTTTAGAATCAGAACCGCACAAAACCCGCTCTTTATCTTTCACTGGTTCATCGCTATCAATTTGTACCTCATCAGTGACAATTTTTAATTCTATCAAGTCAGATGCAACACCATGAGTTACATAATAACAAGCCCCAGACTTAATCACGGAGTCCTGATCGTCCCATAACACCTTATAATCGTATTCTATTTTTTGCGTATAGAACTGTGGTTTTAAACTATTACGATACAATTCACTCACATTTAAATCAGATAATAAGGTTAAAACACCAGAGCGATATACTTCACTGCACTCTTTTTGCAAATTTTCATCCATAAGTGCTTGCTTATATTGCGCCTGTATTACATCATTTTTTGTATGGGAATGTGCTTTGTTTCGATTATAAACTTCCAGTTCTGACCGTGCAACCATTAATTCATACAGCACGCTGTTTTCTTTCATATTGAACAATTTCGTCTGTAAAAGATTATAAAACATCATCACATTTCTCAAATCATTATACAGTTCCAATTGCTCTCGTTCCTGATTAAACTCTGCATAGAAAAATATATCATGTTTCGTCATATTTCCTATTTTCCAGATAAAGTACCCTTCTTTTTTATTGATCCGATATCCACGTTCATTACTAACATCATCTTCCCGGAAACGATTCAGGCAATCTGCTACAGTTTCATTAGCTGCACTGTCAATCGTATTTGCTGTAGTGCTATCTGCCAGCAACATATAATCTTTCCGGCATTTCACTTTTAAACACAATTCTTCTTTTTCCGGAAAATGTTTTTTTACTATGTCCATATTAAATTTATCCAGCAAATATTCCTTCCACCAGTCCGAGCTGTAGGATTTTTCCATGATAACCTGTACTTTGTATGCATGAAGTATATTTTGCATAAAAACAGCCAGTTTATGAATTTTTAATGCAATTTTTTCTTCTTTATTTTCTACCCCGTCCTGTCGCTCTACCTGTTCACAAATTTCATAAATTCCCAGACAATTCGCAATAACCTCTATTCCCCTTTCTGTAAAATCACTTGCATCCGCATCGGCCATTCCATATGCCTCCATTAAAGTATAAAAGTTACTATACTGATAGATGTCCGAATGTTTCTTAAAACACGTTTTTAAACTAATCACTTCATTAAGCCAATTAACTGAAACAGTTTCCGCCTTAATTTTTTTTAGGATATAATCAAATATTTGCTTCATTTTGTGTCCGGTTTCCGAATTTTTCAGGTATGTTACTGTTTTTTCTGTACAGACCATATTATTTTGCAAATTTTTTCTAAGAAATTTTTCAACCTCCTCTTCTGTACTGCTTTCCAATTTATTCTCACGAAATTCTTCCATTCGCTTTAGCAATGCAAGGTACTCATTTCCAAGGAACAGCTTCTCATAATAGGAATTAAGTTTGTCTGCTAATTCTTTATTCTGACTACACAAGTTATCAAATTTTTCAATTCCATCTCTGAATACCCGAGTATTTTCCAGAATCATCCACTGTTGAAACTCTTCAGGTACTCCCACCAGAATTCTTTCTTTATGAAGCATCAGATCCAGCCAAAGACCTTTACTTGTATCTGAACTAATTCCAATTAACCTTTTTATCATCAAAACATACTTTTTCTGAAATTCTTTTCTGCTCTTTTCGTCCCTCATTACAGACAATCCATATACATAACCGAATATTTCCTGCATAATATCTGGTCGCATGATATAGTTGCTTTTTAATTCCGTCAATTGCTTCATTACAATCAACAACAAATCTCTTTTTTCAGCATCTGTCCTTTCATTTGTATGAACAATTTTAGTCTCCAGTATTTTCCACTCCAACAAAAGACCATCACCTTTTAAATATGGTTTCTGGTCACTTACTCCTTCTACAATATTAATTATAGACTGTTCTTTTATCATAGAATCAATCACAATTAATAAAATATCAAATATTCCTTCTTTAATAGATTTCTGAAAAACCATGAATGGTCTGGACAAGACCTTCAGATAGGACAGAAAGTATTCAAATTGATTTTCTTCCCGATTCACATAATCACAGTTTACAAGTTGCAATATGCCAAATACCGTTTTCTGTTTTTCATTAATGTACCCATTCTTTTCTAGGATTTTTCTTGCAATATGTGTGCACACCATTCGTCTGTAAGCACGCTCCCGCGCTTCAGTGTTTTTATAATATGACATGTTTCCAGCCTTATCCACCATTTGTTCAGGCAATGTTTGCAAAGCGTATTTTTTTATACGCTCACTCCAATAATCTGCAATCTCTTTTGTAGAAGATGTCCGATACAATAACTCAGCCTCTCGCTCCAGGTTACATCCTATACAGGAATCCCCATAATTTCTCAACGAAGAAATAGAAAGTGAAATATAAGTATAAAAATCCCTTTTTAAATTTTCTTTGTTACGTCCGAGAGGATTCCAGGATCTTATATATTGCATTTTGCTGGATTCAGAATTACGGTCAATAAGTGTAAACACTTTGTCAAAAACACGAATTTCAACATTTTGACTTTCTTGATTATACATATTTAAGACACTTTCTATCAGACTCTTGGCCCGATAAAAAGTTTTTCCTGAAATAATATTATCATCAATATAATGTATTTTTAAAACACACTTCTGTTCACTTTTTTCCAATATATTAACCAAAGTACGGATATTGGAATATTTTGCGTACATATTACTACGGTATTCTTTATCGAAATCAACTCGTAGGATCATACAAGCACCATGGAACACAACATCATCTACAAGTTCTACAAATCCAGCGTTACTAAAATGCAATGGGGTTACGATAAGATTATACTCAGCTTCCTCTTTATTTATATTATCTTCCGCCCATATCCTAAGACTTTCTTTTATCTTTTCTCTTTCAGCAGAAAGTAAATATTCTGTCTGGAAATAATAAAGAAAATGACTTTCTTTTCTGCATATATGGCCATATATAAGGCATTCCTTCAAAGGTCTGAGCATTTTTTCTTCTTCACATATTTCTTTATACAATGCATTTTTATTGCAAACAGCGCCAACACTCCATACACCAAATGATTGATTTGGGATTGTAGAAGCTGCATTTACTTCGATCAAGGGAATTTCTGCAGTTGATTTCTCTGGAAAACACATTTTACATTTCAATGCTTCATTATAATCAACCGCAGTTTTCACATAATACCTTGGATCCGGCTTTATATTATCTATAATATAATAATTATCAGAGTCTAATTTCCAATAACTATTTTCTGCTTTTGAGCCGACCAGAATCAACGCATAATTTTTTAATATCCATGAGTTATCATCTGTCATCGCATTCTGTGCAGAAAATAAATCCAGCATGCGTTTATGCGTCTTTAAAGTCGAATTAATTGGAACAATTATAACTATCTTTCTGTCTCTGAAATAATCCCTTTTTTCAATTTCAGAATGAAACAATTTTCCATATCTAATTCTGTCTGCATGAAGTAATCCCCTATGCTCAGCCTCTCTCTCAAGAATAGCAAAATCAACATCCAGTTCTGGTTTCACCATTCTAAGCAACTTTATTATTTCAATCAAAAGATTTTCCGAATAAGTTGCATATCCATATAAGGTGATTTTTTCTACATCTTTTATCACATTCTTCATATCTTGCACAATCAGATAAGCAAATCTTGATATAAAAAATCTTGATCCAAAAATAATTTCAGCTTCATAAAATTCATCAATATGAATCGTTGATCCAAGTCTCATATGGGTATGACGAATCCTGCAGCCAAGCTTATTGCTCTGAATATCTTCTTCTAAAACTTTTTCCGTATACTTTTCAAATAAAGATTTCTGATATTGTCCTCCTTTTTCGGACTTAAAAATATCAAATGGTATCCACCCAGCGTCTAACACAGGTGCTGTTTTCATAATGCCTAAATGCATATTTAATTCATCTGACAACCCACGGTTTCCAGGAATAAACACAAACTCCTCCAGTTCATCATCGTATAGCGCAATCTGCTGATAAATACCATAAAACATTTCTTCAAGCCCAGTATTGTAAAAAAGAGCTTCTGCTGCAATTCTAAACTCATCCATCATAGCTCTTTCGCATCCATAAAACACCAGGTGCTTTTTGTCAGCTAATTGATACAATGCGATAATTGAAGCTTTAGCTAAAATCTCACCCTGCTGCTTTCCCATATCTTCAGCAGAAAAATACATCACCTGACAATCCGTATTTTCACATTGTTGTTTCAAGATTGCAGCAACACTCTGTATATACTTTTCCTTATCAGCCTGATTAACATACTGCATTGCAGGGATTACCCTACCCGAATCACAAACTAAATAACCCCAAAAGTCATTCACCGCTTTTACAAATTTTTCTCCAGATTCAAAGCTTCTTTCCTGATCGAAAATAGCACTTCGGGCGCTTCCAACAGGAAATGCAATAGAATACCGTGTTCCCGGCATGCAGTATGTTTTCTGATGTTCATTTCCTCCAGTAGAAAACCATTCTCCTTGTTTTTGCCGATGTTCAGAATGGCTTTCTGCCATAAAAACACCCTTATTTTGATATACAACTTTTTCAAAAATTCTAAGGCCAAAATGTTTCCCTATATTCCTGGAGTCAGAGTAATACTTCTTCCATTTCACTGAATTTTCTTCATTTTCATCAAATAATCTTCCAAAAAAATCTGCCGGTACACTATTTTCAAACAATGTTTGCATATCGGTTTCTTTCATTTTTGATGCAAAATTCTCTGCTATATTTCCCTTTTTATTATCTGCTGCATAATCTGAAATTTCAATTTCAAAATAACAACTGTCTCCAGGAATTTCTAAACTATATTTCTTTTTTAAATACTCTTCTCCGTGACTGTAGATTCTCAAAGACAGGCATCCTTCTCCCGCAGTAGAATGGAATACGATATTTTCCGCCAATTGTCTACATGCATACGAATACTCTTCAAATTGTGTAAGGCAATACCGAAGTTCTTCTGCCTTCCATGCCTGTTTGCCTGCATTCCACATAAAATATGCCAGAAAAACAAGAGCTAACACACTCGTCTGTGAAAATAGCTGATACAATTCCTCGTCTGAAACTTCATGAATCATATGTCTGCTTTCACCAAGTAATTTCGCAGTTCCTCCAATCTGATTATGAAAACGCCATGATATCTGAGACATATCCTGCCCTGCAATTATATTTTTCAGAACTTCCATACCCAATATGTCTTCTGTTTTCCCAAACAACACCTCAATTGTTTCCGTGTTAATCACTTGAAGGGGCATAATTCTCCTTGAAACTGCAGTTCCATTCTTCTGTAGCCGCCTTAGGTTATCCCCCCGATGATACAATTGGTCATAAAAACTGGGATAAAAATCATAGACTCCACTTAAATACTGGGATACTTTATAATACATATCAGAACTTCCCCAGAATACGCCCCATACAGATGCGTTTCTGAAATAATTCTTAATAAGATAAAAATTCTGCAATTCTGTAATATCCTTTAAAGTATGTTCACGGAATACAATGAGAAAATTAATTCTATAGGAGTTATCCAGGTTTCGAATTTTATGTGGCTCATTTATTTTTTTATACTCCATGCGATCATTCAAGATTTTCTTCACCCATTGTACATCCTGCCATCCCTCAGCCTGATTGTAATATTTGTAACGTATATTTTCTGCCTCTTTACTGTTAAGCTCGATTCGCGCCAAAACCTTATGAATAAAATTACTTATTTGTGCAAAGCCCATATCTCCATATTCAATATAAAAGGTTACCGCATTATATAATTTATCATTTACCATATTCTGTATCCCTCTTTGTGCCCTGCGTATGATTTTTTACTTGCGTTTATGATAGGAAAATTATACCATTTTTTGTAAGTGCCTCAAAACATGGCGTAGTGCAAAAAGGCAATTTTCCTGCTATAATGCATACATCATTGTTTGAGGCATTTTTTTCGGCTTCTTTTCAAGCGGCACTG
>NZ_JBQKCL010000030.1:0-7960 GCF_052122375.1 Blautia sp. HCP3S3_H10_2
ACCTCTCTGTATAATAAGATTTTTACTAACCTGCCAGTCAGTAGTCTTATTGTACTCTGAGGTATTTTCAATTTTCAACATCCACGCTTTTTATTATACAGGAAGCTCCTGGTTTCGTTTTCCTTAATCTTTCTTTGTCCCGCCAAGAACATTGCCGATTGTATCCGCAATCTTGCCAAGCAGTTCAAATAACAGTTCCCATGAAAAATCCATTGGTATAGCTCCTTTCCTTTAAATTTTGACATAAAAAAAGCAAAGGATTGGTTCGTCCTTTGCTTTCTCATAATTATAATATGTAATTGAAAATTTGAACTTTCTGATTTCTATTAAATAATGCCCCTCGCTTTTAAAATTTCATAGTTAATCGCATCCTCTATATCATTTCTTAACATGCGCATATTAGGATAGACACCTTCCTTGATAGACTTTTCAAATATTTCTAAAATAGAATTATTTTTAATAAGTTCTTGGTCATCATCTTCAATCTGCTTCATTACCTCAATGTAACATTTTTTTGCGATTCTTAATTTATCATTCACACTAATTGGATTAAAAACAACAATTTTAGAAAATCTTGAATAAATTGGCGTACCTAAATATTTTTCTGCTTCTTCTTCAGTTCTATAATTAGTAGTGCATATAATAATACACCTTGAAACGTCGACAGAATAATTTGCATCAACGAAAACTCCTTCATCAAACATTTGATAAAACGCATTATAAAACGCAGGAGATACTTTATCAAACTCATCCAATAAAATGATATTAGATTTACGCCTAATCAATTCACGAGCCAAACTATCCTCCCCATGCTCTGCACCAAATATGTACTGATATGCACTATTAGTTTGCTGCATTGAAAACTGAATTCTAACCATATCAGTACCTAAACAAGAACTAATATATTTTGCGGTTTCTGTTTTTCCAATTCCAGAATCCCCCAAAAACAAAAGTGTAACAGGTCTTTTTCGATTGCTATTTCTTAAAGCATAAATTGAAGCTAATGATTGTTCCATTACATGCGGTTGTCCTATTACAACATCATTAAATCCCTCGGCTATCTTGCGCATATCTTCTACTGTTATCCTTGAATATACAGTCTTATGTTCTTTGATTATTTCCTTTTCAAAATTTTTTACAATGTCTTGATAAATCTTCAATGGAGGATTACAAAGCCACAGATTTTTAATATTGATCTTCAGATTTTTCAAAATATTATTTGAAAACCCAAGAATTACCCATTCTTTAACACTACCATAGTCATCCGTATAAATTAGAAGATTCTCCACCTCCATAGGCTGACTCTGTGATGCAGCTATCCCACGAATATTGACGTCAGTTTCATTAATACGATTAAGAACATCAACCAAATAATTTACTTCTTCCAAACTAGCAGTTGCTTTCTCAAAATCTTTATCTGCTCCCCAATATATTTCTATTCTTTCTATCACTCTTCTAATACCCCTGCCAACACAACATCGTATACATCAGTTCCAGAAATTGTAGTACCCCCTTCAGATACAGAAGCATAATTCACACGTTTAGACAATTTTGTTGTTCCAAACTCAAATTCTTTTTGAACTTGCAAATCGGACTTTTCGATTTTTCCCACATGAATCGCATAGTATGTAAGCTGCATTTTAGGCAAATCAGACATCGTATAGCTATTTCTAAATGCACTTCGATTGAATCTCAAAATAACATCCTTATTCTCAACCGTAGCCACAAATTCATAATAACCACGTCCCCTTTCAATAGCTTCTTCAACTTTAGTTATATCAATTTTCATTGAATTCCCATCACTAGTCTTAAAAGGCAACTCACCATTAATCATGCTCAAAAAAGGAGCAATCAACATAATATGAGAAAAAGAGTTCGCTTCTGGTCTAACAACAATCTTGGGGAATATTTGAATACCCTCACAACGTTTATTCTTTGTTCTACGCTTATCAGAATCCAGTAACGCAATAAAATCTGCCAACAGTGTATTCTCCAAAATGTTTTTAGCAATCCTATCAGATTTTCTCGAAAGTTTTGCATTTGCACCAGCTTCTGCATTAATTGTCACACCACTCAAAAAACTAAAAATTTTTGAAAAACCATTTTTTTCATTTCCTATGCTTCCTTCTATATCCACATTTCCCTCAACTCCAGAATTAACTTCAGTAATAAATTCAGTTGTCTTCTTTAATTCCCCACCCGCAATAATTTGCATAAAATCCGCTACAAACGCCTCGTCAAAATATACTATCTTCAAAAATCTTGAATTATCCATACTCAAACCTCTTCTTCATCTTCAGCATCCATATTCATTTCAAGTTTGTAATAAACATCAATATCGCGAATAATATCATCAATATCTTCTCCAGCTAAATCCGACGTCCATTTCTGTAGTTCGTTAATAGTAATAATATCCTCAATAGCCTTCTTATATCTTTCTTCCAAGACTGCCATTCCACTAGTTCGTATTGAAATATAATGTTCTAAATCATTCAATACACATGTTTTTGTTGTTTTCGTCTTAAGCACAAACGTAATAGGAAAATGCATTACTTTGTCAATATCTAGCAAGTATTTGTCATAGTTATTCACTTCTGTAACTTGAAAAAAACGACCTATAGGACGCATGACAAAATCAATGCCTCCATCATTTGCATTTGTTCGTCCAGTTTTATACAATTGCAACTGAACTTCCGCTATTTTATCCCTTGAATATCCAAAATATACTGTAATATTTTTATAATGATTCTTTAAAATAGCATAACTAATGATTTCAAAAATTCTCGCTTCTGCATCTTCTGTCAATAATTCATTTATCTTTGCTTTTTTTTCGGCATAATCCGTCATCTCTCGCAGTTCTGAAAGAATATTAATTAGTTCGTTATCCTTTTTCATCAACAAGTCAACGTATTTTTCAACAATTTTACAGCACGCCTTACTAATATCATGGTCTTGGACATAAATATAATCTATATGAATTAAATATTTTCCATTGTTAACTATTATTAAGTCATTAGTAACCTCTGCAAATTTGTTTCTGAACTCACCATTAACTCGCGAATTGAGTGCATGGTTTTGCAATTTACTTCCTCCATACATTTTTCGGTAATAAGTAAAAAGGCGCATATAATCATAGCCTTCAAATTTCCTATACAGCACCTTATTTTGATAAAAGTCCTCCTGATAAAAATGCAAAATAGAATAGATTGCATAAATATTGGCTAGACTGCGACGTGTTTTACAATTTCCATGCACAGCTTTCATCTTCTTATCAAGATACTGCAAAAGCTGACTATTATCATAAATTGTTTGAAATTCAACAGGAAATTCCTCTTTCAGTATATCTAAAACAAAACGTTCAGTAATTTTCATTATTTGTCTCCTCTAACATATTTCGATTTAGCATTCGTTTTTCTTATTTTCTCTTTCACCAGAACTTTTCCTCTATATTCAGAGGCAATACCCGTACGTCTAATTCCCATTTCAAAATACTCTTCATTCATATCAATTCCAATTCCAATTCTTCCTAATTTAGTTGCAACCGCAGAGGTTGTAAAAGAGCCCGAAAAAGGATCCAGAACTATCTCCCCAGGATTAGATGATGCTTTAATTATTCGCTCTAACATAGCTTCTGGCTTTTGTGTAGGATGGTTTTCGTATTCCTCCATTTTAAAACGTACTCTGCTAAATGCCCAAACATTGCCAGGTACTTTTTCCGTATTGTATGGTTGTGGAGGGTTTTTTCTATAATCAATTAGTTTCCTCTTTGATCCTGTTTTAGCCTCAACAAGAATATCTTGATAATTAAATGTATACTTTGCCTTAGTGTTTTTGTTTATCATTAAAATAGGTTCATAAAGTGAACCAAACATTTTTTTTGATTGTACTCCCGAACTATCATATGTCCATGCAATTCTACATAATACATTATATTTTTCAGCAGCATATATATCTAAATACGGCATATGCTGAGTTGCTGTCATAATGTACATTGTTCCGTCATCTTTAAGAACTCTCATACACTCATCAATCCATTTTTTACACCAAGAGACATACAACTCAACAGTATCCCAATGATCTATATTATTTCCAAAATTCTTTCCAATATTATACGGTGCATCCGCAAAAATCAAATGAACCGAACTACTTTTCATCTGTTTCAAAACTTCTAGACAATCTCCCAAAATAGCCATAGAATTGTGATTATGGATTTCCTCTAAATTAGTTTTGTCTGTAAAAATACTCTGAAAATCAAAAGCCGAATTTTCCATGGAACTATTAGTATCCTCAGCTTTACTTGCTTCTGCTATCTGTAATTCATTGTTATATAATTCAAATGTCAATTGCTGTGTATTCATTCTTTTCGTTCTCCCTCTATAGTAAACTCCAAAATATCATCCACCTTACAATTTAAAGCACTACAAATTTTTTCAACACTTTCTAATGATACATACTGCTCTCTCCTCATTCGAGTTAATATATTAGCACTAAACCCAGCTTGTTCCATAAGCTCACTAGGAGCAATTCCCTGATCCATTAGCAGATGAAAAAGTTTTTTATATGTGATTGCCATATTTCTAATCTCCTTGTTTATTCCTTAACTATTTTATCACGAATTCGTGAGTTTATCAATTTATTGCTTGGCTTAGTTTATACTAACATGATATTTTTCTACTCAGTTGGTTTAAATATTCGCCAACCCAATACTATATACGACAAAACCCAAAATCATAAGCCGCAAATGCCAGTGGCATTTGCGACCATTCTAAACATCTTCTTTACTGAATATACGCCCTCTTCCAGTCATAAAGACCTAGAATACTGCCAGATATGCCTCAGCTCTCCACAGAGGATCTGGCTCCCACCTAGCCTGGAATGAATGATATGTTCACTCCCGGCTTACTGCCAGGCAGATGTGTAAAATATCCTGGCAGCGCCCAATTCGTATATTTCTCTACATATTCATAATAAAAAATGTATTGCTTGAATAATTAAGAGAATGACTGCAACTCGGCTTCGATCAGAGTCCGTCACCTATATGTTGGTTTGATTTTATTTTTTAATAATCCATTGTCTCATTCTCGATTATCTCGTCTTCGTTTTTCGTTATGTCGTCCTCAGCTTGTTCTGTATCCTCTTCTGAATTTACTTCTAGATATGAATCCTGAATAAGCTCTGCCTGCTGGCAAGGATAATTAGAGAAGACATATACGGTACAATCCTCTCTTAAAAGTCTTGCCCTTCCAATCGCCTGTTCCAGTTCAGATTCTATGAAGAAAAGCTGCAAATTACGCATTTCCTCATCACCATATGTCATCATAGTGTAACTGAACCCTTTTCTTTCTACACGATATTTATGTAAGCTGCCGCTTGTGCTATACCCAAGCATTGCGCCTACGAGCTTATATAAAATTGGGGAATTATGCGGAGTACCGATTACTGCTATATCTAAACCTTTATATGTATTAAATCCCTCAGTTTTGCCAAAATGGATTTCTGAACTTGGAAATAACATTTTGAAGCTGATGATCGGAATATCCTTAATATACTCATCTTGTATCTGATTCACAATGTCCATCATACCATTTTTCTTAAAGAAAGCTCTACTAAGCGGATGTGCCGTGTACTGGATCAATTTTCCTTTATATTCAGCCTTATGTGTTTCTCTGAAATAAACCTTTTTTCCAGAGAAATAATCCCTATATAAAGTCCTGTCCGCAGTTGCAGATAATATTGTCAATTTATTGCTGTCTTGAAAATCATTTTTCCTGATAAAAACAATTTCCTGTTTATCTTTCCGCATAATAACATGGGTACTCTCAAACAGTTTGGGAACTGGTCCTGCAAATTCCTTACGGTGCCAATACAGAATATCTAATGCCTTCTCTGATAAAGGCGTAAAATCAACGCGTAAAGTTTCATTATCTTGCAGTTTTAAGATTTCCCTGAGCTGTTCCTGGTTATCGCCTACTATCAATGGACAATTCAGCATATTTTTCACCGTTGCCACTGGCAAACTGCCTGTCATGTGAAACAGAGTCATAAGCAAATCTTCATCAATGATGATTTCATACTCCTTCATTCGATACAGCTCTTTCATTAAAAAAAGCGCATGTGTAGTAATTATACACCGCGCTCCGCTATAACCTATTTCCTGTTTTTTAAGTACCCAATCAAGCTTCTTTAATTGTTCTGCTGAAAGTTCCTCCTGATGTTCATTTCGATACGCACTTACTATTCGCTTTGCCCGCTTTGCAAATCCCTGGGAAAACGCCCAATCGAGCTCCTCTTTCAAGCCAGGGAACGGTAACTGCGTAGCTTTTGTATATATGCTCTCGGTAATCTCACATTTAACACCTTTAGCTTCTACTCTTTCAGCCAACTCATGTTGCAGCTTGATTGTCGATGCTGCTATAAGAAATTTCTTATCAGTCTGGTTCTTTACAATTTCTGCATATTGTTCTGTTTTACCAAGAGCCGTCTGTGCATTTATAACATGAATATCTAAATCCTTAGCATTTACTGCATTTTCCAGAAATTCTCGGAGATCACCTTCACACTCCTCGATTTCGTAGAAATCTTCAGTGCTTTCCAACTTTCTGATCTTCCGACTAGCTTTTGTATAGAGAGAACTAGCTTTGCACCTATCATAATATGGACACGGTACCTTAGATTTTATACATTGTTCTGGTTTGTATCCTTTAAGGCTCATCCTTTTTAAATCATATTTCCATTTTGGTGTGAGTTTATCCATTTTTTTCATAGTATCCTCAAACAATTGTCTTCCGCCCTTTATATTTATCAAATTAGTTGCAAGAAGGAATTCCAGCTCATGGTGCAAGTCCTTTTCATTTATAAAATCTCGTAGTAAGGCACATAATTTACATAATGAATCGGAGTCAAACGAAGTCAGCATAGGACGTGCTTCACACACTTCTCGTTCTTTCACAGAATCCGCCTTACCACTCTGCTCTTTCCTATATGGCAACATAACTATACCATTGTCTGTAATTTTATCTTCAATTCCATCGGAATTAAATTCAGCGTCATTGAAGATACATATTTCCCCATCAGAAACTTTGATTCCTGATTTTTTACCAAAATTCTTTATATCAGTACTGTAATTTCTCCCCTTGGTCACCCGATAGTAAGTTTCCACTTCTCGCGCAAGTTCTACAACATTGATTCTTGCATCCAGATTTTTTTCTATTACTCCCTTTCCCCCGAGAAACATCCTTCCCAAATTGACACAGGATGAATCTGATTCTGGAAAAACAGCATCCAGCATATAATTAGCTGCTTTCGCAAGCTCCGAATTGCAAATCCAACGGTCCATTAGAAAAACAGCCCGGAAACGATTACATTCTTCACTCCAGCTGAGAGTTTTATATGTAAATAAAAATGGAACTCTGTATTCTTCACAGCGTTTTTTAAATACTTCCATCTCAATCGTACCATCAAAATCCAATACTAAAAATCTCTGTTGCACAAAGCGCTCATCCTTGGTTGCACCATTCACAATAGCTCTGGTAAAGGTACAGCCTTTTTTCCCAACACGTTTTACAATTTCACTTAAATCTAAATCTACTATATTATTACTTACAACATTACTCATCATTCCCATGTGTTTCGTTGCTTCTTCTTTACTTGTATAATAGTTTTTATCAATATTAATAATCATAATAGTTTCTCCTTTTCCTCAGATGATTTTTCTTAATTCAACCACATCTGGTAAACTTTAGAACAATCTGAAGCTTTTGTTAAGCATGGTGTAAAGTTTATTATTGATATATAGTTTTTTTATAAAACTATACACCAATACTTAAAAATGCTTCAAGAAAACTCCTAACACCTCCTCATATAATCAAGTGTTTTTATTGAAAATTCAAGGTTTTTCAACCTTTCATATCTCAGTGAATAAGCCACAGCTATGAGCATTTCAATGTATCAGGTACTGAAA
>NZ_JBQKCL010000031.1:0-7079 GCF_052122375.1 Blautia sp. HCP3S3_H10_2
AATCGAAATTGATGTAAACGATAGGGCAGTTTATCAAATATTGTAAGCTGCTTTATCGTTTACACCAACTTCGATTGGTTTCTAATCAATTTTCTGTTCCCTATAAAATTAATCTATTGGGATTTAACCAAATCGCTAAACAACGAGTCAAAATACTCTTTAAACCAATATTCACTCTTTCTTCCCAGTGTACCTCCTGGCCTTTCTGGTTACAGTCCCATCTGCATGGCGCTCGATGTTGCTTCTGCTCTCACGCATTTCCTGTACGGCTCTGAACATCTCTCGTGAGATGATTGCCGGATGATGATCCTCCTGGATGTATTTCTGATGCTCTCCGTTGTTCGGTATTCGCTTCTTCTCCGGGAAGTTAGGGGAGAAGGTCTTATAGAGGATGACATCACCGACATACTTCTCATTGGTCAATATGGTTTCGATGGAACGCTTCGACCAGGTCGTTTTTCCCCTGGAAGTCAAAATGCCGTTTCCTTCAAGGTACTTCTTGATGCCGCCCACACTATATCCGTCCAGATACATCTGGAATATCTGGCGTATTACCTCTGCCTCTGGATCGTTGATTACCAGGCTGCCATCTTCGGCATTGCTGTATCCGTAGCATTTCCGGTTATAGATTTGTGCATCCGGGTTCTGGGCTGCCTTATCCAGGCTCCACTTGATATTTTCACTCTTGTTCTCAGACTCGCCCTGGGCAATAGCCCCATGAAGGCTAATAGCCAGCTCCGCTTCCTTGTCAAAGGAATACAGCTGCTCATTCTCAAAGTAGACCGGGACGTTCATCTTCTTCAGTTCCCGGACAATAGTCAGAACATCTACCGTATTTCTGGCAAATCGGCTGATGGACTTGGTGTACACAAGAGTCACTCTCCCGGCTCTGCAATCGTCCAGGAGCCGCATTAGGTTCTTACGGTTATCCGATGTCCTGCCGGACTGAACGTCCAAATAGACGTCATACAGCCGCGCCTGCTGGCTATTAGCCACATCCGCAATAAGACCGGAAAGCTGGTGACCAATGCTCACGACTTGTGTTTTACTTGCAGTGCTGACACGGCAATAAATGCCAACCTCATATCTTGACGGCGGTAATGGCGGATGCTGTTTCAATTTTTTAACGATAGCCATAATGCTCTCCTGCGTTATCGTTATAGAGTACACCCGTATAGGCTGTTCTCATTATAACTCAGATTAGGCTAACTGTATATAAGAATGTAAAAATCATTGAAAATAAAGGATTTTGGGAGTACAGATAACAGCCTACTTTGTATTCATCGTAACCACCATTTTGATACAATCGAACGGTTGCACCCCCTTTTGCACCCCCTAAATACAGGAGATGCACCCCCTCCATCCGGGCATTGGATTAGACTACTCTTCATTTTTGGAAAAGATGCAGAGTAGTCTTTCTTTTCACGAAAAAAGAGATATTACAACACTGGGGAAGCGCAAAAAATGGAACTATATCGAATGGGAACAGAATTTAAGACTATTTATTCAGAAGTTCCTTAAACAATTCTCATCCGGCAACTATTTCAAAAGAGATGTTTGATGCTGTTCAGAAAACTTGTAAGCAATGAAGTAATGTTGAAACAGATGAACACGGAAATACTCATCGTAATAGTACAAAGTATAGTTCAAAGAGAAAAAATAGGAGTTAAAATTTATGATAGTATATGCAACAAAACAAACGGTGGACAGATATGGATTTAAAATGCCGGAAGAATTTCAGAACCCGATTATGCGACCAATTGTTTTAGATGTATATAAGCGAGAAAAGGGAAATCCATTATTAGAGTGGGGAGCAAAGTTGTTTTACTTTGATCGTTGTAAATGTATTCAAGTTTGTAATTTTGCAAGCAAATTTACAATTGTGCTTGTAGATGTAAAAAAGGCAGAGGTAGAGCTTATAGGAGATTCTATTGCAAGATATATGTTGGATATATATTCAGATGATAAGAAAATGACTGCTCTGTTGGAACGATTCTTTGAGGAGCATCCCTTAGTGTGTTTTTCTAAACTTACGGATCGAAGAATTATCTCAACTATGAATCGTTTTCAAAGCATATATCTTGAAGATGGATATTACTTATATAATTTTATCGAAAATAATGTCTTGCAGACATTAAAGCTGAACAGACAAATCAACAAGAAGTATTTGGTAACTGATAAAATTAACGGAAAGACGGTTTATTTTTATCCTGCGGAGAGATTTGAAGAATTACTGGTAGAGTACTATAAATGAACGTCTTAATCCCCCAGCTAAGCTGGGGAGATTGGAAGAAGACGTGGCGGGTGTGCGAAAATAAAAGCCGCCTGTGTTATAGTAAGAATGGTGTCGCAAGCCAAACTACACAAACACAGGAGGCGTCCATGGACAATAACAGTTTATCACATTGCAAATGGGAATGCCAGTACCATATTGTATTTATTCCGAAATATCGGAAGAAGGTACTGTATGGAAAGGTAAGGGATGATATAAGGGAAATTATCAAAACCCTTTGTAAGTATAAGAGGGTGGAAATCATTGCCGGAGCTGTATGTTCCGACCACGTACACCTTTGCGTAAGCATCCCACCGAAGCTCAGTGTATCAGAATTCGTAGGTTACCTCAAAGGGAAATCTGCATTGATGATATACGACAAGCATCCCGAAATGGGGAACAAGTGGGATAGAAGCTTTTGGGCGAGAGGATACTATGTTGTTACGGTGGGCAATATCACAGAAGAAAATGTGAAGGAATATATCCTCAAGCAAGCAGAGGAATCCAAGAAGGAAGAAAGACAAGCCCAACGGCCGCTTTAAGCGGCGGCCAGTAAGACGGCTTGCGACACCGACTTTTAGGCGGGCCAGTAATCGGCCCTTATAGGGCCAATTCTATACCACCGCTTGAAGCGGTGGTCCTAATTCGAATTAGATACACAGCTCACAAATGGATTTATAATATCAAGGAGCTCAAGATTTAGACGATTCATCCAAAGGGCAGGTTCGTACCCAATAACAACGGCATCTATGTCATCCCAAGTTAGGTTGCAATAAGTTAGACATTCAGCTAAAGCTAAAGAAGGAAACACACCTTTAGAGTGTTTCACCCTATTACAACGTTCTTCTTCAACTCCAAAAACTACCCTACCATCAATCAACACGACAACAGCAGGATCATGGTAGTTTAACCCGTATATACACGGGTTAATTCCCAATAATATTTCTCTTTTTCTTTTAGTTTCGTCTGCTTTCATTATCGATGATTCCTCTTTTACATTGAATTTAATGCTTTTCAGGCTTAAGCAAACACCCACATTCGGATGTGCTTATTGAAGCCTAGCACATCAATCCATTAACACCGGGATAAACTTCCTTTCCCTAAGTCTCTGTCCGAGATAAGTGTTGGTATGCATAACTGACCTGTTTATTCATTTTCTATGAATGCCCTGGGTAAACGAAAAGGAACAAGGTATATTTCATCCTTGTTCCTATCGGTCAGTATGTGCTATTCAGTTCAACAAATTGGAATTTGTTGCTCCGTCAAACTGAAAGTTTCAAGCGTTATAGACTTCCCACAAATATCTCTGCATCAATCGTCAAAGTTTTTAGCTTTTTGAAATCAATCTCAGTTTTATCTACATGGAAGAGCAGTGGGGTCATGTCTGCAAAAATTTTAATATCCTCTAACGGCATTTCATATGATTCTGAAACTCTTTTTTGGTAAATAACAGAATACTGCTTCTTGAATAAGTTAATCACATTCTCATTGGAATACTCTTGATTTTTCAAATGTTCTTTTGCAATGTTTCTGAACTCCATCAGATGTTTATTCCCAGGAATAACCTTTACAATATAGCCGCTATCCGTCAGAACTCTATTGAACTCCAAATAATTAGCTGGTGTAAATATGTCCAGTATACAGTCTACTGAGTGGTCTCTAATTGGCATATTTTCCAAATCACCCACAAACCACTTTATAGACTTACTACCGTCTCTTTTTGAAGCAAGGGAAATGGCATCTTTTGAAATATCAAAAGCAACTATATCTGCTTGAAATAGTTCTTTGATTTTTCTAGAATAATATCCTTCACCACATCCGACATCAAGAATAGTTGTTATGTTTTCAAGCTTGCTCAATATATGTGTTATCTCCGTAAGAATATGTGAATAGTATCCCTTTTCTAAAATATCCATTCTGCTTTCAAAAGAAGTTCTGCTATAATGCTTAGATTGCTTTTGATTTAATGCAAAATTCACATATCCTAATTTAGAAATATCGAAACAATGCTTATTACTACACAGCAAACTATTGCCTACCATCTTTAACTTTCGTTTACATATTGGACAACGAAAAAGCTTTTCGCTGTCATTAAATCTAATAATTTTATTCATGACATCCTCCATTATTACATTCTTGCCCGAAAGCGAGTTATGTAATACGGATGTACCGCAACACAACTCGCGGTATTATCTTAATCTCATATATGCTGTCATCTTATCACCTCCTCAAATTCAAGTTTGTATAACTATTTTATTGCATTATAGCATACTTTGGTCTGCTTTTCCCACTCCAGAGAAAATTTCTTTGTCGATAATTATCCTACCTATAGGAATATTTTTATTCACCAATACTTATCTCGGACAGAGATTTCCCTAAAATAGCCTATTTGAATTCTATTAGGCAAACGCGGTACAACATCTCTAAAATGACCGGACAACCTATCTGAACTATGAGCATCAGAACCAATAACAATTTTATTGCCACCAAGCTGAACATATCTGTTTATAACAGAGTATGATGGCATTGGTTCATCGCATGAATCATTAAGAGAAGAAGTATTTACTTCCAACAAAATATTCTTATCAATCATTATTGAAAGAATCATATCCAGTACATCGTCGTCAATAACCCATTTGTCAAAAAATAATTTGGGGAAATCCAAGTGGGCCAGCACTTGAAAGCCCCCGAGCTCGACTGTTTTTTGCATTATTTGATAGTACTCATATATTGCTTTTGATACAGACAAATTTCCCGCTCCTGGAAAGACTGAATTATAGCAGTGATGTATCCCGGCCGTTATACAGTCGAAAGGATATGAACTATATAAGGCAAACTCTTCTGGAAACAAGCTGGGTTCCGAAAACTCAATTCCACTTAGCAAAGTTAACGAACCGTATTTTTTTCGCAAGCGGTTTATTTCACGGAAATAATCATCAACAACAAAGTTCTGTTTTCTGTTATCCTTAACAATTGAAAGATTCTTTTCCGCTGAATTAAAATCCACATGTTCAGTAAAACAAATAACTCTTGTACCCGTTTTGCCGGCAATCAGACAATAATCCTCCATCGTAGACATTCCATCAATTGAGAATTTTGAATGGACATGCATATCAACAAATTCATTCATAATCGAGCCTCCATTTGTGAAGTTCATGCAGATCAGTGAACGCAAATACTAGATCACACTCCGACATGCTCTTATTTATGCGATGAACCCTTTTTTCCATTCTTGCTTTTATTGTTTACATAACGTCTCTTACTTGGCTTCAATCTACTCGAAGATCCAGCATTGTTCGACGAACCTGTATCCAATTCCGAAGCTCCTTTTTTCTTGGGTGCACTCATATTGCGGTTATTTAATCTACTTACCAATTGACCACATGCGGCTTTTATATTGCCACCTCGGGATTCTCTGATTTTCACAGTAAGTCCCACCTTATTTAACTTATCACGAAATGCAACGAGTTCCTGTTTGTTTGGTCTTCGAACTGCTTTACAATCCGTTTCATTGTATTGTAAAAGATTAATCAATACATTTTTGTCACGAAACCATCTTCCCAACTGTTTTACATCATTCGCACGATCATTTACACCCGGTATAAGCAAATATGCTATAGTAACGCTACGATTATGTCTTTCTGAATATGAGAGTACTGATTGAACTACTTCATTTATATCATACCCTTTCATATGCGGCATGATATAGTCCCTTACATGCTGATTCGTGGCATGCAGGGATAACGTAAGTTGGATTTTTAAATGTTCTTCTCTCAACTTCTTCATCTGAGGGAGCGGTCCCGTTGTTGATATTGTTATACCATCTGTTGGAAAATCAAGTCCTTTGCGGTCTCTTAATATATGAATGGACTTTATCACGTTATCATAATTGAACAGAGGTTCTCCCATGCCCATGAATACAATCCTATTTACTCTACCATTTATCAGTATTACTTGTTGAACTATTTCAGATGGTGTTAGATTTCTGACAAATCCATTTTCACCAGAGGCGCAAAAGATGCACCCAACAGGGCAACCTATCATGGTGCTCACGCATACAGTAGTACCAGTTTTTCTTTTAATGCTTACCGTTTCAATGCAATAGCCATCTGACAATTCAAAAGCATATTTCTGAGTATCCGGACCACGAAAGATTTCCTTGATAGTTATCGTTTTATACTTGTTACTACTTTGGGAACCGGAGTATAATTCGCGATAAAACTTATCCGCCTCAACTTCTCCCAATACACCAACCATTTCAGAATATGTGTATCCATATGGATCCTTATATATATCCGTGGCTTGAACAGAAGCATTCTTAACCATATTCAACATATGACCTCCAATAAAAAATCACGCTAAGATTCGTTGCAAAAGGCAATCACATTTCCTTTGCAACGCCCTCCTGAAAAACTTCCATGGAATCCAACATTTTCAGAGTTCGTTCATCACTACTAAAAACTGCAAACAATGCTAAAAAAACAGTCCAATTCAATTTTTTCTTACCATTTTCAATTGCATTATAAGTTTGCCTTGAAATGCCTATCTTTTCAGAGATATCAGCTTGGGAAGCTCCTATCCTTGCACGCAGCACAGGCAACTCTGTTACCATTGTATTGATCAGTTCCATTCTCTTACTATTGTTAAACTCCACTTCTAATCCCCTTTCTAAAGAATAATTTGCTCCTTTTACTTACCAGGCATTTTGTTTAGTAATAGAAAAAGGTGCAGTTGATTATTGCGTATTGTCAATCTCTCTCAAACCGGGTAGTAAAAATACGGCAAGCGCAACGATGATAATGCCAAT
>NZ_JBQKCL010000032.1:0-3940 GCF_052122375.1 Blautia sp. HCP3S3_H10_2
TATACCTGAATAATCATCCATGCACTGATGACCGGAAAGCGTGCACTGTATCGGCGGAAGCCATGCACTGAAACGCCGTGCAGTGTGCTCTATCTGGTCGGTATATACAATTCCAATATAACGCTGTGTAATGGCAGCAGAACTATGTTGGAGCAGTCGTTGGACTAAAGTAATATCATAGTCATTCTTTTTGTAAATTTCCGTTGCATACCACTTTCTGAAAGAGTGTGTGCCGATTCCCTCAAATCCAAGGTAATCACAGACAAGGGCAAGTTGTTTACTGATTGCACGTTCAGTCAGATTAAAAATCCTTTCAGTTTTTCTGATTCCATTTCTCAAACAGTAATTTTCAATATACTGCTGAATAACAAGGGGAACTGTAAAAACTCGTTTCTTTTTTGTTTTCTGTTCTGTTATCTCTAATCTGTATCTGTCGCCATCCCTCACAATATCTGAGAGCCGCAGGCTCAGAATATCAGATATTCTAAGCCCCAGATTTCCCTCTAAGACAAGAGCAGTTGCGATTCTCTCATTAGGACGGCAGCCGCAGAATCCTTCTCTCATGGTCTGAATGATTTCCTTGTATTGTTCTGTGGTAAGAACGATTGTTCTCTTATTCATTTTTTATTATTCCCTTTCATCTTTTCCAATTCTTCAACACAAGTATTGATACGATTGTTTACATCTTCCAAGAGTAAACTGATTGTGTTTCCCTCTGGAAAGAAGTGTTCATTGTCAAGTGCGATACAAGCAACATCAAGAAAACTGCTGCATCTGTTCAATGTGTCTTGGATTTTACAGAATTTCATTTGCGGTTCCTCCTTAAAAGTTCTTATTTTGTGAATGAATAGTTCCATATTTTCTACAAATTTCTGACAAGCCGCAGAAACAATGGATTTTACAGTTCCTAATTCTTATATTTTAGGAACTTTTCTCTCTTGGCTAATTTTTTAAGCCAAGAGAGAAGAAGATTCCGTTATGCACTGATTGAAAAACGTCTTGAACGAGTCTGACGAAGAAAAGCGGTGTAAAGATTCTCGTAAACTTTTTTAAATTCTTTGGAATTAAATTTAGAAGTAAGAACCTCTGTCCATCTGACTGTGTAGCGGTCTGTGGAAAGGCTTTCCACTTTTCTCTCTGCCATCTCATTTTTGAGGTTATCTTTTAGTCCGTCCACAATTCCTTTCACTTCATCTAAAAGTGCCTCATATTCCATGATTTCTTCTACTGTTGCATTGATTTTTTCGTTTGTCATAATTGTTGTCCTCTTTTCTTTTGACATTGATGAGAGGTTCAAGTGGTGGTGGGCTGTTTAAGTATCTAGCGTTCTACTCAGTGCGTCCCAGTCTCCCTTATCCCTTTCCACTCTGACCTTGTATTCTTGGTTTCGGCTTTCGCTTACTTTCGTCTATCCTTGACTTGTTCCTCTCTCTTAACTTGTCTTTATTATAGCACTATATATTAGTGCAGTCTATTGACAAAAACACCAAAATATAGTGCTATAAAACACTTGAAATTAGTGCAGTATTTACACTGGAAATTGGTGCAAATATATGATATTATTAAGCAAAATGGAGAAGGAGGACTTTAAAATGGCTCTCAGATATAAAATAGATATTATGGCAGAGTTGAAAAAAAATGGTTATACTTCCACAAGAATAAGAGAAGAGAAGCTAATTGGACAATCATATCTTCAACAGATAAGACATAATGAGTTAGTGTCTTGGAAAACTATAGACACGCTTTGTAGGCTCTTGAATTGTCAAGTGGGGGATTTAGTTGAATACGTGGCAGAGGACACGCCAAAAGCCTCAGAATAGCTTTTTAGCACGTTCCAAGAGGAAATGAAAGGAGATTGCGGCAGCAGTCGCTTAAAGGAGACAGAAGAGCAGCAGGCCGCTATTAACAGGGGGCGCCCTTTTCGGGAATTGCAACTTTTGCAACGATTTTTGCAATATGTAGTGGTCAACTGTCCTAGCAAGAGCGATTTTCATTCCAGATCACGAGGCTCTTGGCTCTGAACACAAAAAAACTCTGTCGAAAATATCGGCAGAGAAACGCAAAAAAAGGCAAGCTAAAAGGACAACCGTCCTTTCATAGCTTGCCTTTATTACTTCCAGTTTTTTAGTATATCATCAAGAGCCATGTCTAAAGCCTCTTTCAGACTGACTTCCATTATGTGAAAAATCTCATTTTCAAGAATAGATTCATCATCTTTCCCCTTTTTCTTCTTCCTCTTTCTTTCCTCGCTCATTTTTTAATTTTTACCTCGCTTGAAATTTTGATGTTAGAAACTGCTTCTTTTGCGTCAAGTTGTTTTGCATATCTCAGCTTTACTTGATTATGCGCATCCGCAAGCGTCCACGCAGCTCTATCTTCGTCTGTTGGCTTTTTGCCATTCATAAATGCTTCTCTGAACATCTTTTCTCTTGCAATGTCACGTTCTATCATTTCAACATATGTCATAATTAAAAATCTTCCTTTCATTTTATACTAAGGGATTTTTTATCGTGAGCGTAGCGATACGATAAAAAAGACCGCTAAGGCTCCCGTCCCTATCTTTCTACTATTATTCAAAAATCCAACTATACGATTAATGTGATTTGTCCAAAGGCTTTTTTAAGTCAACCTTTTAACATTTAAGAAATATATAAAATATCTCTGCTGTTAATAGCATGACTTAAATTTGTTCTGAATACGCTTTCTCAAAACTTTCATTAGTCAATGCTATCAGCTTGCGAATTTGCGGCATTTCAATGGCATTCGCTTGTATAATTCCTTGTTTACGTGGAAAACCGCCATATTTCAGTTTGATTCGAGCGCAGACATAACGCAGATTTCCAAGTTCTTTTTTAGTCTGTTCTTTCCACTCCCAGTAATCATGCCATGCTTCAAGGTATTCTTCATGTTCAGCAGTTCGATAATTGCCATCACTCGCAAAGTAGTAAATAAACTCTGTATCACTTTTAGAATAGAAATATACATCAAATAGTTTTCGTTCATATCCTGCAATAGTTTGTCTTGAAATATGTTTGCCTTTATCTTCGAGAAGCATCGCTTTTTCTTCATCTGGTTTTGCCATAAATAATTCATCATTTAAACAATAATAATAAAGATTGCGCAGTTTCTCAAAATCTGTGTTCTTATCAAATTTTAAAACGTCCATGCAGAACTCTTGAAAGGGACTGGGAATTTTTTCTATTTTGAAAGTGGCTTTACTTCCTCTACCTTGAATAGAATAGAGAATGTGTCTGCGTTCAAGTTTGCGTTTGATGGCTTGGCGCTTAGATGAACCGCCAATAATTGCTGCAAGTTCTGAAATTGAATAAGTTTTTTCTTCTAACATATTATTTAACCTTTCTGAGTCAACCTATTAACACTGGAATAATAAACAATAAATATCTCTACTGTTAAATACATGACTTAAAAATCTAAGTACATTTCAATGATTTCTTCATCACTCATGGAAGATAAGCTGTCAAAAAGAGTCTCTGTCCACAGACCTGTTTTTTCGTACTGTTCAAGTAACTTTTCCGCAGCGTATTCTGCTTTTGTAATTCCTAAAACAGTTTCAATAGATTCTAATTCGTTGATTTTCTCATTTCTCTTTGTGTTGTTCATGTTCAACTCTCCTTTATTTATAAATCTAAAAAAATATTAATTACTTCCTCATCTGACTTAGGCGCAAGTTCTTCTTCGAGAACATCTTCCCGAAATCCTGCGGCTACAAAAAAATCAAAGACTATATCTCTAGCAGCTTCTGCAATGCTACAATCAAACTCGTTTGCGTACTCTTCTAATTCCTCAAAACGTAAATCTCTGTTCATTTTATAATGTACCCATAACAGTGGACACACGAATTAGTGTAGTACCCTTTTTTCGGACACCCACACAAGACGTGACCCTGTTCTTAAACACCGTTCCCATGTGAACCCTTTTT
>NZ_JBQKCL010000033.1:0-3886 GCF_052122375.1 Blautia sp. HCP3S3_H10_2
CCGGAGCAGTGCCGCTTGAAAAGAAGCCGAAAAAAATGCCTCAAACAATGATGTATGCATTATAGCAGGAAAATTGCCTTTTTGCACTACGCCATGTTTTGAGGCACTTACTGAAAAACCTTGAATTTTCAATAAAAACACTTGATTATATGAGGAGGTGGCGTAATATGAAGACGGTAGCATTTATTCCGATTAAGATGAACAATGAAAGGTTACCTGGAAAAAATACAAAGGAGTTCTCCAATGGTAGACCACTAGTTAGTTATATATTAGAGACATTGAAACAAACAAGTGGTATCGATGAAATATATGTTTATTGTAGCAATCCATCGATTAAAAAATTTATACCTGAAGGTGTTAAATACTTACAAAGAGATGAATACCTAGACAAATCTACTACAAGTTTTAATGAGGTCCTGAAGTATTTTGCAAGAGATGTAAAGGCGGATATTTATTTGCTAACACATGCTACTGCGCCTTTTATCAGCAAAGACAGTTTTGAAAAAGGAATAGAGGCAGTGAAGAGTGGAAATTATGATTCTGCTTTGACTGTAGAAAAACTTCAAGAATTCTTATGGAAAGATGGAAAACCATTTAACTATAATCCATCAAGTATTCCTAGGACACAAGATCTGGAACCTTATTACACAGAAACATGTGGGATGTATATTTACACTTCTGATTTGATTAAAAACGAAGGGCGGAGAATAGGACACAGGCCATTCCTTGTTGAAGTATCAAAAATTGAAGCTTGTGACATTAATAATCCTGACGATTTTCTGCTGGCGGATGCGATTGCTATGAGTAAGGAAAGAATGAAATGAAACGAAAGTGAGAAAATAGAATGAGCAACGTAAAAATACTAGATTGTACTTTGAGAGATGGTGGCTACATCAATGACTGGAAGTTTGGCCGCAATAATATCAAAGGTATAATTAATAACCTGGTATCAGCTAATATTGATATTGTTGAAACTGGGTTCATTAGGAATGTTGAATACGATAAGGATTCATCTGTATTTACATCGATTGATGATCTTAAAGAATATATCACGCCGAAAAAGAAGAATGTTCTTTATGCGGTAATGATTGAATTTCATAATCATGTGGAAAATCAAATTGCACCATATGATGGAAGTTCCGCTGATATTATCCGTATCACTTTCCGTAGAAAGGAATGGGAAGGAACTAAGAAAGTAGTCAAAGAATTAATGGAAAAAGGGTATAAGGTTTGCGTTCAACCGGTAGGTACTGCTACTTACGACGACCAATCACTTCTCAATCTTCTGAGAGATGTGAATGCGATAAAACCTTATGCTTTTTATTTGGTCGATACATTGGGCATGATGTATAGGCATGATATGCGTAAGTTCTTCTATTTGATTGACAATAATCTTTCTCAGGATATTTGTTTAGGATTCCACTCTCATAACAACCTTCAAATGTCCTTTGCTAATGCACAAGAAATGATTAGATTAAACCATCAGAGAACGATTATTGTAGATAGTTCTTGTTATGGCATGGGAAGAGGGGTTGGAAATCTTACGACTGAACTGTTCGCGGATTATATAAACAATAATGTTGAACAGAGATATTCACTAATCCCACTACTTAATATTGTCGATAAATACTTGATGCCTATATATGCAGAACAAAGATGGGGCTATGATCTTCCATATTTCTTGTCAGCAACAGCAAAATGTCATCCAAATTATGCTGCTCACTTGATGAAAAAGGAAACGCTAGGTATTGAGAAAATTGAAAAACTTTTAAGTCTTATTCCAGCAGAAAATAGAAGTGAATATAATTCCGATTTAATAGAAAGTCTTTACTTGCAGATGCAGGCTTTTGATATTGATGACAGCTTCTCATATACTGAAATGAAAGAACTGGTAGAGAACAAAGAAGTAGTTGTTCTTGGTCCGGGATCGTCAATAACAAAGTATGAAGAAAAAGTCATGAAGGCTTCAGAAGGCAATATTGTTATCTCAACTAACTTCATACCAGAAAACTATAAAATAAACGCGGTATTTATTTCTAATGAAAAGAGATTGGATACATTGGATTTTGAAACAGTTGATAAAGTAATAGCTACTTCGAATTTGCGAGAAGGTATTCAAAGTGCGCTATTCTTCAATTATTCATCTCTTTTAGGCGAAGGGGACGCTTCTGACAATGCGGGGGCTATGCTTATCAGGATACTCAAAAAGTCTAATGTCAAGAAGGTATACCTAGCTGGATTTGATGGATTTGATGTTGATTCTTCGGCTAACTATGCTGTAGCAACATTCAAAAAATCTCTCGATTATAATACTGTTAAAAAGAAGAACGAAAATATTTCAAAGCAACTGAAATTAGCACTGAATGGAGTAGAATATGAAGTACTCACGCCAACAAGATACGAAATTGGTAATATTTGATTTCGATGGCACAATAGCAGATACTTCAGGCGGAATTCTTGATTCTCACAGATTTGCATTAAATGCAATGGGAAGAGAAATACCAACTGAAGAAGAATTACGTGGTGTTATCGGCGGAAATCTTTTAAAGACATATATTGAGCGTTTTAACTTTTCTGAACCTGACGCACGAGAAGCTGTAAGGATTTATAGAGAACGATATGCTGAAGTTGGAATACATAATGCTGTGCTTTATCCTGAATTTACAGAGGTGGTAAAGAAATTAAAGGATAAAGGATATAAAGTGGGGGTCGCAACCTTAAAAGCAGAGAGTTTTGCAAAGATTATGCTTAAGGAATTAGGCATTTCAAACTACTTTGATGAAGTTTGTGGAATGGATCCAAATGATGGACTTGATAAAGCTGGTTTGATTTTAAAGTGTTGTGAGTTATGTGGCTGTGAAAAAAATGAAGCCATTCTAGTAGGTGATAGCAATAATGACTATATTGGTTCAAAGCAATCAGGTGTTGATTTTATTGGAGTTACATATGGTTTTGGTTTCAAACCTGGCGAGAAGTATGATTTCAAGAAGGTTGACAGCTGCTCCGAACTATTAAGTCTATTAATTGATAGTTTGTAATTTGAGTAATTTCCAACACCACATTATTCACAGAAGAAGCAGAGAGATTAATTATGATAAAAGATACAAAAACTGATCAGATAAATGACTCTGCTGAAAATATGGTAAGTGCCTCAAAACATGGCGTAGTGCAAAAAGGCAATTTTCCTGCTATAATGCATACATCATTGTTTGAGGCATTTTTTTCGGCTTCTTTTCAAGCGGCACTGCTCCGGTAATTCGTAAATGGTAAATAGCCGGTACCGTGTCGCTTGCTAGTTTTTGTGAGATAATTACTCTAAAAAATCTAAGGTTTTTCAAGGAGGGCTATCTCATGGATAAAATTACTCACAAAGTCCGCTGTGAACAATGGACTAACATCATAAAAGAATGTCTGGCTAGTGGAATGAATAAAACTGCCTGGTGCAGAGAACATGGTATTTCAGACAAGTCATTCTTTTACTGGCAACGTCGGCTGCGTGAAGAAGCTTATATTTCTACAATAGAATCTTCTTCACCACCTGTAGCCAAATCTGTAAGTATACCTGCAGAGTCGTCGGTTGATTTCGTCGAATTAAAATTACCTAAGCAATCCGCCGTATCATCTACTGCATTTAGACCAGATGTGATCATTCGAAAGGACACCTTTTCGCTGGAGATTTCAAACACTGCTTCTGCAGAACTGTTAAGCAGAATTGGAGGTCTCTTACATGCTGAATGATGCAACCGGTTTCGACAAGATTTTTATCGCAACAGGCTTATCCTCACGATATTTTTATCCTCATCTTTTCTGGATATAAAGATATTTACTCACTTTTTCACAAAAAAGATGAGGATAACATTATTTATCTTAAACCACAGATACGTGC
>NZ_JBQKCL010000034.1:0-2963 GCF_052122375.1 Blautia sp. HCP3S3_H10_2
ATAAACGTAGATAATTTATTGATACTCACGTCAGGTACAGAACAATATCTGATGACCTGCAAGAACAAAAAATAAATATTTTACTGACAACTACCTTGACAGTCAGCGATTACACCTTCTGCAAATGCCAAGCCATCCATCTACAATCCTATCAAGGATTATGAGAATCTGGTACTTACTGCCATCAATATCGGCACTACTGCCATGAATAAGGCAAGTGAAGCTGAATTAAAAGAAGCCATTATGAACTTTGTATCTGAATATGGTATGCTGGGACTTATGACCGCCCTGCCTACCACACCGGATTTCATTACATACGAAGCAGTATATCTGCCCAAAAACCATTTTATCAAGGAAGAAAGCATCTCTACCGAGAAATATATGTCTTACTTCTTCCCTTTTGACAAGATTGATTTCCGCAAAATGAGGATGGAATCCAGTTGGAGTACGGACAGTGTGGAAATGTTTGCTTTGATTATGACCATGAAGAACAAGCCACAGGCTGTTATGATGAGCTTTCAGAAGGAGTACGCCGAAGCCTATGAATGGCTTGTGGAAGTATTCCGGGACTGGGCATTTACCTTCTTCTCAAGTTTCCTTTACTATCAGGATTATGACAGACTGGATGAGAATGAGCGCAACCTGTATCGTCAGGGAATGGCTGCATTCGGTGGTGTGGCTCCTACCTACCGCATAGAATTACGAGAACGCCCTACCATTGTCTGGGACTTTAATTCTTTGTTGTTATGCGTGCAGATGATGTTTTCCTTTATGTTGACGGATGAAAACTCCAGCCTGAAGGTATGCAAGCACTGCGGAAAGGCATTTGTTGCCACCAGACCAAATATGGAATTCTGTTCACCACAGTGTAAGAACCAGTACAATGTATATAAGAGCAGAGCAAAGAAAAATAATACAACAGATGTGGAGTAACCCAAACATAGGAGGACTGCGTATATGAACCATTCAAATATTATTATGTACACAACCGAAGACGGTTTAACAAAAATAGAAACTACCTTTGAAGATGATACTGTATGGCTGTCTATTGACCAAATGGCAGAGCTATTTCAGAGAAATAAGTCCACTATTTCCTGACATATCAGTAAAATATACGAAGAAGGCGAATTATCACCAACGGGAACTGTTGCAAAATTTGCAACAGTTCAAATGGAAGGTAATCGTTCCGTAGAACGAAACATTGAATATTACAATCTCGACGTAATTATCTCCGTGGGATATCGAGTAAAATCTCATCGTGGTACACAGTTCCGTATCTGGGCTATGGGAATATTAAAAGAATACATGAAAAAGGATTTGCATTAGACGATGACCGCTTAAAAAGACTTGGCGGCGGCAATACTTTGACGAATTGCTTGCTCGAATCAGAGATATTCGTTCTTCTGAAAAGGTATTCTGGAGAAAAGTATTGGAAATCTATGCCACCAGCATAGACTATGACCCAAGTGCGGAAAGCTCCATTTTATTCTTTAAACAGGTTCAGAATAAAATGCACTGGGCAGCGCACAAACACACAGCTGCAGAGGTTATCTACCAACGAGCTGATGCAGAAAAAGATAATATGGGACTAACCTCATGGAGTAATAACACCATCCGTCGCTCCGATGTGGAAGTGGCAAAAAACTATCTTACTCAGCCGGAACTGGATGCTTTAAACAAAATAGTTACAGCCTACTATTACACATACTTGCACACAATTTGCATTATTTTCTCATAAATCAAATTATCCACTTCAGCAATTCCTATTCCGCCTTCAGCAAAAACAATCTGCAAACGATATATCCCTCTTCTCCTTGCTGTTGAAAATCCCACTATCATACCTAATGTTCCAAGGAATATATTCCCAACATAACCTCTTGCTAACATGCTTGTTCCGTTGGGAGCTTCACTATAGCTCATTCAAAATATCAACTAAACAAAATCAGACCCTCAGAATCTTATTCCAAGGGTCTAAAAAATATCAATGTGTTCTGTGATTTCTAGTGATTTAACTGAAAGCGCTATACAGCCACTATCACCTTAATTTCCAATTTTAATAGGAGCAATCACTAGCTATTATTCATCTAAGCTGCACATCTCAATTTGCAAACTGGCCCAAATAACATCATACTTCGTTGCTATCCGGTACATAGACTTATATTTTTTCTATCGACACTCAAAATAGAAGATTATAATAAGTTATTATGCTCCAACGCAATTTGCAAGAACATCAGCAAGAATGGTATAGTACTGCTCTTCAGCCTGTAATTTAGCCTTGGCACCACCGAAGAGACCACCAATTGCTGCAATTGTTCCCATTGCACCACCAGACGCAGCAGTATTAGCATTACGATAATTCTTACTTCCACCCATGTTGTAAACATGCATAAATGCATATTTACCCATATGCTGAACACGAATCACAAACTGCAGATAATCGTTAGCATGCTCTGGGTTGTACATAACTAAGATATCTTCAACCTGTTTGTTGAAAAGACCACCACTCTTAAGTGTATCTTCACGAAATGCTACTGGAATACCATTTTCATCAGCCTCATTCTGAATTGCTTCACGAACCGTCATAAGGTTGACGTTGTTTCCATCAGGGAATCTTACCTGCGGAATCCACTCAGTTGTTAACATACTTTCTGAATAAGCCATAATTTCAATCCTCCTATAAATGGTTTTTGCTTAATCTATAATCAATGAAGTCCTGATGAGCGAGTGTCCGCATTGCTGACTTCATAATTATACTCATATCCAGGCTTACTAGGTCTTAAGAACCCACCACCTTTTGAACTTTCCGCATCAACTACAATTTGAACTATATCTTCCATTGCTTTAGTACATCTTGGTGTGGTATAAAAAAGTTGACATCTTATTCTCAAGGATTTCATGATAGAATCAAGAGAATAAGGAGGTACTCAAAATGGCACGTAAATATGACCATGAATACAAAGTAC
>NZ_JBQKCL010000036.1:0-2721 GCF_052122375.1 Blautia sp. HCP3S3_H10_2
TGTATATACCGACCAGATAGAGCACACTGCACGGCGTTTCAGTGCATGGCTTCCGCCGATACAGTGCACGCTTTCCGGTCATCAGTGCATGGATGATTATTCAGGTATAGGTATTCCGGCTTCGGTTAATCGAGCCTCAAGTAGTTCAACCCTGTCCAGCAGGTAACTGATTTCCTTCCAGTTGGAAGAACATAGTTCCTCTGCCTCCTGTAATGCAACACATGTGACCTGGTAATCAACCCAGATATCACACTTGCCACGTGAATTGAAGGGACATTCTTTCATCATGAAATGCCTCCTTCCGTTTTTGCCTTCAAGCCATGACGTTTTCTCATTGAGACTTTTCCTTCAATGAGAACATCATATGCATTGTTTGTAATACGATCCATGATGGCCTCTGCAACAGGGCTTCCTTCATCGTATTCAGGATCAATACGGCCATACCATTCCTCATCATTGTACTGTGTGCAAAGAATCATGGAACCTTTCGGACTGTTGACTCTTTTCTCAATGATTTCAAGAAGATCATATCTTTCCTGGGTAGACAGCTTTCGAATCAACCATTCATCAATGATGAGAAGCTCTGTCTTGCAGTAAGCATTGATTACCTTTCGGTAAGTGCCGTCCTGTTTGGAGAGTGACAACTCATCTAACAGTTCAGGCATTCTGATATATCTTACTGTTTTGAATTTACGGCACGCTGCATTGCCCAAAGCGCATGCGATGTATGTTTTACCGGATCCGGTGGCTCCCTTTAGGATGATATGATGTCCTTCGTTGATGTATTGGCAGGTCGAAAAGCGAAGCATCTGTGCTTTATCAAGCTTACGATCAGGAAGGTATTCGATATCCTCAATACATGCTGACGAAACAGTGAACGCTGCCCGTTTGATTAGATTTTTCAACTTATTCGCCTGGCGCCTGTTCCATTCTGCGTCAACAAGAAATCCAAGTCGTTCTTCAAAACCCAATGGGTTGTAAGACTTTGAATCGTTTAGCTGATTCTGAAATTCATCAGCCATGGCACTACAGTTCAGTGCCTTCAGTTTTTCGAAGGTAGATGCGTTAATCATTCTACTTCACCTCCGTTTCTGTATGCCGAGATGCCGCGGGTAATACCATTGCTTCTTTTCCGGCATGCTTGACTAGAGGAATCTGAATCAGATGTTAACTTATCCTGTCCGTTTTTAAGGATTGTAATGATACTCCTTAGTGATGGCTGCACCGTAACAGTCAGAAGCTTTTCACAAGCTTTTTCAATTCGACTGTCACCATACTTTTCGGCAGCCTTCATTAAGCCAACACAATACTTGTATCCCTGTTCCGGTTCTTTTTCGGAATAGAGGAAATGATTTACAGTTTTTAATGTATGTGTTCCAATGCCCTCGGCCCAGTGTACAAACTCATCCGGATTGTAGGAAAGGTACTTCTGATGATTGAGTGGCATATGTTCCCTGATACAAATGGGATCCCTTTGAGGAGTAGTCTTCCTCACATGAGAAGCGACACGTCCACCATGATAGAACACCTCCACTGTAGCACTGGTTAAGCGAATATCTACCTGTTCTCCAATCAAATCGAAAGGAACAGAGTATTTATTGATTCCATCACTTATGAGATAATCGTTTTGAACCTTTGCAGCGGACCAGACTGCTGGTTCATAAGGGGCTTTGGGAAGCGGCAGCATAAACTCTCTTTCTTCATCTTCGAAAGCAGAACGTCGGTTTCCAAGTCTCTTTTTAAATGGACGGAGATTGAGTTCTTCCAGTTTCTCAGAAACTGCCGTTTTTGCTTCTTCAATGGAAAAGAAATGATAATTACGTAATGCTGCCAGGATCCATGTGGTGGCATATTTAACAGATCCTTCTGCATTCGGTTTATCGTCCGGATGTTTCACTCTGGCCGGTACGATTGCAGTATTATAATGGTCAGCCATTTCCTTGTATGCTCTCGGAATTACGGTGACGTACCGAGTATTCTTAGTAACACCGGCTTTGAGATTATCCGGGATTAATAAGCGGGTGGAACCACCAAAGTATTCATAGGCATGTACATGGCAGTTGATAAAGGTATCAGACTTCATGTTTGGACAAAGTTCTGCGTATACATAAAGACTGCATGGGAGCACGGCTATGAACAGATAGGCAGGAGAAATATCTCCTGTAACTTCATCATAAATGTCAATAGTGCCACCAGCCCAGTCTACTTCCATTTCGTCACCAGGTTTATGCTGAATACGCATCGTCGCCTTGGTGATACAAGCCCACTTACGATAGTTATCATTGAACTGTGTGCTCATGTACGGTTTTTTCCCAGCTGCACTGGCTTCCAGACAGTATTCCGTCCAGAGAAGCGTAAGGGTAACTCCTTTCTTGGCGAGTTCCCTGTGAATCTTAGGATAATTAGGCATAAGACGTTCCTCATTATCCTTATTCCGTCCCGGATAAAACAAACTTTCCAGAGACTGATTAGTGACATCGTCATCTAATGGCCAGCAAACATGAAGATTCCCAGCTAGTGTCAGGACTTCAGAAACGGTGTTTCTGGAACTGTGTACACTGGATGCAATGTCCTTCTTGGTGTATCCGAGGTTATCAAGCCTCAGAATCTCTCGATAATCAACCATGGTTATCGACCTCCTATAAATGATAGTCACACATATGTGTGCCATCTTCATTATAGGACTAATCTATGTCCATGCACTATGCAGCGGAAAGCGTG
>NZ_JBQKCL010000037.1:0-2586 GCF_052122375.1 Blautia sp. HCP3S3_H10_2
TTAACAATAAATACATTTTAAAGAAGAATCAACTGCCTTTTTAATAAAAAAACAGTAAAACTGCGCCACAGCCTTGGCAGGCCATCGCGCAGCGATTTTGTTCAATTTGAATTTGTGGAGATGATAAGATGGTCAATATTACAGATGTAAAACAGATTCTTCAACTTGCGATAGATGCCGAGATTAAAGTCTTTCTTGATGGTGGCTGGGGGGTAGATGCGTTGCTTGGACATCAGTCAAGAGTCCATAACGATATTGATATTTTTGTAGAAAAGAAAGATTATCAGAACTTTATAGAGATAATGAAAGCTAATGACTTTTATGAGATTAAGATGGAATATACAACATTGAACCATACTGTATGGAAAGATGCGAAAAACAGGATTGTTGATTTGCATTGTTTTGAATATACGGGCGAAGGTGAAATTCTTTATGAGGGGGATAACTTTCCGGTAGAAACTTTTTCTGGTAAAGGAAAAATTGAGGAGATAGAGGTTTCTTGTATTGAACCATATAGTCAAGTAATGTTCCATTTGGGATATGAATTTGATGAGAATGATGTACATGATGTGAAGCTATTGTGTGAGACATTTCATATCGAAATTCCAAATGAGTATAGATAACTGTAAATTCCAGTTTGACGATTTCAAATTTGTTGATTATGTAGTGTGAATTATCGTTGCTATTTTCTTAATATAGAGCGTATATAGACATACCAAAACAAGGAGGTATTTCGATATGCTTTATTTGAGAATAACAAACGAGGACGGGACTATTTCATTTCATCCGCTTAGAGAAAACAACATCTATGTTCACTGCGAGACTTGTGGTAGTATGGTTCCAATCGATGATCCCATCAATTTCATAGCGGACATGGCCGACATGCGAATTATCATGGATGATGCTTTTAATCGGTGTGAAAAATGCTCAGAAGAACATTTCGCTTGGGAAGAAGAATACTGCGAAAGCTTGACAAGTGAATTATAATAAGAAGAAAGAGATATTGACCTTGGCGCGTTGATATCTCTTTTTTCGTGAACTAAAAGGCTACTCTGCAACCCTCCACAAAATGAAGAGTAGTCTATTCCAATGCCAGAATGGAGGGGAGCATCTCCTGTGTTTAGGGGTGCAAAAGGGGGTGCAATCGTTGGATTGTATCAAAATGGTGGTTACGATGAATGTAAAGTAGGCTGTTATCCGTACTCCCAAACCCCCTTTATTTTCAATGGTTTTTACATTTTTATATACAGTTAGCCTAATCTGAGTTATAATGAGAACAGCCTATAAGGGTGTATTCTGTAACGATAACGCAGGAGGGCATTATGGCTATCGTTAAAAAATTGAAACAGCATCCGCCATTACCTCCGTCAAGATATGAGGTTGGCATTTATTGTCGTGTTAGCACTGAAAGCAAAACACAAATCGTGAGCGTTGGTCATCAGCTGTCCGGTCTTATTGCCGATGTGGCTAATAGCTATCAGGCGCGGCTGTATGACGTCTATTTGGACGTTCAGTCTGGCAGGACATCGGATAACCGTAAGAACCTAATGCGGCTTCTGGACGATTGTAGAGCCGGGAGAGTGACCCTTGTGTACACCAAGTCCATCAGCCGCTTTGCCAGAAACACTGTGGATGTTCTGACCATTGTACGGGAACTGAAGGAAATGAATGTCCCGGTCTACTTTGAGAATGAGCAGCTGTATTCCTTTGACAAGGAAGCGGAACTTGCAATCAGCCTTCATGGAGCCATTGCCCAGGGTGAATCCGAGAACAAGAGTGAGAACATCAAATGGAGCCTGGATAAGGCAGCTCAGAACCCGGATGCCCAGATCTATAATCGTAAATGCTACGGCTACAATAATGCCGAAGATAGCAGCCTGGTGATCAACGAGCCGGAGGCAGAGGTAATACGCCAGATATTTCAGATGTATCTGGATGGATATAGTGTGGGCGGGATTAAGAAGTATCTGGAAGAAAAAGGTATTTTGACTTCCAGGGGAAAAACGACTTGGTCGAAGCGTTCCATCGAAACAATGCTGACCAATGAGAAATATGTCGGTGATGTGATTCTCTATAAAACCTTCTCCCCCAATTTCCCGGAGAAGAAGAGAATCCAGAATAATGGAGAGCATAAGAAATATATCCAGGAAGATCATCACCCGGCAATCATCTCACGAGAGATGTTCAGAGCCGTCCAGGAAATGCGTGAGAGCAGAAGTAACATTGAACGTCATGCAGATGGGACTGTAACCAGAAAGGCGAAGAGGTACACAGGGAAGAAAGAGTAACTGGTTTTTTAAGAGATTGACAACTCGAGATTTGTGGAGGTAAAATATAGATGAATCAAGGTAGAATTATTGTAATCACAGGTGCGCCGGGGACAGGAAAAACTACAACGGCATCTGTTGTTGCAAAAGAATCAGATTTGGAAAAGTCTGTGCATATGCACACAGATGACTTTTATCATTATTTGATTAAAGGGGCAATACCACCGCATTTGCCAGAATCAAATGAGCAAAATTTGATTGTCATTGAAGCGTTTTTAGAAGCTGCGAAGCGATATGCTCGTGGTGGATATGATGTAAT
>NZ_JBQKCL010000038.1:0-2521 GCF_052122375.1 Blautia sp. HCP3S3_H10_2
TGAACAAAATCGCTGCGCGATGGCCTGCCAAGGCTGTGGCGCAGTTTTACTGTTTTTTTATTAAAAAGGCAGTTGATTCTTCTTTAAAATGTATTTATTGTTAAGTTACCACACAAAACGAAATACTAAAGAAAGCTCCACTGCCTATGAAAATAATACCATTACAAAGCTGCTTTCACAAGCAGTTTTATTTTGCAAATGCTCCTCCATGACAGGTAGTTACTGTTGTTATTACTACTTTTATTTCATGGAGGTTATTTATGTACGAAGATATTTTTGAATTAGTAACTATTGCTGCACGAAAGAGGAATCTAAAGGAATCCACAGCCAATGCGTATTGTCACGCCCTTAGTCCGTTTCTGAATGCTACCGGTAAACCCTGGCAGGAACTTACTATCGCTGATGTTGATGATTATCTTACTACTAAAAGACTTGCCGGTATTATGCCCGAAACCTACAATCACTACTACGGGGCATTGCGCTTTATGTACAAGCGGGTGCTCAAGCTCAACTGGGACGAAGATGAAATTCCCAGAATGAAACGTGACCGTTCCCTGCCTACGGTTCTTGCTAAAGAAGAAATCGAAGCCATCCTTGATACTACTAAAAACCTGAAATACAAGGCTATCTTTGCTGTTATGTATTCGGGCGGTCTTCGTGTATCTGAAGCAACCCATTTACATTACGAAGATATTTCCCGCAAAAATCATTCCATCCATATCCGCAACACCAAAAACAGAATGGACCGTTATACCATTCTTGCTGACCGTACACTTGACATTCTGACAGAGTACTGGTTTCAGTGTGGAAAACCCAAAAATATTTTGTTCCCAAGCCAGGCAACCGGAGAATATCTGGATATCTCTGCGGTAAATCAGGTGTTAAGAAGAAGCTCTGAACAGGTCGGACTTGCTAAGCATGTCACTTCCCACGCATTCAGGCACAGCTTCGCAAGTCATCTTCTTGAAGCAGGATGTGATATTAAATATATTCAGGCATTATTAGGACACTTGGATCCTAAGTCTACCGAGATTTATCTTCATGTCAGCAACAAAACTTTGCTTGGCATTAAAAGCCCTTTTGATGTACAGGAGGATTCATAATGGAGCATCCGACTGTACAGGATATATTTCTACGGTTTTATCCGCGATATCTTGATAAACATACACCTTCACCACAGCAATCCAAAGTTGCAAACTGCATCATTAACTGCAAGACCGGTGCTTATGGTGCCAATGTAAGCATGTGTGAGGACTGTGGCCACTTGCAAATCCATTATAATTCCTGCCGAAACAGATGCTGTCCCATGTGTCAGGCTTTGCCTAAGGAAAAGTGGATGGACAAGCGACGTGAGGATGTGCTGGAAGCTCCTTACTTTCACGTTGTGTTTACTGTACCACAGGAGTTGAATCCTTTAATCTACAGTAACCAGCAGTTTCTCTATGACGCCATGTATCACTGCGTTTCAGCAACTATTGAAGAACTGACTTCCGACACAAAACATCTTGGTGCAAAGGTTGGATATATTTGTGTGTTACATACCTGGGGTTCTGAAATGAATTTCCATCCTCACATCCATGTCATTCTTCTTGGCGGCGGTCTGACAGCCGAAAATCAATGGCGTGATAAGGGCGAAGAATTCTTTCTTCCTGTAAAGGTACTTTCAAAGCTGTTCCGTGGCAAATATCTGGATGAACTGAAAAACCTCTGGGAAGAGAGAAAGCTTCAGTTTCACGGAAGCAGTGAAAAGTATCGTAACCATTATGCTTTCAAGGGACTCCTAAATACTTGCTATGAAAAGGATTGGGTTCCCCACTGCAAGAAAACCTTCAACGGTGCACAGTCCGTTATTAACTACCTTGGGAAATACACCCACCGTATTGCCATCAGCAACCATCGTATCATCCGCATGGATGAAGATACAGTTACTTACTATGTCAAAGACTACCGAGAAGAAGGCAAATGGAAGGAATTTACCATTTCCGGTGTTGAATTTATTCGCCGGTTTCTTATGCATGTGCCTCCTAAACGCTTTGTCAGAATCAGGCATTATGGGTTACTATGTACCAGAACCAAAACCAAACATCTGACATTATGTCGGAATCTCCTTGGCTGCAAACAGTATCTTTCCCGGCTGAAAGACCTGGATACTCCACAGATGCTCGAAACCCTCTACGGTATTAAGGTTACTGTCTGTAAATGCTGTGGCGGACACCTTGGAAAACCACAACAGCGGATACCACTACGTATTTAAAGCTTGATATTCATATTTTTTGAAAAGCCTCAGAAATGAGGTCTATTTGTCGTGCTTAGATTCAGAAACGAGCCATCTGCCACAATGGCACAACCTTTATCTTATAGTAAAGTGTAAAGATTGAAAGTCCATACATATCGGCTCCGGTGACGCGACTTTGTTCACTATAGAAAAATCGAAATTGATGTAAACGATAGGGCAGTTTATCAAATATTGTAAGCTGCTTTATCGTTTACACCAACTTCGATTGGTTTCTAATCAATTTTC
>NZ_JBQKCL010000039.1:0-1827 GCF_052122375.1 Blautia sp. HCP3S3_H10_2
CGCTGACTGTCAAGGTAGTTGTCAGTAAAATATTTATTTTTTGTTCTTGCAGGTCATCAGATATTGTTCTGTACCTGACGTGAGTATCAATAAATTATCTACGTTTATTGGCAATCACGTCAGGCACAGAATCCTGCCTGATCACCATCATTTTGAATGATTAGATTTTTATGAAACAGCCATCTGCTCATCAGCTTTTTCGGATTGTTCGTGTACCTTTTCCGGGTTCAGATATACAGTATCCGGAAGACTCCAGTCACGGGTTGCACGTCCATTCCAGCGTTCTGGATGCTCTGCTTTAGCAGCTTCGTATACTTCTTTACGTTTAGACAGTATCTTGTCAGACGATCCGCTGCGGCGCTGATAAGGAGTAAGAAAGTTTAGACCACTGTGATGATGATCGTGGTTATACCATTTTACAAACAAGCTGACCCATTCCCGAGCCTCTTCCAATGTTTCAAATCCTTTGGGCTGATAGTTAGGACGATATTTCAACGTTTTGAAAAGACTTTCGGCATAGGGGTTATCATTGCTTACACGCGGTCTGCTGTTTGAAGGAGTTATACCAAGCTGATACAGGGTCGCCAACATTGTAGCGCCTTTCATGGGTGAGCCATTATCAGAGTGTAAGACTAATGGCTCCGTAGTAAGCCGCCCTTGTTTTAAACAGATCCTTTTAATCAAACTGCTGGCATAGTCGGCACTTTCTTCCTCGTAGACTTCCCAGCCAACGATACTCCTATCGTAAAGATCTGAGAAAAGATACAGATAGTAAAACATACCCTTATGTGGACCATTCAGATATGTGATATCCCACATATACACCTGATTCGGACCTGTTGCGCTGTATGTAGATGGACGGTTGTGTTTTGGTGCTTCGCTGCGTCCACGGTGGTTCAGCATTTTTTCTTCCCTCAACACACGGTAAAAAGTTGATTCAGAAGCGATATAGATACCTTCATCGGCTAATGCCGGAACGATCTCACATGGTGCCAGGCTGGCGTATTCTGGTTTGTTACAGATATTTACGATTTCCCGACGTGTCTCTGCTGGTATCTTATTGGCAGGATCTGAATGATCTGCTGAGGGACGTCCATCCTCATAGGAATCCGTATCTGCCTTTCGCTTCTTCCAACGGTAGAAAGTCCGTTCCGTGATTCCGAGACGCTCACATGCCTTTTTACAGGACGCTCCCGATGTAATGGCTTCATTGATCAGCAATACAGCATTCTTGCGGTCTGAGGCGCTGATCATTCGTCCTCTGGATCCCCCCAGATCGCATTTGCTTTTTTTGACAGTACAAGTAAAGCTGCTGCTTCTGCAAGAGCCTTTTCCTTGCGCTGTAATTCTTTTTCAAGTTTTCTGCGTTCCTTTTCAGAATCCTTGAGTTCACGGTTAAGCCGGGAAGCCTCTTTAGCGATACCGCCATTTGCATTCATGCAGGCATCTTTCCAAGCTTTGATCTGCTCAACATAAAGCCCTTTTTTACGGGCATACTCAGCGAGCTCCGTTTCATTCATGCTTGCTGTTTCAACAACAACTAAAAATTTATCCTGTGTACTCCAGTCATCCGGAACAGCATCCGTACCAGGAGCAGCATAGCCTTCCTTTCTGGCTTTATCCCGCCAGTTGCGAAGTGTCTGTTCAGAGATACCTTCTTCTCTGGATATCTTGGTAATGGATTCATTATTTGGTGGAAGCATTCTCCTGAGGAGTGCATCCTTTAATTCTGGACTATAGTTCATAGTGAAAGCTCCCTTCCTGTGATAGCTATATACTACCACAAAAGTAATTATCTTTCACTGACAATTATCCTAACACACAGGG
>NZ_JBQKCL010000040.1:0-1790 GCF_052122375.1 Blautia sp. HCP3S3_H10_2
CCAGGCATTTTGTTTAGTAATAGAAAAAGGTGCAGTTGATTATTGCGTATTGTCAATCTCTCTCAAACCGGGTAGTAAAAATACGGCAAGCGCAACGATGATAATGCCAATTCCGCAAATGACAAACCATTTCTCAACTCCCAGCCGCTCCGCCAGAGGCCCGGAAATGACAAGGCCAAACGGCATGGCGAGGGAAGCGGCGCTTGTCAGTAGAGAAAAAACTCTCCCCAGATATTCTGGTTTGACCGTTTCTTGAAAAATCGCATTTTGCACACCGTAAAATGGAGCGGAAATTCCCATAACAGTACAGCACACAACAAAGACAAGAAATGCGTCTGGCGGCAAAAGCCCGGAGAGCATATTGCTAACGCCCATCAGGAGAACGGAAAGACCGATGGTGTACCGCCGTTTCTTAAAACCGCCCCAAATGCTCAGAATGACTCCGCCAAGCAGCATACCAACCGCAAAAGCAATTTCAGCGGCAGAGGCATGGGCCGGTGTTCCTTTGAAGTATGACATACAGATGAGAGGAAAAAGCGTACTGATTGGCATATAAAAGAACATATAAATTACACCAATCCAGAGCAGAGCAAAGAGGCCCCTGTTTTGCTTTAATACCACATACCCCTCTTTCATATCCTGTAAAAACTGTTGTCTTTTCGTTTCTGGACATAGTTCAGGCGTTGGTATGGACGAAATCGCAACAGTCACACAGGCAAGGATTGCACCCACAATATCTAACAATATAATTGCATTAAGAGGCCAAACAGCATATAAAAACGCTGCGGCAGCTGGACTGATAATCGCACTTACTGCTTGCATGGTCTGCGTGTAACCAGCGCATTTTGTAAGTTCCTCTTTTGGCACAATCATAGGTGTTGCTGCGCTGAATGCTGGAGAATGAAAAGCAGTTCCCGCACTTCGGATTAACAGGACAACCATAATAGACCATACGGGCAATTCCATGTAAAACGCCACCAGCGCCAGAATACCGCCAGCGGCGGCAATTATCAAATCCGCACCAATCATTACGCTTTTACGGCTGTGCCGGTCAACAAAAGCACCTGCAAACGGGCCTAAACAGGCTTGCGGCAAAAATCCAATCAGTGTTGCCGCCGTCAATATGATTGCAGAATTAGTTTTCGCAACCAAATAAAAGATAATGGCCATTTGCAAAATACCGCTGCTAATAAAGGATATTGCTTGTCCGGCAAGAAGTGTAAAATAAGTTTTTCTCCATGAATTGTTGTTTTGGGTCATAATGCGAACCTCCTTTTTTATTGCATTGTTCCTTTGTTTCTGCAATAAAAAGCAGGCGTTGTCCCACAGAGAGGGCAGACGCCTGCATAACAACAAAGCACGAAAAAACACCACGATACAGTTCAAAGACTGCTCGTGTCAAACCTACGTGTTCCTTTGCATACGCACGCAAAAAAAGCCCACCATCATGTGGAAAGGTACTTCTACTTTTTATTGCTTATTAGCGTACACAAATTAACACACGTAAGCCTCCTTCCAATCTCAAACTGTCGCACAGTATAACACACATCCGATAGACTTGTCAACCATTTTTAACCTTGTTTTCCATCTTGTTTTTCCATCTCTTACGGGCAGTAGCAAAGCCAGGCGAGCCAGTCAACGGTCAAGATGAACGGCGCTTTCAGCGCCGCCGTTGACAGTCTCGCCCGTCTTTGCTAATGGGTAATCAAGGCGGGAAAGCCATTTTAGGGCTTTCCCGCCCATTTCAATTTTGGGAGAAGAAAGGCCCCAAAATGAACGAGTGCGGCCAA
>NZ_JBQKCL010000041.1:0-1784 GCF_052122375.1 Blautia sp. HCP3S3_H10_2
TCTGCTGAAAAATCATGCCGGCATCGATGATGTAATGGATGCACTTGGTCATCGTGATCCGACAAGCGTAATGAAATACCTTCTTCTGGATGATGAAAGAAGCAGAAAATGCGGATTATCATTGTCAGGTACCGGACTGATGCTGGAAGGAGGTCTGTAATGAAGATCATCGGATATGAATACCGGAGCTGTTTTGCTCCGTATATCAAACAGTTTCTACAGGAAAAGCGGTCTGTCGGATTCTTTTATGAAACGGAAGAATGGAAACTGAAACATTTTGACGATTTTTGTGTAAAAGAATCCGTCATACAGCCATATCTCAGCAGGGAGCTGGTCAAAAAATGGGGGACATTGCGTGAAGGGGAAGCATTATCTACCTGTTCAGCGCGTACTTCTATAATCCGACAGTTTGCGTTATTCATGATTTCCCTCGGTGAGGAAGCATATATTCCGTCGAATTTTTATAAATGTGAAAAAAGACTGGTGCATGTCTTGTCAGATGATGAAATCGCAGCATTCTTTCATGAAATCGACAGTTATTCTCCAGAGATAAAAGTGCCCTCGTTTTTGCGTCTGTCTACAGAGTATAAAGTGATCTTCAGATTGATCTATTGTTGTGGCCTGCGTATTTCAGAAGCGAGAAAACTGAAGTGGAGTGATGCAGATCTTGAAGCGGGAACATTAAAAATCATGCAGTCAAAAGGTCATAAAGACAGGCTAATATATATGTCAGATGATCTTGCTGTGTTAATGAAGGAATATAAGACGATACTGAATGATTATCATGGATGCGTATCAGAATGGGTTTTCCCTGCAAGAGAACCAGGCAACTGCCTGTGTTCTGTCACTATAAACGCAGCATTTCGCAGGGCATGGAATGCAACACCATATGCAGAAGGCTGTGACAAAACTCCTACTGTTCACTGTCTCAGACATAGCTTTGTAGTAAAAAGGATGAATCTCTGGATGGAAGAAGGTATCGCACTTAAGGAGATGCTTCCATTTCTGAGCCGGTATCTGGGACATCAGAGTACGGATGATACTTTTTATTATTACCATCAGGTCAGCGAAGCTTTCCGGATCATCAGAGACAGGGACAAGACTTCAGGTTTCGTTATCCCGGAGGTGACTGACCATGAGTAGAAAAAAAGTGGAAAAGATACTGTTTTTCTCAAAAACACTGGATTTTCTTGAGCATTACCTGCCTGATCAGTCATTGAAAAGCCGGAATACAATAGAAACCTACCGGGATGCTTTGACCGTGTTCAGAAGATATATAACCGATACTATGAATTTATCACTTCGTACCTTTGGCTTTGAGGATTGTACACATGATTTTCTGTTATCATACATTGAGTTCCTGCATAAAAACGGTAACAGCGAAACCACTTGTAATAACAGGCTTGCTGCGATCAGAGCTTATCTCTGGTATGCTGCTGATTGTGATATATCGTTACAGTCAGTAGCTCTCACAGCTTCCAGAGTTCCTTTTCTTAAAGTACCAAAGCTGACACGTGAAGTCATCCCTGATGATGCCCTTAAGGCACTGCTCTCTGCTCCGCCGGATACTAAGATAGGCCGAAGGGACAGACTGATCCTGATATTGCTTTATGACTCTGCTGTCAGGGTTTCCGAATTATTGTCTATGAATGTATCTTCTGTAAATCTGGAGACCGACATACCGTATCTTCGGATTTATGGAAAAGGTGATAAAGAAAGGATCGTTGCGATCACAGATAAGACCGCTGATCATCTGAAGAACTATTTAAAAGTTTACCATGAAG
>NZ_JBQKCL010000042.1:0-1757 GCF_052122375.1 Blautia sp. HCP3S3_H10_2
CTATTTTTTAGACACCTACACAAAAGTGATATCCCTGATTTTGGACATTCCTTTGTTTGGTTATCCACATAAGTGGACACATGACATTTGATGTGCCCACAGAATTGGACAAACCGAATTGATATGATATTCTGTTAAATTTTATTTTTCAGAATCTATATGAACTGCCATTTTGCCAAGCTCTTTCGGCTCTTTCCTAATGGCCGGCGGGGCAGGTGCATTCGGGATATCCAGAGGATACTCCCCGGTAGTAACAAATTTGTAGAATTCATTAGGCGACAGTTTGGCAAGATGCCACTGATAGCGCTGATTGTTGTAATAATCTATATAGTCATCGATGATGACCTGAACCTTAGCAAACTCAGTACATTCCGCAAGTTTCGGCATGATGTGATCTTTCATATGGCCGAAGAAGCTTTCCTGCGGAGCATTGTCCCAGCAGTTTCCCCTGCGGGACATGGACTGACGGAGTTTTTTATCATAAAGGATATTTATGAACTTGTGGCTGGTATAGTGGCAACCCTGATCTGAATGAATGATCGTTTCTGCCTGGAGGGAGACCCCGTGATTTTCCACCAGTTTGTTGATGGTTTCCAAAACGAAATCCACTTCCAGTGATGGGCTGAGCACATACGACAGTATCTGCTTGGTAAAGGCATCCAGGACAGTAGATAAATAAGCAAAGATGCCATTATACGGCAGATAGGTGATGTCTGTCAGCAGGACGATTCTGGGACCGTATGCCTCAAATTCGCGCTGAAGCAGGTTGTCTGCAACATTGCTTGTCTTAAGGGCTTTGGCCATCCGCTTGTAAGGATTCGGGCCCCTGTAGGGGCAGGACAGATTGAATTTACCCATCAGACGCCGGATTTTTTTGAGATTCATGATCACAGGCGGATCCATATGAAGCAGGGCCATGTAGATGCCTTTGGCACCTTTTGTATAGCCGTGCATTTTGTAGGCAGCGAGTATCAGATCAAAGTCGTCACGGTCCTGCTGTTCCTTGAGTTCTCTTACAGGAGCGGAGTTGACCCAGGCGTAATAACCGCTACGGGATACACCTGCCGTTTCACAAAGTGCCTTGACGGACAGTGCGTTATGGCTTTGCTGCATGGTGTTGTAGATGATTTCGAATACACAGGAAGAGTCATTCATGAGCAGTGCACCTACTTCCTTGTAGTTCTGATCGAGGAAATTTTTTTTAGAAATTCCATTTCCTGTTTCAGGTAATCTACTTCATGCCGTAACTGTTTGATCTCATCAGCCTCGGATACAGGTTTGGCAGTATCTTTGGGTGCATCGTGGTTGGCTGTTTCACCCCGTGGACCATAGCCCTCATGGAATTCTCCGTACGTTTTATATTCTGTACGGATATGTTGGGAAATGCTCCATATGCGCCGCTCGCCGATGATGTCAATGTCAAAACCATGATCTTCAAGAATCTTTCTCGGCGATTCACCGGCTTTGTATGCGGTCATGAAGAGCTGCTTGAACTCTTTGGTGAGAGTGATCCTTGCCTCGGTAACACTGTAGATGTAAGGGTTTTGGCGAAGTAACTGTTGTTGTTCCTCTGTGAATAGTTTTCTGCTCATGAAAATCCTCCATTTCTGTGATTAGAATATCACATCTGGAAGGAAGTGTCCAAGAAAAAGGGTTCACATGGGAACGGTGTTTAAGAACAGGGTCACGTCTTGTGTGGGTGTCCGAAAAAAGGGTACTACACTAATTCGTGTGTCCACTGTTATGGGTACATTATA
>NZ_JBQKCL010000043.1:0-1688 GCF_052122375.1 Blautia sp. HCP3S3_H10_2
CATTTTCTGCTTCTTTCATCATCCAGAAGAAGGTATTTCATTACGCTTGTCGGATCACGATGACCAAGTGCATCCATTACATCATCGATGCCGGCATGATTTTTCAGCAGATTTGTAGCAAAAGTCCTGCGTGTCACATGAAAACCGCCGCCCTTTACATCATTTCTTTCGGGCAGGATACGGTAAAGTGCTCTGGTACATACTTTACCAGTCAATCTTCCATACGGGGCTTTGGATCTTACAAAAATAAAATCGCTTTCTGCATCAGGTCTGCCGTATTTCAGGTATGAATATATAGCATTTCCCACTTCAACAGGCATTGGAAGAGTGATCTGTGTCTTCGTTTTTTTCATGATGATTGAGATCTGGCATTTCTTCCAGTCGATATCCTGAAAACGGAGTGCCAGGATATCATAGGCCCTCAGTCCTGTTTTTAGGCCAAGCAAAACAATGGCAATGTCGCGAAGTTCTACAGGGGCATTATGGGTCAGCCGGTACTCCTGGATCCTCTGAATCTGTTCATCGGACAAAACATCAATGATCTTATCTACGGGTGCACTTCCTGATATAAGACATTGATCCAGACCATGTCTTTCTGTATATCGATGTTCCTCAAGATAGCGTAGGAAGGCTCTTACGATTACAAAGCGGGTGGCACGGCCTTTAAATGTGGAATGTTCATCCCGGATTGAGAATTCTTTGATTATCTCTGGAGAAATCTGTTTGAAACTGTCATACCCATGATCGATCAAAAACAGACAAAAGCTTGCACAGGAACATCGATAAGATTTAAGTGTACCGCTTTCGCAATATTCACGTTTTTTCTGTTCTAAAAGACCTGCGACGGCTTCCTTACACCATTCAGGGAGTTCATCATATATGGTAGGAATGTATTTATATTTCCCGCCCGGGTGGATATCGCCGCTAAGAAGATATTCATTACAAAAACTCAGAACTCTTCTCCAGTGAAGCCAGGAAGTTCCCAGTGTATTTTTTACCTCAGAGAACCATATCCAAACGATATCCGGATGATAACCAAGATCATGTATATCCAGAAACAGATAAAAAGCCGTTAATGCATGTTTTGCCAGTTTCAAAGTAGTACCGATATATCCATGGGCTTGCAGGCATTCGATAAAAGGCTCAATCTTTCCTTTAAAGTCTGCGGCTGACATAATTACATCTATCGTTTTCTGTAAAGCTGCTTTATTCTCTGAAGAAAACGCATCGATCAATCCGATATGAGGATAAATCTGACTGTTAAAGAGAAGACTGTATGGCTTTGTGCATTTCCCGATCTTTTCATAGAACTGTATCATCCGAGCCGTGTAATTAAGGATCACGTTTCTGGTTTCATCTGATTGATACATTTTTGTGTTTACAAGTATCAGTACCGCTTCGTATGAGATATCTGATATATTGACAACTCCAATTTCATCAAAAATGAGCAACCCTTCGGAACAATAGGTACGTGTTAATTCTAATGTGCGTTTTGTATAACGTTTACAACAGTCTTCAAGATAGAAATCAAGATCATCTTTCCATGAAACTGGAAGTTTATCGTATACTGATTGATTTAGATATAGCCTGCGGTCAGATACTGTTCCTGAAGAATCCATTTCCTCTAACTGGTATACATACCGGATCCATATGACACATCGCTGTGAAGGAAGGCTTTTCTTAATCTC
>NZ_JBQKCL010000044.1:0-1473 GCF_052122375.1 Blautia sp. HCP3S3_H10_2
GCTGCTTCATGCCCGGAAAAAACTGTTTGGACCATCCACTGAGGTTACTCAGATGGATGGTCAGCTGTCGTTGTTTGAATCTGTCCAGGAACTTGCCGAGCAGCTGAACCTTTCAAAAGAAAAGATCACCGTGAAGCCATATACCAGAACACCACGCCAGCCGGGAGTACGCCAGGAAATGCTGGCAGGCTTTCCTCAGGAAGTTGAGGAATACGTTCTTCCGGTAGATGAAAAATGCAGTGTCTGTGGCGGAGAGATGAAAGTGGTGGGAAAACGTGTTGTACGCACAGAGGTTGAATTCCGTCCGGCCAAACTTATCCTGAAACAGATCGTCCAGCAGATAGCCAAGTGTACAGAATGTGGGGAAGAAGACAGCCCAAATGAAAAATGCCATTTCCAGAAAGCAGCTGTTCCAGTGCCACCGCTGGCACATTCAATTTCCACGCCATCCCTGATAGCCCAGATCATGTACCAGAAGTTTGCAATGGGACTACCATTAGCCAGACAGGAGAAAGACTGGTTTCGTCTTGGACTGGTACTTTCCAGAAGCAACATGGCGAACTGGATCATCCGCTGCAGCCAGGAATGGCTGGAACCGGTTTACTGGAGGATCCATGAGAAGCTGTTGGAATGCGGACTACTCCATATGGATGAAACCCGGATCCAGTGTAATAAGGAAGAGGGAAAGCTTCCAAGCAGTGAATCTTTTATGTGGTTAATGCGCAGTGCAGTAAGTGAAGATATCCAGGGAGCATTCTTCTATTATTCCCGCAGCCGGAGCGGCGAGAATGCCCGGAAGCTGCTGGATGGGTTTAAAGGGTATCTGATCACGGATGCTTACGCTGGCTACGACAAGGTGCCGGATATAAAGAGAGCCCTGTGCTGGGCACACTGTCGCAGGTATTTTGTGGAAAGCATTCCATTGGATACAAAAGGAAAAGAGATCCCCGGTTCCAAAGGTGCCGAAGGAAGAGAATACATCGATCTTCTCTTCAAGGTTGAAGATGAGATCAGGGATCTCCCTTATGAAGAGAAAAAACAGAAGCGTCAGGATGCGTCACAGCCAATCCTTGATGCCTTTTGGGCGTGGATAGAAAAGACCTCTGCGATGCACACGACCAATGAAAAACTTACGCAGGCACTGGGCTACTGCCAGAACCAGAGAAAATATCTGGAGACATTTCTGGAAGATGGTCGCATTCCGCTCAGCAACAATTATTGTGAGGCAAATATAAAACCATTTGCAACCGCAAGGCGAGCCTGGCTGTTTGCAGATACTCCCCGCGGCGCATTTGCAAACGGAGTATTATACACTCTGGTGGAAAGCGCCAGAGCCAATGAGTTGGATACCTATGAGTACCTGAAATATCTGCTCACAGAAATGCCAAACAATCATCATCTGGAAAATCCGGACGTTATTGATCAACTCCTGCCCTGGGCAAAAGAATTACCGGAGCAGTGCCGCTTGAAAAG
>NZ_JBQKCL010000045.1:0-1363 GCF_052122375.1 Blautia sp. HCP3S3_H10_2
TGGTGTGGTATAAAAAAGTTGACATCTTATTCTCAAGGATTTCATGATAGAATCAAGAGAATAAGGAGGTACTCAAAATGGCACGTAAATATGACCATGAATACAAAGTACAGGCAGTTAAGTTAGCAAAAGAAATAGGTGGTGCTAAAGCTGCTAAAGAATTAGGTATCCCGGAGGGAACTATCCATACATGGCTGAAAGCAGTTAGAGCAGGCACATTGGATATTGGCGATGGTGCACATACTCCAGAAAGTGCGATGAGTCTTGCTGAGGAGCTTGCGATGCTCCGCAAACGCGTTAAGGATCAAGATAAAGAAATCCGGCGTCTGAAAGAGGAAAATGAATTTCTCGAGGAAGCAAGTGCTTTTTTCGCAGCCAGCCGTCGGAAGTCAGCAAGAACCAAAGAATGAAGTTCATTGCCATAAAAACGGAAGACGGCGTGATTAAGGGGAAACTCTCATTCTACTGCCGGATGCTCGGTGTCAGCCGCCAGGGTTTTTACAAATATCTTGCTATTAAAGATCGTCCCTGGAAATATCAGGATCTCGCTGATGCTATGAGAGCGATTAATTCTGAGGATGAATGCAATGATACCTATGGGCGTATTCGCATGTATCAGGCACTTCTCCTTAAGAATCTGGAAGGACTCAAAATCCCCAGTGAGCGAACTGTCTACAGGGTTATGGATGAAATAGGCCTTAGCCATCGGCCAAAGCGTAAGTCAAATGGTATTACCAGAGCTGATCGGGAAGCGCGTAAATCGGATGATCTTCTGAAGCGAGATTTCAAATCCAATAAGCCACTTGAAAAATGTGTAACTGACATCACAGAGATCAAGGCTAAAGATGGAAAACTGTATGTTTCAGCTATCTTTGACTGCTTTGATTCCAGTGTCCTTGGTCTGGCGATGGAAACCAACATGAAAGCAACTTTGTGTGAGCATACCCTGGATAATGCCTATCTTGCATATCCTAATCTGCGAGGCGCCATTTTACACTCTGACAGAGGAACACAATATACCAGTGAAACCTATCGTAAGGCTCTGGCAAAATACGGTATTATTCAAAGCATGAACAGTGCTGGTGGCAGGTGCCATGATAATGCCCGATGTGAAAGCATGTGGGCCAGAATGAAAAGCGAGCTTCTCTATGACCGCTACAATACGGAAACTATGACCACAGAGGAACTGAAGGTTCTCATTTGGAGATATTTCATCAGTTACTGGAATAACAGGAGGATCTGCTCTGCTAACGGTGGGCTTCCTCCGATCATCAAGCGCCAGAGATACTATCAATCTTTGGACCTGGCTGCATAGTCAGTGATATCTTTGAGATAAATGTGTCAACCAATATTGACAATATCA
>NZ_JBQKCL010000046.1:0-1153 GCF_052122375.1 Blautia sp. HCP3S3_H10_2
AATCAGGTGATCTGGAAAGTGATGAGAAGCCATTATGGCCAGATGATGAAGCTGAAATGGCACGTATCTGTGGTTTAAGATAAATAATGTTATCCTCATCTTTTTTGTGAAGAAGTGAGTAAATATCTTTATATCCAGAAAAGATGAGGATAAAAATATCGTGAGGATAAGCCGCAGACAATGTAGATTTTTTCGAGGCCGGAGATATCACCTAACATGAGGTCTCCCGGATCAGGCGGAGTGTCCTGGTGAGCAGGACAGGATCGGCATCATTGCTGATGCGGATTGTCACATCATTCATGGACACTTCAATCGTATGTGAATTGTCAAGGTTCGTTTGGGACATCTGCGATGCTATATGCTGTTCCGGAAGGTGATCCGAAACAATGTCAATGGGAACCACGTCCTGCTTTGAGCGCGGGATCTCACAATGACCATAATTCGGTGCCGGGATCTGATCCGCTGCTGCTTTCCTGCAACGGCTGACCCAGTTATAAAAAGTGCTTACTGCGATGTCGTTTTCACGGCACCAGTCAGCATCTGTCATACCGCTTTGGCGGCATTCATTGATAAGCCTGATCTGTTCCGCCATCGGAACACGGGCTTTGCGAGTAGTTGCCATAACCTATCCTCCGTAATTGTAGTGAAATAGTTTAAATATCTTTCGCCTACAATTATAGAGGAAATCAGAGTATTAGAAAATCCGCAGGAATATTTGGCGCTTACTATCCGTAAATGTTCAGGTCGTGCGCCTTTGCCATCTCAACCATTGTATAGACTACAGCACTGGCATTGGCTCCTTCTACAGAATCACTGAACAGCCAGTTCTTCCGGCCAACTGCAAACGGACGGATTGCGTTCTCGCTTAGATTGTTTGTGAAACTACAGCGGCCATCCTCCAGATAGGTCTCCGCTGTTTCCCGCCGGTTAAGGACATATGATCTCCCGGACTCAGAATGAGAATAATCCCATATCTTAATTCGGTAAATACCCCTACCTGAACATTGATTATCTTTATAGCTTCAAAACATATGTAAGTGCTTCAAAACATGGCGTAGTGCAAAAAGGCAATTTTCCTGCTATAATGCATACATCATTGTTTGAGGCATTTTTTTCGGCTTCTTTTCAAGCGGCACTGCTCCGGTAATTCTTT
>NZ_JBQKCL010000047.1:0-960 GCF_052122375.1 Blautia sp. HCP3S3_H10_2
GAGCAATACAGAAGAAAGTAAAGGAAAACTGGAACTGGTCAAGACAGGAGCAGAGGGAAAAGCCCTTGAGGGAGCAAAATTCGACCTGTATAAAGTTGGGAATCCGGATGAGAATTGTGGTTCCTATGTAACTGACAAAAATGGAAAGATCACAGTTGATAACGTAGAACCGGGAAGCTATTACTTTGTAGAAACAGAAGCCCCGGCAGGCTATGTAACCCCGGCTGGAACAGCTGCTAAGACAGAGACAGTAGTTGTAGAAGCAGGTCAGGCATCCGTTGTATTGTACACGATCAATGTAAGCAATACAAAGGAAAACGAAGGGAAGCTGAAACTAGTAAAAACTGGAACAGACGGTAAAAAACTTGCAGGAGCAGAGTTCGACTTATACCGTGTGGAAGATGGAAAAGCGGATACTAAGATCAATAAGGTGCCGTTAGTAACAGATGAAAACGGAATCATTGAGATCAGTGTAGACCCAGGAAGCTATTACTTCGAAGAGACAAAAGCACCGGCAGGCTATGTAACGCCGAGCAGAGATGCAGCAAAGACTGAGATTAAGACTGTAGAAGCAGGCCAGAATGAAGTTAAACTTTATATTTTCGAAATGAGCAATATAGAAGAGAGTAAAGGAAAGCTGGAACTGGTCAAGACAGGAGCAGAAGGAAAAGCCCTTGAAGGAGCAAAATTCGACCTGTATAAGGTTGGAAATCCAGATGAGAATCGTGGTTCCTATGTAACTGACAAAAATGGAAAGATCACAGTTGATAATGTAGAACCGGGAAGCTATTACTTTGTAGAAACAGAAGCTCCGTCAGGTTACGTAACACCAAGCGGTGAAGCGGCAAAGACAGAGACAAAGACGGTAAAAGCAGGCCAGAAGGAAAAGTTAACCTATACATTCGAGAAGAGTAATACGGAAGAAAGTAAAGGAAAACTGGAACTGCTGAAGACAGGAGC
>NZ_JBQKCL010000048.1:0-933 GCF_052122375.1 Blautia sp. HCP3S3_H10_2
GGACTATGAATCCAGAAATACGCGTCTACAGGAAGTTATGGTTCTAATTGAAGAACTGGTAAGAAAGATTCCGATGGCTGAAAAGCTGTTAGAGATCAAAGGTGTGGGAATCAGGACAGTGTCAGGGTTCCTTGCAGAAGTAGGAGATATCAGCCGCTTCAACAATCCGAAAGAACTGCAGAAGCTTGCAGGATTGGCATTGGTTGAAAATAGTTCGGGAAAGCACAAGGGCGAGACAACAATAAGCAGACGAGGTCGAAAGAGACTCAGATATTTGCTCTTTGAGGTTGCAATGTCACTTGTGTCGAAGAACCAGGAGTTCAGGGAACTCCACAATTATTATACAACCAGAAGGTTGAATCCGTTGAAGAAAATGCAGTCACTTATGGCAATTGCAGCCAAGCTGATACGTGTCTTTTATGCCATGCTGACAAAAGGCGTGGATTATGATCCGAAAAAGATGGTCAGTGACATCAAGAGACCGGCAGTTTATCTACAGGCCGCGTAAGAAAGACAAGTAACTGTAATGGAGGCTGTCAAGTGGACAGCCACTGAATCAAGCAGAATGTAACAGATAACGTCCACTGATCACAGTGCTGGAACAGGAAGCGAGTCAGTAATCAATAATACAAAGAATGAGCCAGTAGTCGGCAGAAATAGTCACCATGGGGCATATGACCCCGTAAAGGAGCATAGCTGACACCCTGGTTATGGGCAGGCAGGACGAAGGAAGTTAGGACCTCTGGAGACAGAGATGATCCTGGTGGATATAGGAGGTTAGCTGCCATAGAGGGAAGGGTATACACAAGGCCAGTAAAGCGGAAATCAATGACGTTTTATTTCGTATACCCTTTAACCACTATTTCAGTACCTGATACATTGAAATGCTCATAGCTGTGGCTTATTCACTGAGATATGAAAGGTTGAAAAACC
>NZ_JBQKCL010000049.1:0-932 GCF_052122375.1 Blautia sp. HCP3S3_H10_2
CAGTCTGCAACTCGACTGCACGAAGCTGGAATCGCTAGTAATCGCGGATCAGAATGCCGCGGTGAATACGTTCCCGGGTCTTGTACACACCGCCCGTCACACCATGGGAGTCAGTAACGCCCGAAGTCAGTGACCTAACCGCAAGGGAGGAGCTGCCGAAGGCGGGACCGATGACTGGGGTGAAGTCGTAACAAGGTAGCCGTATCGGAAGGTGCGGCTGGATCACCTCCTTTCTAAGGAAAAAGTAGAGAGTATAATGTGTTTTACTGTTGAGTTATCAAGGAGATAACAATTTCATATGACATTTCTGGTGTCGATGCGCTTAGGGGAAACACCCGTTCCCATCCCGAACACGACGGTTAAGACCTAAGCGGCCGATGGTACTGCATTGGAGACGATGTGGGAGAGCAGGTGGGCGCCAGATTATGGGGATGTAGCTCAGTTGGGAGAGCACCTGCCTTGCAAGCAGGGGGTCGAGAGTTCGAATCTCTTCATCTCCACTGAAATCGTAAGATTTCAAATGGGCTTATAGCTCAGCTGGTTAGAGCGCACGCCTGATAAGCGTGAGGTCGGTGGTTCGAGTCCACTTAAGCCCATAGGTTTAAATGAACCTGATCCAAACGAGTATAACCATGAGTTCTGGAGGAAAGGTCCAGTTAAGCCCACTGGTTTAACTTTTTAGCCGTGAGGTTAAGTGAGTAAGCCTTTGATTGTACCTTGAAAACTGCATACATGTAAGTATGATGAAAATCATACATCCTTGATATAAAACGTTAAAACGTAAGATAGGAAGACATCGATTTAGTCTGTGAGAGCAGACAAAGATCAACAATGAGAATCAAAAGACCGCATCACCTACGCTAGGGTGATGAGCGAAAGGTCAAGCAATAAGGGCACAGGGCGGATGCCTTGGCACTAAGAGCCGAAGAAAG
>NZ_JBQKCL010000050.1:0-906 GCF_052122375.1 Blautia sp. HCP3S3_H10_2
GTCCTCCAAAAGCATTCGGATTTCCATTCTTGCAGACACCGCACCTTCTTTGCTTCCAACGCTGTGCTCTGCAGCTTCTATCAGGGTCTTCGCCCTCGCCTTTCCAACTGCTCTTAACTTCGCATCACGCCAGATTTGGTTCACTCCATCGATACCTAACGTCAGGATATCTTCAGGAAGTGGTGCTGCTTTAAGGATTAGCATTCCGCTCTTGGCATCCGGCTTTCCGTATACCGTCTTATATTCAGGAAAATATATATTGAACCAACGACTGATCCTGTTTTGAATTCTTGTAAGTTCCGCCTGTAACTGGAATCTTATGTTTGTTGCTGTTCTAAGATCAGCATAAACACCCTCCGGCAGATATGGGATCATGTAACGTCCCTCTCTAACTAATCCGGCTATAACTTTCGGATCCTTACGGTCATTTTTAGTAGGATTATTGTCGTCGAGTTCTTTTGTTTTTTTCACATGGTGAGGATTTACAAGAACCGGTTTCATTTCATTATCCTGTAGAAACTTTCCAAGATTGAACCAGTAATGCCCGGTCGGTTCCATACCCGGAACCACCTTATCCTTCTCATGCCTTTCTTTGAGTTCCAGGATCCATTCCTTAAATGTCGCAAATCCGGCCTCTGTGTTACTAAACTTAAATGGCTTCTTCGAATACTCGATTCCTCTGTAATCAAAAGCTCTGGCATAGTGCGTTTCACTTCCGACATCAATTCCGAGTACCAAAGTTTTTTCTGTAATAGCTTCAATTTTTGCGTTCTGTGTGTTAGACTTCATTATAGATACCTCTCTGTATAATAAGATTTTTACTAACCTGCCAGTCAGTAGTCTTATTGTACTCTGAGGTATTTTCAATTTTCAACATCCACGCTTTTTATTATACAGGAAGCTCCT
>NZ_JBQKCL010000051.1:0-902 GCF_052122375.1 Blautia sp. HCP3S3_H10_2
CCTGGATCATGTTGTCAATCTGAATATTCTGTCTGCGGATCTTCTCATCACGCTCTTGTATGATCTTTTTGCTTGCTTCCAGCTCCAGAGCCTGCTTCGCTGCAAGAGCTCTCAGCATCAGTAATTCCTCGTGCTCAGTCATGCTTTTTTCCTCGTGTTTATGATAGGAAAATTATACCATTTTTTGAGGCTTTTTTCTACCGTTTCACGTTATTTCATACTCTGCAAAATGCCGGTTTTAAAGGCTTTTTTGGCACTTTCCAGGGCATTATCACGACTGTCAGAAACAACTGTTTTCACCGGTTATCTTTACCTGGTGATGTGCTTTTTTCTGTTCAATTTCCAACCCCTGAAGGAGCCATTCTACCTGCTGAAAAGAGATCTCTTTTACTTCATCCGGGGTTCTGGGCCACTGGAATTTCATGTCATCCAGAAGTTTTTTGGTTGCGAGGAGAAATCCGTTTTGGTCATAGCGTAAAACTTTTATGGAATCTCTTTTTCTGTTGCAAAAGATAAAAACAAAGTCTCCATTATATGGATCCAGTTTAAAACTAAGAGTAACAGAAGCAACCAGTCCCGGGATCTGTTTACGGAAATCAGTGTAACCACAGGCAAGAAATATGCGGGTGGCCCCTTCTGCAATACGCTTCATCATAACTTTTTCAATGTCTGAAGAAGTTTCAAAAGTGTATCAGCGTGGAAACCGTCGGGAACATAAACTTTCATCCCCTGGAAATAGATCATAAGCCGGTTATCGGCATTAGCTGCTCTGTTTCCCTGGGAATAAGTAATGTTAGCAGAATGAAGTACTTCGCCAAATGTAGTAACTGTTTCTGAATTTGGTCTTGCCATAAGTGCGCCTCCCTTGATATTGATGTTTTACAGTATATCAGGAAGAATAG
>NZ_JBQKCL010000052.1:0-771 GCF_052122375.1 Blautia sp. HCP3S3_H10_2
TAGTAATCGCGGATCAGAATGCCGCGGTGAATACGTTCCCGGGTCTTGTACACACCGCCCGTCACACCATGGGAGTCAGTAACGCCCGAAGTCAGTGACCTAACCGCAAGGAAGGAGCTGCCGAAGGCGGGACCGATGACTGGGGTGAAGTCGTAACAAGGTAGCCGTATCGGAAGGTGCGGCTGGATCACCTCCTTTCTATGGAAAAAGTAGAAGATCGAAATGTGTTTTACTGTTGAGTTATCAAGTGGCTTTCTTCAAAAGAGAAGAGAGCGGATAACAAATGCTTCCGGTGTCGATGCGCTTGTGGGAAACACCCGTTCCCATCCCGAACACGACGGTTAAGACGCAGGCGGCCGATGGTACTGCATTGGAGACGATGTGGGAGAGCAGGTGGGCGCCGGATCAAAGAAAAAAACAAGCGGGAAGCTTGTTCATATAGAAACAGACACTGGTAAGTGAGTTCTGTCGGAAACAGAACGGTAAAAGGTAAAGATTGATGGATCGGTGTTAACCCCATTCAGCAGGGAAGTGCTGTTATGATAACTGGTTTTACCAGTGATTAGAGGTTTTAAATAAAGAAGTTCTGACACAGGACTTAAAAAGTATTTAAGATTTCTAATGACTGATAAAAATTCAGTCAAAAGCAATAAAGAATGCACCTTGAAAACTGCATACATGTAAGTATGATGAAAATCATACATCCTTGATATAAAACGTTAAAACGTAAGATAGGAAGACATCGATTTAGTCTGTGAGAGCAGACAAAGA
>NZ_JBQKCL010000054.1:0-622 GCF_052122375.1 Blautia sp. HCP3S3_H10_2
TCTGCTGAAAAATCATGCCGGCATCGATGATGTAATGGATGCACTTGGTCATCGTGATCCGACAAGCGTAATGAAATACCTTCTTCTGGATGATGAAAGAAGCAGAAAATGTGGATTATCATTGTCAGACATCGGACTGATGCTGGAAGGAGGTCTGTAATGAAGATTCTCGGATATGAATATCAAAGCTGTTTTGCTCCGTATATTAAACAGTTTCTACAGGAAAAGCGGTCTGTTGGATTCTCTTATGAAACTGAAGAATGGAAACTGAAACATTTTGATGATTTTTGTGTAAAAGAATCCGTTATACAGCCGTATCTCAGCAGGGAACTGGTCAAAAAATGGGGGACATTGCGTGAAGGGGAAGCATTATCTACCTGTTCAGCACGTACTTCTATCATCCGTCAGTTTGCGTTATTCATGATCTCCCTCGGTGAGGAAGCATATATTCCGTCGAATTTTTATAAATGTGAAAAAAGACTGGTGCATATCTTGTCAGATGATGAAATATCAGCATTCTTTCATGAAATCGACAGTTATTCTCCAGAGATAAAAGTGCCCTCGTTTTTGCGTCTGTCTACAGAGTATAAAGTGATCTTCAGATTGATCTATTGTTGTGGCC
>NZ_JBQKCL010000055.1:0-596 GCF_052122375.1 Blautia sp. HCP3S3_H10_2
TTTTATACCCTTTTTGGAAACTGATTGAGCGATGTTTAGGCTACATGGGTCAATTTTCGGATTCATGGTACAGTTATCAGTTTAGATACTGTTCCGTGAATAATTCAGGCTTATGAAATTTTCAATGTACAATATAAAACCGAACTAATAAAGCTCTGGTTTCACCTTGTGTATTACTCTTTTCTGTTCAATGGAAAGTCCTTCCATCAGCCATCGGTACTGTTGAGGGGTAAGGTCTCTGGCTTCTTTTTCATTCCTTGGCCATTGAAGTTTGCCATCCGTAAATCTCTTATAGCATAGAAGCCAGCCATCGCCTTCGTAGAGCAAGACTTTCATTCGGTCATTTCTGCGTCCACAGAACAGAAAAATGGATCCTGCTTCGGTTGGATCCAGGCCAAATGTTCCGGTAACAATAGCGATCAATCCATCAATTCCTTTCCGGAGATCCGTATAGCCGCATTATCCTAACATTCGGATAAACCGGATTATCCTCAGAGTATTTTTATCCTCATCTTTTCTGGATATAGCGATATTTACTCTCTTCTTCGCAAAAAAGATGAGGATAACATATTTTATGTGATAATGGAATCGCATTA
>NZ_JBQKCL010000056.1:0-541 GCF_052122375.1 Blautia sp. HCP3S3_H10_2
TTTGTTCACTATAGAAAAATCGAAATTGATGTAAACGATAGGGCAGTTTATCAAATATTGTAAGCTGCTTTATCGTTTACACCAACTTCGATTGGTTTCTAATCAATTTTCATGTGTTCGACAAACTGGAATTGTCTAAAATAGTAAGGCCGTACCGCTTACCATTTTTTCTTTTACTGCTGAAACAGTATCTTTGATTGAATGCGTAGTTGTATCTATAACATTTAATTCATAGATTCCTAAATTGGAAAATTGATTCCACATTGTTTCAACTAATTCAATATTTGTTTCTCTGTCTAACTTTGAGCGTTCGATAGCTCGCTTCATAGTTTCTTCTTTACTTGCCCTTAAAACGATATAGTGTACTTCATAATGCTCTTGAACAATGTTGAGCCACGGCTCTAAAAACCACGGTCCTACAATGCCATCTACAATTACATCATATCCACCACGAGCATATCGCTTCGCAGCTTCTAAAAACGCTTCAATGACAATCAAATTTTGCTCATTTGATTCTGGCAAATGCGGTGGTATTGCCCCT
>NZ_JBQKCL010000057.1:0-530 GCF_052122375.1 Blautia sp. HCP3S3_H10_2
TCATCCGGATTCCCAACTTTATACAGGTCGAATTTTGCTCCCTCAAGGGCTTTTCCCTCTGCTCCTGTCTTGACCAGTTCCAGTTTTCCTTTACTTTCTTCTGTATTGCTCATTTCGAAAGTATAAGTTTTTACTTCTGTCTGACCAGCCTCTACTGTCTTGATCTCAGTCCTTGCTGCTGCTCCGCTCGGTGTTACATAGCCTGCCGGGGCTTTTGTCTCTTCGAAGTAATAGCTTCCTGGGTCTACACTGATCTCAATGGTTCCGTTTTCATCTGTTACTAACGGCACCTTATTGATCCTAGTGTCCGCTTTTCCATCTTCCACACGGTATAAGTCGAACTCTGCTCCTGCAAGCTTTTTACCGTCAGTTCCGGTTTTTACCAGTTTCAGCTTTCCTTCGTTTTCCTTCGTATTGCTTACATTGATCGTATACAATACAACGGATGCCTGGCCTGCTTCTACAACTACTGTCTCTGTCTTGGCAGCTGTTCCAGCCGGGGTTACATAGCCTGCCGGGGCTTCTGTTTC
>NZ_JBQKCL010000058.1:0-513 GCF_052122375.1 Blautia sp. HCP3S3_H10_2
CCGACATACCGTATCTTCGGATTTATGGAAAAGGTGATAAAGAAAGGATCGTTGCGATCACAGATAAGACCGCTGATCATCTGAAGAACTATTTAAAAGTTTACCATGAAGTGATAGATCCTGATGCTCCGCTGATCTATACAGTGATCAAGGGTCACAAAGACAGGATGTCAGTTGGAAATGTTGAGCGTATCATCAAAAAATATGCAGCTCAGATCCGCTCAAAGTATCCGAATTTCCCGGAACGATGCTATCCCCATATGTTCCGCAGGACCAGGGCAACCAATCTGTATCAGGATGGAACAGAACTTGAACTTGTTTCCCGTATACTGGGGCATTCCTCAACTGAAACAACACGTATTTACGCAGTCCCTTCAGTTGATATGATGCGTAAAGTGATGGAATCAGGTGATCTGGAAAGTGATGAGAAGCCATTATGGCCAGATGATGAAGCTGAAATGGCACGTATCTGTGGTTTAAGATAAATAATGTTATCCTCATCTTTTTTGTGAA
>NZ_JBQKCL010000059.1:0-510 GCF_052122375.1 Blautia sp. HCP3S3_H10_2
GAAGCGGGAACATTAAAAATCATGCAGTCAAAAGGTCATAAAGACAGGCTAATATATATGTCAGATGATCTTGCTGTGTTAATGAAGGAATATAAGACGATACTGAATGATCATCATGGATGCGTATCAGAATGGGTTTTCCCTGCAAGAGAACCGGGCAATTGCCTGTGTTCTGTCACTATAAACGCAGCATTTCGCAGGGCATGGAATGCAACACCATATGCAGAAGGCTGTGACAAAACTCCTACTGTTCACTGCCTCAGACACAGCTTTGTAGTAAAAAGGATGAATCTCTGGATGGAAGAAGGGATCGCGCTTAAGGAAATGCTTCCATTTCTGAGCCGGTATCTTGGACATCAGAGTACGGATGATACTTTTTATTATTACCATCAGGTCAGTGAAGCTTTCCGGATCATCAGAGACAGGGACAAGACTTCAGGTTTCGTTATCCCGGAGGTGACTGACCATGAGTAGAAAAAAAGTGGAAAAGATACTGTTTTTCTCAAAAAC
>NZ_JBQKCL010000060.1:0-500 GCF_052122375.1 Blautia sp. HCP3S3_H10_2
AAAAAAACGCCCTCGCATCACAGCCTACGGTATCGAGATTCTTTAGCCGTATGGATGAAGATACCTTAAACCAGTTCCTTGTGATTGGCCGAGTGCTTCGGAAGAAAATTTACAGCATTCAGATGCCACCGGCTGTTATCCTGGATCTGGATTCCACCCTCCTTGATGCATACGGCAGACAGGAAGGCAGAGCCTTTAACTTTCATTATCAAAGCAATGGTTATCATCCGCTTGTCTGTTATGACGGAATGACTGGAGATCTGATAAAAGTACAGCTTCGTGATGGAACACAGTATTCCTGTACCGGAGTGGTTGACTTCCTGCAGCCGATACTGGATGAATACCAGAATGATTATCCTGCAATCCGTATTCTGCTTCGTGGTGATAGTGGTTTTGCTACTCCTGATCTTTATAAGCAGTGCGAAGAAAACGGCACAAGCTATGTGATCCGGCTGAAGGAGAATGGCCTTCTCCGTGAAAAAGCATCCTGTCTTGTGGAT
>NZ_JBQKCL010000061.1:0-387 GCF_052122375.1 Blautia sp. HCP3S3_H10_2
CTTTCGCTCATCACCCTAGCGTAGGTGATGCGGTCTTTTGATTCTCATTGTTGATCTTTGTCTGTTCTCACAGACTTAATCGATGTCTTCCTATCTTACGTTTTAACGTTTGTATCAAGGATATTCGCGTATACCAAGTAAGTGCAAAATTTATTTTGTAAGTGTGTGGAAAGCTTGCTTTCCTAAGCACTTATGAAATAAATTTTATAAGCGACGCAGTCGCGACCGAATGAATCGAAGATTCATGAGGTGCACTTACGAACGTTATACACAAATTTACATGTATGCAGTTTTCAAGGTACATTCTTTATTGCTTTTGACTGAATTTTTATCAGTCATTAGAAATCTTAAATACTATTTAAAACCTCTAATCACTGGTAAAACCAG
>NZ_JBQKCL010000062.1:0-383 GCF_052122375.1 Blautia sp. HCP3S3_H10_2
CAGCTGGTTAGAGCGCACGCCTGATAAGCGTGAGGTCGGTGGTTCGAGTCCACTTAAGCCCATAGGTTTAAATGAACCTGATCCAAACGAGTATAACCATGAGTTCTGGAGAAAGGGTCCAGTTAAACCAACTGGCTTAACTTTTTAGCCGTGAGGTTAAGTGAGTAAGCCTTTGATTGTACCTTGAAAACTGCATACATGTAAATTTGATTAAGATTAATCAAATATCCTTGATACAAACGTTAAAACGTAAGATAGGAAGACATCGATTTAGTCTGTGAGAACAGACAAAGATCAACAATGAGAATCAAAAGACCGCATCACCTACGCTAGGGTGATGAGCGAAAGGTCAAGCAATAAGGGCACAGGGCGGATGCCTTGGC
>NZ_JBQKCL010000063.1:0-383 GCF_052122375.1 Blautia sp. HCP3S3_H10_2
GACGGTAAAAGCAGGCCAGAAGGAAAAGTTAACCTATACATTCGAGAAGAGTAATACGGAAGAAAGTAAAGGAAAACTGGAACTGCTGAAGACAGGAGCAGAAGGAGCAGCCCTTGAGGGAGCAAAATTCGACCTGTATAAGGTTGGAAATCCGGATGAGAATCGTGGTTCCTATGTAACTGACAAAGATGGAAAAATCACAGTTGATAATGTAGAACCAGGAAGTTATTACTTTGTAGAAACAGAAGCTCCGTCAGGTTACGTAACACCAAGCGGTGAAGCGGCAAGGACAGAGACAAAGACGGTAAAAGCAGGCCAGAAGGAAAAGTTAACCTATACATTCGAGAAGAGTAATACGGAAGAAAGTAAAGGAAAACTGGAAC
>NZ_JBQKCL010000065.1:0-354 GCF_052122375.1 Blautia sp. HCP3S3_H10_2
ACAAAGACGGTAAAAGCAGGCCAGAAGGAAAAGTTAACCTATACATTCGAGAAGAGTAATACGGAAGAAAGTAAAGGAAAACTGGAACTGCTGAAGACAGGAGCAGAAGGAATTGCCCTTGAGGGAGCAAAATTCGACCTGTATAAGGTTGGAAATCCAGATGAAAATCGTGGCTTTTATGTGACTGGCAAGGATGGAAAGATCACAGTTGATAATGTAGAACCGGGAAGCTATTACTTTGTGGAAACAGAAGCCCCGGCAGGCTATGTAACCCCGGCTGGAACAGCTGCCAAGACAGAGACAGTAGTTGTAGAAGCAGGCCAGGCATCCGTTGTATTGTATACGATCAATGTA
>NZ_JBQKCL010000066.1:0-337 GCF_052122375.1 Blautia sp. HCP3S3_H10_2
TGGAGACGATGTGGGAGAGCAGGTGGGCGCCAGATTATGGGGATGTAGCTCAGTTGGGAGAGCACCTGCCTTGCAAGCAGGGGGTCGAGAGTTCGAATCTCTTCATCTCCATCGCCAGAGTACTTAATGAAGACAAGCGGTAGCGCAGGCTGAATTTAGTACGAGGCATGTCACAGCACTTAATGAAAGCAAGTCGAAGACGTAGCTTGAATTTAGTGATGGGACGCTGAAATCGTAAGATTTCAAATGGGCTTATAGCTCAGCTGGTTAGAGCGCACGCCTGATAAGCGTGAGGTCGGTGGTTCGAGTCCACTTAAGCCCATAGGTTTAAATGAAC
>NZ_JBQKCL010000067.1:0-328 GCF_052122375.1 Blautia sp. HCP3S3_H10_2
TCCGGTGTCGATGCGCTTGTGGGAAACACCCGTTCCCATCCCGAACACGACGGTTAAGACGCAGGCGGCCGATGGTACTGCATTGGAGACGATGTGGGAGAGCAGGTGGGCACCGGATCAAAGAAAAAAACAAGCGGGAAGCTTGTTCATATAGAAACAGACACTGGTAAGTGAGTTCTGTCGGAAACAGAACGGTAAAAGGTAAAGATTGATGGACCGGTGTTAACCCCATTCAGCAGGGAAGTGCTGTTATGATAACTGGTTTTACCAGTGATTAGAGGTTTTAAATAAAGAAGTTCTGACACAGGACTTAAAAAGTATTTAAGAT
>NZ_JBQKCL010000068.1:0-324 GCF_052122375.1 Blautia sp. HCP3S3_H10_2
AAAGCAAAGTCATGGCCTTATGAAAGACGTGTGGTATGCAAAGTTGAAAAGCCGGAAAACCAGATTGTTTACATGTATACATTTGTTGTCACAAACATGGATTCCGCACCAGAGTATCTTATCAAATTTTACTGCAAGCGAGGTCTGATGGAAAACTTTATCAAAGAAAGCAAATCCGGTTTTGATTTTGCTTCCGTAAGCAGTCATACCAGAATCGTAAATGCAAACAGACTTCAGGTACACGCGCTTGCTTATAACATATTTAATTGGTTTAGACGATTGGCGTTATCAGCAAATATGCGAAAACAACGCATTGATACCGTC
>NZ_JBQKCL010000069.1:0-317 GCF_052122375.1 Blautia sp. HCP3S3_H10_2
AATGCTCTACCGACTGAGCTAAGGAGGAATATAAAGGTTTGCACCTTCAAAACTACATACATGTTACATCCTTTGGAATACTTTGTCAAGAATCTTTTTTCAACCTTGCGAATCTTCGGTCGTTCCATCTCACTTCGTTCAATGGAACGACCTGCGCGCTTTGCGCTTAGGTCAAGCCCTCACCCTATTAGTAACAGTCAGCTCCGTGCATTACTGCACTTCCACCTCTGCCCTATCTACCTCGTCGTCTTCAAGGGGGTTTACTTCTTTCGAATGGGACATCTCATCTTGAGGGGGGCTTCACGCTTAGATGCCTT
>NZ_JBQKCL010000070.1:0-308 GCF_052122375.1 Blautia sp. HCP3S3_H10_2
TTTCTTCGGCTCTTAGTGCCAAGGCATCCGCCCTGTGCCCTTATTGCTTGACCTTTCGCTCATCACCCTAGCGTAGGTGATGCGGTCTTTTGATTCTCATTGTTGATCTTAGTCTGTTCTCACAGACTAAATCGATGTCTTCCTATCTTACGTTTTAACGTTTGTATCAAGGATGTATGATTATCTTTTAATCATACTTACATGTATGCAGTTTTCAAGGTACATTCTTTATTGCTTTTGACTGAATTTTTATCAGTCATTAGAAATCTTAAATACTATTTAAAACCTCTAATCACTGGTAAAACCAG